>JBMOKS010000553.1:0-1734 GCA_049324355.1 Bacteroidota bacterium
GTGGCCGTCGCGCGAATGCACATTCACCCAGTCGTGGTCAAACGCCGTCTCGATTTGATAGGCGGATGTACTGGTGCCAAATGCAAAATTTTCAGGGAAGACAAGCCTCATAAGCCGGCAAAGATAATGAATTTCCTGTGTTGGGTCGCAATCCATTGCACCCCCATGCAAGTGCATCTCCAACAAAAAGAGGTAAGCCTGTGAAGACTTACCTCTTGGATTTTAAAGTTTTATAGCGGCTTGATCAGCCTTGTTTTGAGCTGAGATCTTTCAGCATGGTATCATATTTAGCTTTTAATTCAGTATCCGTTTCAAGCTTCTTTTTGATGACATTAAATACTTTAAGTCCTACAAAATCTTTTGCAAGACCCTGATAGGTCGAATTGATCCGCGCGGTTTCTTCTTTTCTCTTTGCGGCAACCTCCTTCAGGAAACCGATCTCTTCCGGAGTTGCTTTTGCTTCCGCCAACTTCGCTTCATTATCGGCGATCTTGTTGAGTTCGTTGAAGCGCTGCACGGAGATGGCTTTGCTTTCCTGCACCATCTTGGCAATGATGCCTTGCAACGTGGTCTGCATTCCTTTTATGGAGTCCATCGTTACAGCATACTTTTTTAGGTCGTCATCGCTGATAGCTGGTTGTGCAGCAGCAGTTGTTGAAGTCTGTGCTTTGGCTAACACTGCGGTGAATAAAAGCAGGGGCAAAAGAATCTTAACACATTTCGTCATAGATTACAATCTTATTAGTGAAACATAAACTAATTGAACTTGAAGTATATGCAGTTTGCAAAATACTTGCAAGCGAAATTGTTTCGAAACGGTACAAGGGTGTAAAAAAAATCGTTCCTGTTCATTAAAAAGCAATAAAAAAGGCCGTTCCGCGTGAAACGGAACGGTCTGGGTTTTCAAAGCCAGCGAGTTTTAGGCGTGCACCTTAGAGCTTGCTTTGGGTGCGCCAGCCATGATCTCTTCATTGGCGAATTCAGAGAATTTCTCAAAATTCTTCAAGAAGGCGTCTGCAAGAGAGCTTGCCTTCTGATCGTAGGCTTCTTTGTCTGACCAGGTGTTTCTTGGGCTGAGGATCTCAGCAGGAACGCCCGGACAAGATTTGGGCATGGCTACGCCAAACACTTCATGATTTTCAAAGGCTACGTGATCCAGATCCCCATTCAAGGCGGCGGTGATCAGTGCCCGTGTATATTTCAGGCTCATCCGCTTGCCAACGCCATAAGCGCCGCCAGACCAGCCTGTGTTTACCAGCCAAACGTTTACGTTGGCTTGCTGCATTTTCCTGCTCAGCATTTCGGCATACTTGGTGGGGTGCAAGGGCATAAACGGTGCGCCAAAGCATGCCGAGAATGTCGTTGTAGGTTCTGTTACACCGGCTTCTGTTCCGGCAACTTTAGCGGTATAACCGCTGATGAAATGGAATGCCGCCTGTCCCGGGGTGAGTTTTGATATAGGGGGCAACACGCCGTAGGCATCGCAGGTCAGGAAGAATATGTTCTTTGGGTTTAATCCCATAGAAGGCACGGCGATATTACGAATATGGTCGAGAGGGTAGCTCACACGCGTGTTTTCGGTCCTGGAGCCATCGGCGTAGTCTACCTCATTTGTGCCTTTTTTGAATACTATATTTTCCAATAATGCGCCCTTTTTGATCGCCCTGAAAATATCAGGTTCTTTTTCTTCAGTGAGGTCGATGGTTTTGGCATAACATCCGCCTTCGAAGTTGA
>JBMOKS010000553.1:1744-5928 GCA_049324355.1 Bacteroidota bacterium
AGGTCCATCCATGCTCATCGTCGCCAATCAGCTTGCGGTTAGGATCTGCCGAAAGGGTAGTTTTACCCGTTCCCGATAAGCCAAAAAAGACCGCGGTATCACCTTTTTCGCCAATATTGGCTGAGCAGTGCATCGATAACACGTTCTTCTGGTGGGGGAGAATAAAATTCAAGGCGGTGAACACGCCTTTTTTGATCTCGCCCGTATAACCGCTGCCGCCGACCAGAATGATCTTGCGCTTGAAATCAATGATCGAGAAGTTGTGCTGGCGGGTTCCGTCTTCAACCGGATCGGCCTTGAAACCAGGCGCATTCAGGATCAGCCATTCTGCGCTGAAGGTCTTCAGTTCGTCGTGGGTGGGCCGCAGGAACATATTGTAAACGAAGAGGTTAGACCATGCATATTCGTTGATCACGCGGATGTTCATGCGATAACGCCAGTCGGCGCAAGCATAGGCATCGCGTACGTAGAACTCCTTGCCTTCGAAATAACGAATCATTTTGATGTAGAGTTGATCAAACTTGGCAGGTTCGAAGGGGATATTGAAATTATTCCACCATACGGAGTTTGCAGTTACTTCGTCTTTTACGGTGAATTTGTCTTTTGGTGAACGACCGGTGAACTCACCCGTGTCGATTGCGATCGCGTCGGTATTTGTGATCACGGCTTGACCTTGTTTAACAGCCATCGCAGACAGTTGATCGGGCGGAAGGTTCCAATGCGCAATGCCATCCGAAATACCTAGATCCTTTACCGTGGCATTGCCCGGTTTTGTTCCTAATTCTAACATGTGTGTCTTGGGTTAATGAGGGTATCAAAGATAGGCCAAATAGACGTCATTTCAATCGTTTGCATTCTAATTTTAATTAATATTGTGTGAACGCACACGTATTTGCGAAAGTGAATTTATCGGCCTACTTTGGCCGCTTTAAAATATTATTACGGTAAAATTTCATACCACTTATTGATTGTTTTATTGAATGAGTTCTGACAAAAGTTTCTTCGGCCACCCCCGCGGGTTGGCCACGTTGTTCTTTACTGAGATGTGGGAGCGATTTAGTTACTATGGCATGCGCGCACTGCTGCTTTTATTCATGGTAACTTCTATAGAAAAGGGCGGAATGGGCCTCGACGAAAAAACCGGCGGCGCCATTTACGGCCTCTACACCATGTTCGTTTATCTGCTCGCCCTTCCCGGCGGCTGGCTCGCCGACAAATTCTTCGGACTTCGTAAATCGATCTTTATTGGCGGCTGTATCATCACCCTGGGACATATTTGCCTGGCATTTCCCTTTACTCAGACCTTCTTCCTCGGTTTGTTATTCATTGTGATGGGCACCGGCATGCTCAAGCCCAATATCAGCAGCCTTGTAGGTGAGCTTTATCCGGCCGACGAGCAGGCAAAACGCGACGCAGGTTTCTCCATTTTCTACATGGGTATCAACCTCGGCGCATTTCTCGCCCCGTTGATTACCAGCTATCTCGGCGAAAAAATTAATTGGCACTATGGATTTGCTGCGGCCGGGTTGGGAATGTTCCTGGGATTAATCCAGTATAAGCTCACCGAAAAATATTTGGGAACCGCCGGACTCGAGCCCGTGAAACTGGCCGATCCCCTGAAGCAGCAAAATCGCGAAAAGAATGTGCGCATAGGGCTGTTTGTCTTTGGTACTGTGTTGGTCGCCTTCCTGGCGCTGCTGTTTACCGGCACCGTCGTGCTGGATCCCGTGAGAATCGCCAAGGCATCAACGTTCCTCATGGTCGGAACCTTCGTGGCGTATTTCCTTTACCTCTTCATTTTCGAAAAAATGGAAACTGACGAGAAAAAGAAGATTACAGTGATCGCCATACTGTTTATGGCCTCGGTCATGTTCTATGCCGGATATGAGCAGCAAGGTGGTTCTCTTACATTATTCGCAGCCCGCTATACCGATCTGAACTTGTTTGGGTTCGAGTTTCCCGCCGGATGGTTTCAATCCGTGCCTGCCATACAGGTTTTTATTTTCGTTCCGATATTCGCGTGGCTATGGGTTTGGCTCTCCGAACATAAACTCAATCCGTCTACGCCGGTAAAGCTTGCGCTGGGTCTTCTTTTCATGGGCGCCGGTTTTGCAGCCATGATGTGGGCTTCACAACTTGTGATTGGCGATGGTGCCCTGACCAATGAGGCCTCGCCAAACTGGTTAGTACTCACATACCTGCTGCACACTTTTGGAGAAATATGTCTCTATCCCGTGGGACTCAGTGCGGTAACAAAACTGTCGCCAAAGCGACTGGTGGGACAAATGATGGGTATATGGTTTATGTCGCTGGCGTTTGGAAACCTGCTTGCGGGGTTATTTGCCGGAGAATTTGACGATGCCGCCATCAGCGCCAATCCGCCCATGCTGGTAGACCTGTTCTGGCAAGTGGTCAAAGTGATGCTCGTCGCCGGCGTCGTAGTGCTTCTCATCAGCAAACCCTTACGCAAATGGATGGGTAACATCCGATAGTATTTTTTATAATTCGTTTTTTAACCTGACCTATGGAAGAGACCAAATCCTTCAAGCCCTATGTGGCGCCAGAGCAAAATATCGCCGAGTTCACCGCCAAGTCTATCATCTTCGGTTCGCTGTTCGGTATACTTTTTGGATCATCTACGGTATACCTCGCATTAAGAGCAGGTCTTACCGTAACGGCATCTATCCCTATCGCCGTGATCGCCATTACGTTGGGACGTAAATTTCTGAAGACAACCATCCTTGAAAACAATATTATTCAAACCACAGGCTCGGCGGGCGAGTCTATCGCCGCAGGCGTGGCTTTTACACTACCTGGATTTTTGTTTCTGTCACCCGGTGCCAATGGCACCAGCGTCGGTGAAGGTTATTTTGATTATTTAACAATTCTTATCCTGGCTGCCTTTGGCGGTATGTTGGGAACGATGATGATGATCCCGCTCCGGAGATCGTTGATCGTAAAAGAACATGGCACGCTTCCTTATCCCGAAGGGACGGCCTGCGCTTCTGTTTTACAGGCAGGCGAAAAAGGTGGCGTCTTTGCCCGTACAGCCTTTATTGGGATGGGGGTAGCATTGGCTTATGCTATTCTGCAGAAAGTGTTTCACTTCATTGCCGAAATACCAGCATTTGTTACTACACAAGCAAACAAGTACTGGCCTTCTGCGGCAACGCGGGCAGAGATCACGCCAGAGTATTTGGGCGTAGGTTACATCATTGGTCCACGCATCTCGGGTGTGTTGGTGGCAGGTTCTGTGCTGGCATGGTGGGCTATTACGCCACTATTGGCAACACTGGTTTCGCCGGATGTCATCGCGCTTCAATTGGTGAAGCTTGGATACCTGGCCGACATCACTAAATCCGGTGGCCCCGGCGCTTGGGATCCTGAAACTCACTCGTTCGGAAGTTATGCAGACGCTATCTATCGGGCTTACATCCGCCAGATCGGCGCAGGTTCGGTAGCCGCGGGTGGATTTATAACGCTGATGAAAACCATTCCCACCATCGTGAGCTCGTTCCGCGAAAGCATAGCTTCCTTGAAAGAGAAGAGTGAAGCCAGCATAAAAAGAACCGAGCGCGATCTTTCATTTATGGTTGTGATCATTGGAAGTATCGGTCTTGTATTGTTAACAACCATTCTGCCCGGAATTCCCGGAGAAGGAATCGGACAGAAATTTTTGATCGGAATACTCGTCGTGGTCTTCGGGTTCTTCTTCGTTACGGTTTCCAGCCGTATCGTGGGGCTCGTAGGAACCAGCAACAACCCCATCTCGGGTATGACTATCGCTACGTTGATGGGCACTTGTTTGATCTTCACGAGCGTAGGCTGGTCGGGCAAGTTCTATGAACCTCTGGCGCTCGTGGTCGGTGGTATGATCTGTATCGCGGCTTCGAACGCTGGTGGTACTTCGCAAGACCTCAAAACCGGATTTATCGTGGGTGCCACACCCAAATACCAACAGCTTGCACTCTTTATTGGCGCTATCGTTTCGTCTATCGCCATTGGTGTAGTGATCCGCATATTAGATACACCCACACCTGAAATGGTGGCACAAGGCCTGCAGCACGCTATTGGAAGTGATAAATATCCGGCGCCGCAAGCTACGCTGATGGCAACGCTAGCACGGGGAATTTTATCTTTCAACCTCGATTGGCAGTTTGTGATGGTGGGTGTATTCATCTCCA
>JBMOKS010000553.1:5938-8159 GCA_049324355.1 Bacteroidota bacterium
TTGTGTGGCATCAAAGCACTAGCTTTTGCTATAGGACTTTACCTTCCTTTATCAACCACGCTGCCCATCTTCGCCGGTGGTGCTATGAAAGGTTATGTAGATTGGAGGGCCGCGAGAAAAGGAGAGAAGAAAGAAGATGACGAATTGGGAAGAGGAAGTCTATTTGCAACAGGCTTGATTGCAGGAGGTGCGCTCACAGGTGTTATCGTGGCTATCCTTGCCGTGTTCTTACCGGATATGATGACAGCGGTAAATCTTGAGCATCCTATGACCGAAGCCCTCGGCGGCGGCGGTTATATGATACTGGGAACGTTGTGCTTCATCGGAATGATGTTTATCCTCTACAAGCTGGCAACGAAGAAGGAAGAATAATAATTTGAACCTTGATCTAAGAACAAGGATTAACGATTTAAGATGTTTACAGTATGATTGAAAATCTTAAATCGTTATTCGTCAATCTGTGAGAGCTGATATAAGGATATTCAAATATGATCTATCCGGTGAAGCACCTTTCCTGACGATTTGCTGATGAGCACCTGATGTCTAACTGGGCTTTTGATGCATTCGTAAAACTCATGATCGTCGGCATCGGCTTGCCAGAAGAAAGAAGCCGAAGCATATTCTGTGGGCGAGACATCTAGGGCCATTAACTGCAGCTGCTCAAAAGCCACCCGACGACAACCAGTATCTGCCAATGCAACATCCTTTGGAAAGGGCAACTTGGCCAGCACTTTCAGCACTGTATTGGCATCTGCTTTATATTCAAAGTACTGTACTGATCCACCCTGCAGGTAATTGATCTTCAAGCCCAGCACATCTTTGATCTGAAGTTCCTGAAACGATCGGGCGGGTAGCGTATCTGCCAAAGAGGTATGAAGCACCAGCGGCTCCAGATCTTCAAACGCTACGGCATAGGGATCGAGGTTGGGCTTTTTACAAGCCATAATAGAAAGCACTAGCAATGCAGGGAGTAAAAGCGATCTGGCGATGTTCATCTAAACAAATGTAAATTAAAAAAAGAATCTAAACGAAGCTGTCATGTTGATTCATCACTGAATCGCGGCCTAGTATAGACATTGATAAAAATTATGAAATGGCATTGTCGCCCTAAAGCTTTTGAATTTCCGATTTTCGAAGTTTAGTAAATTTCTGAATCACCGCGACGTCAACTCCCTCTGCTTTCATTCGCTTCGCAATTCCTCTTCGTTCCTTATCCTTTCCTGCCTCCACCTGCATTTCAATGAACTGCTCTTTGAGCCTCCCGTCAATCAGCTCATACTTTCCACTGTGTTTCAGTTCCTCCATGATCCCTTCATCGGCAAAGCTGGTGAACTCAGTTTCGGTGATGACTAGATGATCGGTCACTTCAATGCGTAACATGGCGCCAGCCTTCAACATCCGATCAGTCGTGTCTTTGTCAGCTTCAGAGATATTTTTAATTCCTCCAGGGTGGTTATGCGCAAATATTACGCGAACAGCCATTTTGTAAATGGCCATTCTAAATACTTCCGGCGGATCTACGATCAAACGGTTTTTTGCGCCAAGAGTAATCAACTCGATAAATAATATCTTGTTTTGATTGTTAAGACCAATCACCCAGAAATGTTCTTGATTTCGCCTGATCAAATTTTCACGCATTAATATCTCTCGCATGATCTCATAAACATGTTGAGAATTGAGAATCTGAATTTTCTTTTTTGCCGAGATGCGAACTGTCATAGGGAGCAATATAAAATAAAAGCAAGAATTATTTTATGAAGGATTTTGCAAGGGAAGACGGACAGATGAAACAACGTCCATGCCTGCAATTAGATAACAATAAATGAACAGGGCATAAAACCGCCAGGTTTCATGCCCCACACTTGTGCGTCTACGTCGTTATCCAGCTTCGCACACTATGTCGCACAAAAGCACGAACGCTGAAGCAGATGCGAAACTCACTAGAAGAATGCGCTCCGTAGAACCATCGAAACAAAGAGCTGGTTTGGTTACCTTCCGCATCGTGAAACACTCGTCGCTATTCGTGCATCTCATCTTCAAGCGCAATATGCCACCCCTCCGGGGTTGAAATACAAATGGAATCATTTCTACAATAATGACACCCCTCTCCGGGGTTGAAATACAAATGGAATCATTTCTACAATAATGACACCCCTCTCCGGGGTTGAAATACAAATGGAATCATTTCTACAATAATGACACCCCTCTCCGGGGTTGAAAT
>JBMOKS010000554.1:0-8149 GCA_049324355.1 Bacteroidota bacterium
TGCAGTTCTTCATTGGCCTTGGAGAGTTGCTCGGTCCTTTCTTTGACTTTTGCCTCCAGTTTTTCAGTGGCCTCCTGTTGTAGCGTCAGCGCCAGTTGTTGAGCTTCTTCTTTTTCTATTTTTAGCCTGCGGTATCGGTCGGCGAGGGCAAAGGCAATAATGATGGTTTCTAACGCTGCACCGATCTCCACGAAATGTGTCGTCCAGAAATTGTAATCGAATACGCCGCTGTTTCGAAGGGTCAGCATGAGACCACCGAATAGATAAATAGTCCAGGCTGCAATAAAGTAGTTTGCGGTTCTGTTGCCTTTTATCCGGCAAACGATACCTGATGTCATATACAATATCGTGGAGAGCGAAATGAGATTGTTGCCGGCAGACGAAAGCGTCTTGGTGATCATCAATATCGTGGCTACGATGGACAGGGGTATCAGTGAAAGCAGCGCATAGTACATGAACCTGGAATATTGTTTTACTTCCAGGAATCGTATGGTAAAGATCGCCAGGAAAGTGGAAAGCACGCCGAGCGGCATTCTTCCACCATAATAGTTAAGCGCAGGTGTTTCGGGCCAAAGGAATTTACCAGCGTATCCGGTGGCTGAAGCGAAGATCAGGAATGTGCAAACAATTGTGCAGATGTAGAGCAGGTAGTTCGCTTGTCGCAGGGTCAGGTAAATGAAAAAATTGTAGAAGAACATCACAAACAATATCCCGAAGAATATTCCATAGCCGACGTCCTCGTATCTTACTTTCTCAATATACTTTTCCTTCTCGATGATATATAAGGGAAAGGTCTTCGGACTCTGTCCTGCGAGCCGTACATAAAGCGTGTTTGTCCCGTCGGGGCCATAGCGGAGTGGCAAGACATGGCTTGTATGTGATACTTCTCTGATACTCTGTGGCCTGTAGTAGCCGGAGATCGAATGTCGCCAGGCTTCGCCGGAAGATTGATAAAAGTCTACGTATTCAATAAAAGGCGCCGGAATTTCCAGATACCATTGTGTTTGGGGAGAAGCAGTTCTGGTTTGCACCCTAAGCCAGATCGCCGATTTCAGATATCCAAAGGTAAGGTTACCGCGTGTTTGGAAATTTTGCCGGAATTCAGGTGTCGAAACCTGATCGATACCTAGACTTTCGGTGGGATCTATAAACACCTCTACGTGAGTGTCGAGCCTGTGAACGATTGAAGTATCTCTTAGCAGATAACCATCCTGTCCGAAGCAGTTGCTAAATGACACGAACAGGTGCAGGGTCGAAGAAAGGATCAGCAGACGAAGCGATACACCCATTAATGACGGATTAACAGCCGCCAAAATAGTCAAAATTGTGCTCAGATATTAGAGGCCGGACCCAGAGACAGCAACATTTTTAGCTGCAGCGAAAACACGTTTGCCGCTGTACCCCGGCGGCCATAAAACTAAAAATGGATAAATTACTAGCCATTAATGTCGGCTTATTCCGGACACAAAGTCAGCGATAAAGGAAGGTTGACGTTCTGCGTTTTCCATCTTTCTGAAAAAGGAAAGTATATTTGTTCTGGCAGCCACTGTATTTTGATGACGCAAAGAAATTGATGGAAGCATGCTACAGATTATGGATGCCGAAAAAATCCTTATCGCAGAGATCTTGATGGACAAAACTGCCAGTTCGTGCGGCGTGTCTTGTCAATTAAATAATGATAAGTTCATGTAAATGTTCAAGAATATGAAATCAATGTTGTTCTTTTTTATGCTGGCGTCTACCTTGGTGCAGGCCCAAAAAATGTCGAAGCAGGATAGTTTGTGGTTGCCATTCACAACTTTCATCGGCGCGTGGAAAGGAACTTCGGAAGGGCAGCCCGGTCAAGGCATTTACGAAAGGAGTTACCAATTTATATTGAACAAAAAATTCATTGAGGTTCGAAACAAATCTACTTACCCGCCATCAAAAAATCATCCAAACGGCGAGGTTCATGAAGATATTGGTTATATCAGCTACGATAACATCCGGAAGACTTTTGTGCTCCGCCAGTTTCACGTTGAAGGATTTGTAAACCAATACAGTCTTCAATCAATTTCTCCGGATGGAAAGACCATTGTATTCTTGTCGGAGGCCATTGAAAATATCCCTGCAAGTTGGCGCGCAAAAGAAACGTATGAGATTGCCGGTGACCGTGAGCTGAAAGAGGTTTTTGAATTGTCGTCGGCCGGTAAACCTTTTGAGGTTTATTCCACGGCCATGCTGAGAAAGGAAAATTGAAGCTAAGCTTTGAATAAGCTGTTGCTGCACTGTGATGACCCTAAGGCATGAAAAATGCAAATGTCCCTCAATTGACGCCGTGGAGCGGCCATCAATTTTTTTCCGTTGATCATTTCCATGAGGTTAGGATTTTTTGAGTCATTGAGCAGGTAAACGAGAAAGAGCCGTTGGAGAAGCAAAATATCTTAAGGCATTCAAAGCTGAAATCGAAATTGAACCCCTTTGTGAAATGAATTGTAGCCAAAAAATAAGTGTTTAAGCTTAATGATAGCAGCATTTTATTTTTCGTGTCTAAGTAAAAGTCGCTTTACTTTTTCAATTTCCATGGCATGATACGCTGACCTCATGGCCAGCATGCACGAGGCGCACAGGCAATCTTGGAAAATTTCATTCAAATATTTTCGTTCCACATCGTTGAGCGTTACTTGGCTGCATTGGCAATTGGTGACACAGCCGACTTTGCATTCGAAGGATCGCTTGCACCGTGGGCAATTTTTTTCTTCGTGCTTCAGCATAAAATGAAGTAGGGGCGGCCAGTTAGATTGGCCACCCTTTTTATTTAGATGATTGTATTTTGTTTTACGGGCATGCGGAGCTCCTGTGCGGCCTCAACCATGTTCTTTAACGCTTTACGGGTTTCATCCCATTGTCGCGTTTTTAATCCACAGTCTGGATTTACCCAGAGCTGATCCGCGGAGATAACCGTACTGGCTTTGGTCATCAAATAGACCATTTCATCTTTCGTAGGGACGCGCGGGGAGTGGATGTCATAAACACCTGGCCCAATGTCATTGGGATAGTTGAAGTTGGCAAAAGCATCCAGCAATTCCATTTGAGAACGCGAGCATTCGATTGTGATCACGTCGGCGTCCATTGCTGCAATATCGTCTATGATGTCATTAAATTCAGAGTAACACATGTGCGTGTGGATCTGCGTTTCATCTTTCACGCCGCTGGAGGCAATGCGGAACGCGCGGATGGCCCAGTCCAGGTAGGCCTTCCAATCGGATTGCCGCAGCGGCAAACCTTCGCGGATCGCGGGCTCATCGATTTGAATGACCTTTATGCCAGCCTTCTCAAGATCGCAAACTTCGTCCCGTATGGCCAAGGCAATTTGAAGGGCCGTCTCCGACCGGGGCTGATCATTTCTAACAAATGACCATTGAAGAATGGTTACCGGGCCAGTGAGCATACCCTTTACAGGCTTTTCGGTAAGTTTCTGCGCGTAGCTGGACCATTGAACGGTCATTGGCCTTGGTCTGCTGATGTCGCCAACGATGATCGGCGGCTTCACACAGCGCGAGCCGTAGCTTTGCACCCAACCATTTCGTGAGAATACATAACCAAGAAGTTGTTCTCCAAAATATTCAACCATATCGTTCCGTTCGAACTCGCCATGAACCAGTACATCAAGACCAATGTCTTTCTGCCATGCAATTGCTTTTTGGGTTTCCTGCTCAATTAGCCGGTCGTATTGCGCTGAGGTGAGTTCGCCCTTTTTTAATTTTGCACGCCAGCTCCTGACCTCGCTTGTCTGCGGAAACGAACCTATTGTAGTGGTAGGAAAGAGGGGCAATTTCAACGCCTTCCGCTGTTTTCGTTTTCTGACTTTGAAATCGTTTTCACGTCTATCTGCAGCCTGAGGGATATTTTTCACGCGCTGCTTAACAGTATGGTCGTGTATAATTGAGGATGACCTGCGGCTGTCGAGCGCCTTTTTGTTTTCTTCAAGAGACATTGATGCCTCATGGCGTGTTTCTTGCGATGCCAGTTTTTTCAGCGTCACCACTTCGTGTAACTTTTGTTTGGCAAAGGCCATCCAGCTTTTGATCTCCGGCGGCAACCCTTGTTCGTCTGTTTCCAGGTCGAGGTCGCAAGGTGTGTGAATCAGGGAACAGGAAGGGGAAACCATCACACGTTTTTCACCCAGTGCGGCCACCGTTTTAGCAATGATTTCCAGTGATTTCGCAAAATCATTCTTCCAGATGTTTCGGCCATCTACGACACCTAACGACAACGTCAGTGTCTCAGGCGCAGCCGCGACCAGTTTGGCAAGCTGATCTTCATCGCGGATCACGTCGATATGCAGCGCGCTAACCGGAAGGGAGCTGGCGAGCGATAAGTTATCGCGCAGGCCCTCGAAGTAAGTGGTGACCATAGTTTTAATGCGCGGAAATTCCTTTCTGATCGTTTCGTAGGCAATACGAAATGCTTGCTTTTCTTTTTCACCCAGATCCAACGCTAGAAACGGTTCGTCGAATTGAATC
Source organism: Bacteroidota bacterium (assembly GCA_049324355.1). GTDB lineage: Bacteria > Bacteroidota > Bacteroidia > Cytophagales > Cyclobacteriaceae > Chryseosolibacter. The sequence continues at coordinate 4,506 of JBMOKS010000554.1, forward strand.
CACTCCACATTCAGCTGGTCTAATTTTTTCACGATCTCGAGATAAACCGGAAGCAGATTCCGGAGAAGATCTACCCGGTCAAAACCTTGTTCTTTCTCCTTTCCAAGTAATAAATAAGAAACGGGACCAATAATAACGGGCTTGGTGACAACACCCAGTTGTTTGGCCTCGTAGAATTCATCGATGATCTTAGTGGAGAACAATTTAAACTCTTGCTGACGATGAAATTCCGGAACGATGTAATGGTAGTTGGTGTCAAACCATTTGGTCATTTCCATAGCGGTGATGTCCAGCCCATCTTTCTGGTAGCCTCGAGCCATGGCAAAGTACAGATCTAATTCGGCGTTATTTTTATTCAGGATCACATCGTGAAATCGTGCCGGAATGGCACTTACCGTTAGCGACATATCCAATACCTGGTCATAGAAAGAGAAGTCATTGGATGGGATCAGGTCAATACCTGCCTGCTTCTGCAATAGCCAGTTTTCGCAGCGGATGTTCCGCCCCACTTGTAAAAGATTTTTGTACGTGGTTTTGCCGGCCCAATACTGTTCGCAGGCTTTTTTCAGTTCTCGTTGGCTACCGATGCGTGGATAGCCCAGGTTGTTTGCAATCATGTGATTGTGTTTTAGTGTTTTGTTGATAAACCTGGTTCATTGTTAGAACTTGGTGCACCAACACACTAAGGGTAGCAAAGCAACGACACTTCTTTTAGTGAAAAAGCCATAAAAGGTGAGTATCAAAGACTTGACTTGGGCCCATAAAGCGTGTAGGCACAGTCATCGGGGTGTGAAGGCAAGTCTCCTGGCTTGTGACAGATTCGCCATCCTTCTCGTACGCCCCTGGCGAACAATGGATATATATTGGCAACTCTATTTCCGATCTCAATTTGAGCGGAGTCACTTACAGTAGCAGCGTCTGCTCGTGATTTTCACACGATTCCTTTTTAATCTTCCGGCCCTTCCGGAAAAACCAGCCACCTGTTTGACGAAATCAAAACAAAGAACGCGCACAAACATACAGATTACAACCAATAATGCCAACAACTGTCCGATAGTCGTAGGTATTCATGTTGCAACTTCAGGTATTCATGACGCAAATGACTTGAGTCACTCTCCTGATTTTTCTTTTCAATAGGAATTCGATTAACTTTCACGCGATGGAGCTATAACTAACAACACAACTAACAAGAAGAATTATGGGTTCCTATTTTTTTAAGCCAGTAAACCACTACTAAAACCTAATCCCTCGTTTGCGATGAAGACCTCTTGCGTTGCCTGTACAAATCAGTTTCTGTGTTGGCACATCTTGTTTCTCATGTTGCTGACCGTTCCGCTAAAAACATTTTCTCAGCTCAACAACGACTCGGGCAAACCCTTTAGTTTAAATCTTATTCCGCCCTCGCCCGATGCCGCGGCGCTGGCTAAGTATGCGGACATTCCTGTGAGCTTATATTCCGGCACCCCACAGGTGGAGATTCCACTGTACACACTGAAAGAAAGATCGTTGACACTTCCCATAAGCATGAGTTATCACGCTTCCGGAAATAAAGTTGAAACCATCGCCCCCAGAACCGGGCTCGGCTGGTCGTTAGCAGGTGCGGGCGGCGTGATCACACGAACCGTCATGGGCTGGCCCGATGAGCATGGTACCCGCGGCTTCTTATATCAAGCGCAACATCATGAGATCGAAGACTTTGCATTAGGGTATCGCCCTGCGGAAGATCAATACCAATGGTATGACGCTATGGCCGAAGGATGCATGGATGTAGAACAGGATATTTTCTATTTCAACTTTGGAATATACTCAGGTAAATTTATTTTTAACTGGAATGGCGAAGTGGAAATTGCCTCTGGCAATAACCTAAAGATCACACCGCTCGGCATGAGCCCGGGGTCTGTCGATTTTATAGACGGATGGGAAGTGATCACAGACGATGGCACTGTCTTTATTTTTGATGTGGTGGAGACTAGTAAAGTTGTTACTGCGCCCGATCCAACCGATGGGTGCCAGCTCGGGTTGAACGAAGCTGATATGCCTCAAGCCTGGTATCTCCGCGAGATGCGTTCGGCTAATCAACATACCTGGATACGGTTTGAATACGAACCGTATTATCAAACCACCGAGTCGTGGTCTATGGAAACACAAGTTCATAACAGCGCGCTGAGCCCCGCTACACCCGATCGCACAAAACTGACGGTGTACCTCCAGGGCAAACACCTGAAAAAGATCACCACATCTTCGGGACAAACCACCATCGATTTTTGCAATGGACCTCAGCGAACGGATGTCAATGGCGCCGTGTACGCTTTAGGAGAGATGATCGTCAAGAATAATCGCAGCCGCATCATTAAAGACTGGCGGTTTGACTACGACTACAGCACAGGTAGATTGACGTTAAAGAAAATTACGGCATGGTCTGGTTCACTTTCTCAACCTCCGTTTGTATTCAGCTACAACACCGGCGCTCTTCCCGAACTGCTGTCTTTCGCACGCGACCATTGGGGTTTTTACAATGACAATGCTGCACAGACAATGATCCCGGCCACAACAGCTTTTCGTTTTGGCGATCCTAACCCGGTGAACCTTTCCGGCGCCAACCGCGCGCCCTCATCATCCAGAGTATTATTTGGATTACTCTGTGCGATCGAATATCCGTCTGGCGGCAGAGACATTTTACAATTCGAGCCGCATGATTATAGTTTTGAACAAAATCAGGAGCTTGTTGAAGAAGTTACTATCCCGAGAAATTATGATGAAAGTGTGCCCGACGCTGGCACCCCGGCCGGGGTGGTGGATACAGACGTTGTCGAATTTAGCCTTCCTTCAGAAACTGACGTGCACGTCGATGCCTGGTTTACTTATGGTATGGTGTTCGGAAGCGCATCATACCCCATCTCTGTCACGATAAGAAATAAAATTACCGGTGAACAGCTTTTTTTTCGATCGCCCGGCGGAACTGCTTATCAGGATCAGAGCGGAAATATCATACCGGAAGAAAAATATTTGTATGAAACGTTGTTGAATGTGCCGGCGGGAACATACGAACTCGTAGTGAGCGGAAAAGTGGCGCCAGGCAACATCGGACAAAACCATGTCACGGGTGTTGTCACTTATGAAGAAGGCACCGGTCAATTCTATACAGAGATCAGACAAGGAGGCGGCGTTCGGATATCGAAGATCACGCGCTCGTTTGGAAATGGTAATCCCGACAAGGTGACTAAATACGTATATCGTATCACTGAAGGCGGCACTGAAAAATCGTCGGGCTCATTGCTGGAGTCCGGCTATCGTTATGAGAACTGGATGCTTTATCAGGAACAGCTGGGCGACGGAGGCTCAACCGGATCGGCCTTCACTACAGTGAATAAATTTATGCGCTTCTCGCAAAACCGGTGCGCGCTGGGAACAACGCAAGGAAGCCATGTTGGTTATGGCACCGTCACTGTTTTGCAGGGCGAGAATGCTGAAAATGGAAAAACCATTTATCGATACAATTCTCCTCGCGAAGTTGTTGACTATCCTCATTGGGAAAACCCTTATCCGCCGGCAGACAGTTATGATTACCGGCGCGGATTACTGTTGGAGCAAACCGACTACGACAAGTTCAATGTGCCTGTGAGGAAAATTGACCATAACTATTC
>JBMOKS010000555.1:0-8145 GCA_049324355.1 Bacteroidota bacterium
AAGATTTTTTGCGCGCACCAGGTTCTGGCCTTCGTATTTGATGTGGTAATAAATATCACCATTGATAAAATCGGTCAGTGCCCGCAAAGCCATGATATAGGTCATCATCAACCCGGAAAACGGAATTGCTTTTTTCTCAGCGTCGCTCAGCATTTCTCCCATCTGAGAAAGATATCCGGTTATTACGGCCTGATAGATTTCTTTTCGAACGACTACTTTAGCCAGATCTTTTTCCTCTTCATCTACCGGGCTCACAAACGTGCGCACAATATCTCCCAGATCGTAGATAAAATAGCCTGGCATTAAAGTATCGAGGTCTATCGCACAAACGGCATTGCCGGAGGTCGAGTCGAATAAAACGTTGTTGATCTTGGTGTCGTTGTGCGTAATGCGCGGTTTAAGAGCGCCGCTTTGTATCAACGAATTATATTCCTGTACCAGGTAGCTGAACGAATGGGCAACGTCGATCATGTCTTCGGCGCGCTGTATTCGCCCCGGAGCCGGATTTTTCAATGCCGATTCGAATTGTTCAAATCGCCAGCTCAGGTCATGAAACTTCTCGATTGTCGGTTTGAATTGTTTTACATCGATTTTATCGAGGTAGCGGGTCAGCTTTCCAAACTCCGCAGCGGCGCTGTGGGCCTCTTCCGGATTGCCAACCTTGTCGATCGTAATGGTATTTTTAAAATAGGGAAACAATCTCCATGGGAATCCCTCATCATCATAGGCCATTTCGTTCCCGTCTGTTGTTGGCACCGCGGAAAGAAAAAGATAGTCAGGATAATTTTTCTTTAAATAATCGGCGGCTATTCTCAGGTTCGAAGCAATGACTTCCGGTTTAGTGAAGACATTTTTATTAACGCGCTGCAACACGTAGCTTTTTTTTCCTGCGAGCTTAAAAGTCTGGTGAATATATCCGGTGCCAATGGGTGTAATGGCAAAATCGGTTGAAGACAGTCCGAACCGGACCAGCATCTTCTGAATCGTTTGGTTCATGCCTTAAAAAAAGTAAAATGGGCGTTATGATTCAACACTAACCTTGCTCCACAGTTTCTCCGGATAGTGGCCTTTCTTTACAAGGTCTCTGATCTTAGCCATCACTTCATCTTTGTCTTCTTTGTAGGTTACACCAAACCAGATGTTACCTCCGCCGAGCACTTTAATCTTGCCTCTGCCGGCGTGGATCATTTCGTTGGCGATAAGCGGGATAAAAAATTCAGCTTTTATGTTCTGGTGATTTTTTTTGAGAAAGTCATTGAACATTGTTTCAGCCAGTGGCAGCATGCTCGGTTGAAAGCCCCAGAAGTTCATAGACGTTGGCGCCTCAGGGCTAAGTTCGAGGTCTCCGTCTTTTTCTTTGGCGATAATTTTTCCGTTTTCTTTCACGATTGTAGTGCGTTCGATCACCGATTTGAGAAAACCATTGACATCTGCATCACCTACGCCTCGTGAAACGCTTCCGTGTTCCGACAGCACGTTCTTCAAGGTATAACCGACCATGGCATGCGAGCCCGAAGTATCTTTTGAAAAGAAGTCGGCGATAGAAGCAAACGAATCTTTGCCATAAAAATCATCGGCATTGATCACCACAAAAGGTTCATTCAAAACATCTTTCGCACACAACACGGCATGTCCCGTGCCCCAGGGTTTTGACCGCTCCGTATTTTTGTATTCACCGGGTATCAGCCTATCGAGCGATTGAATGACGAACTCTACCTCAAGTTTGCCCTGGAGTTTAGGCAGGAATTTTTCTTTCACTGTTTCCAGAATCTCATCGCGAACGATGAAGACGACCTTGGTGAAACCTGCGCGAATGGCGTCGTAGAGTGAATAATCCATGATGGTTTCGCCATTGGGGCCGAAGCCATCAATTTGTTTAATTCCGCCATATCGGCTGCCAATTCCGGCTGCTAAGACCAATAAAGTAAGTTTTTGAGATGCTTGAGGGTGTGTGCTCATGGGTCGATTATTTATTTTTTCTGTCTTTTCCGTTGGTGTTTGCGCAAACATTCTTATTTTTCGAAGATTATTAAAGCTCAGCGTGGCTTTAACTGATCGCAAGGGCCCAAAATTAAACCTTTACCCGAAAAATGTGACAAAACACACAACTTCGGTTGATAAACAAGTTATTACCACTAAACCTGCAGCTGACATGACCTCTAATCAAAAATCGTATGTATTGCCGATGATTATCATCGGAGCGTTGTTTTTCATCTTCGGATTTGTCACGTGGGTAAACGGCACACTGATTCCCTATCTTAAGATTGCTTGTCAGCTGGAGAGTGACTTTCAATCTTACCTGGTCGCCACAGCATTCTTCATAGCCTACACTGTTATGGCCATTCCTTCTTCGGTCGTTCTAAGTAAAACAGGCTATAAAAAAGGCATGGCCCTCGGATTGTTGATCATGGGTGTGGGTGCATTGATTTTCATACCTGCCGCCAATGCGCGCGAATTCAATCTTTTCCTGGTAGGCTTATTCATCATTGGAACCGGCTTGGCGCTTCTGCAAACGGCTTCCAATCCTTATGTCTCTATCATCGGGCCGATCGACAGTGCTGCGATGCGCATCAGTATCATGGGTATTTGTAACAAAATAGCTGGCATTCTGGCCGGACTCATCTTTGGTTATATCGCATTAAAAGATGCCGACGCTTTAGAACAAAGTCTTCGCACCATGGATGCTGCCGCCAAAGAAGCAACGCTTAATGAACTCGCAAGCCGCGTCGTAGTGCCCTATATGATCATTGCAAGCATACTTTTCGTCCTTGCCATTGCGATATTATTTTCGGGACTTCCGGATATTCAAGAAAATGGAAATGGTGAGTCAGGCGAAACGAGCCTCGTTTCAGGCAAGACAAGTGTTTTCCAATTCCCACATTTGTTATTGGGCGTGCTCTCCATTTTCCTCTATGTGGGGGTTGAAGTGATGGCAGGTGATACCATCATCAGCTATGGAAAGTCATTGAACATTGAACTTTCGACGGCGAGATTTTTTACACAGCTTACGTTGGCATTTATGCTCGTGGGATATATCGTCGGAATTTTTGCAATTCCTAAATACTTATCTCAGTCAGCCGCATTGAGAATTTGTGCGATTTTGGGCGTGATCTTCACAATCGGAGCGGTGATTACAAACGGTTTCACGTCTGTGGCATTTATCGCATTATTAGGCTTGGCCAATTCATTGATGTGGCCGGCCATTTTTCCGTTGGCTATTGATGGACTCGGAAAATTCACAAAAATCGGCTCTGCGCTGCTGATCATGGCGATTGCCGGTGGTGCCATCTTGCCTCTTGTTTATGGTAAATTATCCGAGATTGTCGGTACGCGCGAGGCTTACGCGATCATGATACCCTGCTACCTTTTTATCTTGTATTTTGCTACAAAGGGTTATAAGGCAGGAAAACAAGTGGTGGCGGTTAAGTTGTCTTAAAACTGCAGATGGTTTATATCAAGGCGTTCACATGCCGAGTGATGAATTGCTCACGCTCGGCCCATGTGCCCTTAACTGGCAAAAATGGAATATTACGTTTTTGCAATTCGTTTTTGAAGACGTCATACATCATGGTGCGCTGATCACCCAGATCTCGCAATCCATCCTCAACCCATGCCACATCGATATCAAACAAAAAGTATAGGTCGTAATGGGTTTGCTTTTCAAGCTCAAAAAGAACCGGCGGAACTTCGTTTAAATAATGCCTCGAGTAGATCTGCGTGGTGATGACGTCAGTGTCGCAGAAGAGAAATTTGTTGGCCGTCTTTAGCTTTTCGCAGATACGCTGATGATGTGCGTGTCCAATTCGAACAATATCTTCCACAGTGAAGTCATTGGAGTCGATCAGTTCACGGGCCACTTCCGGAACAAATTCGGTATTGTAGATTGCCGCCATCTTTTGAGCCATGACCGATTTTCCTGTGCTCTCCGGGCCATAAAAGCAGATCTTTTTCACAAAATACGGTCTCACCACCAGCGGAATGAAATCCCAATGGCGCAGAGGCCTTTCGCGAATAACGCTTGCCGACACCGGAACAGATTTTCGTTGCGGATCAAAGCTGTGATGATGCGCACCAAGATGACGTGCCAACGGGTCCCCATAAGCCTCAGAGCTAAACACGAGATCAATCGGCGGAAAAGTTTTTTGAACGAATTTGGCCCATAATTTTGTACGCTCTTCCAAAGACAACGACTCATTGTCAAAATTATCTTCAACCAAAGAAGGTTTGATGTTGGGGCGATCCTTAAAGATATCGCAGAGCCAGCTGAACCTCAGCTTTGCGTCGATCGGATCTTGTGGTGTGTAGCTCATCGACACGATCAGTTCATCGCATTGAACTTCGGCAAAATTGATCAGCGTGATGTGCCCGTTGTGGACAGGCATAAATTTGCCGATGACCAGGCCGCGTTTCACGTGGCTGGAGCGTAAGTTCTATATTCCCGGATCCAATTCCATAGACCAAAGGCCGCCAGGAAACAAAACACCACATATTCAATTCCCACGAATTTTATTCCCTTGGCAAAATACAATCCGGCGGCTACTGCATCGATCACGATCCAAATGATCCAGCTTTCTATTTTTTTCTGGATCATCAGAAATGTTGTCACCACGCTCATCACCGTAACAAAAGAATCCATATAAGGATAGGCGCTGGGTAAGCTAAAAATACCGGGCAATAATTCATGAAGATTTTCAGCGAAAGTTCCGAACAAAAATGTGCCAGCGAGTCCAACCGCGGCTATGCCCATAAATGATCTGGGTTGCATGTAGCTCACCTTGAGTTCATGCTTGCGATCTTCTTCTTCTGGTTTAGGATTGGCCCATCGCCACCATCCGAGAATGCCTGTAACGAAGAAAAAGATCTGCAGAAACATGTCGGGATAAAGTTGCACCTGGTAAAACAAAAAAAAGAACAGTATCACGTTTACTAAACCAATGGGCCAGCTCCAGATGTTTGCTTTGGCTGACAGCCATACCGCAATAGCCCCGGCGATCACGCCGAAGAATTCGATATAACTCATGGGGTAACCGAGAACGGTAAAGAAAATATTTTTGATGCTGAAAAAATGCATGATTCGTTTGTAACTTAAGGTCAGACTTTATGGCAAAGATTTTAAATTTATCCATACTGCTCCTAATTTCTTCGTGGGTTTATTCTCAGCCCCAGAAACCTGACCTGCCCACGCCACCGAATTGCCGGTGGCTTTACGACAACCTCTTCATGGACGAAACCGAAATGGCAAACATCCATTGGCTTGAATTCATACACTTCGCTAAAAAAGATTCGGCCGAAGAAGTTTTTCTAAGCCTGCTCCCCGACACCACCGTTTGGAGAAATTACGATTCTACCGGGCAAAGGAAAAAGGAATATCTCCGTCATCCTGCCTACCGGAATCATCCGGTGGTAGGTGTTACGCCGGAGCAAGCACAGGCTTACTGTCGATGGCGCACTAACGCTATTAACCGAAAATTGATCCATGAAAAGGGCGGCAAAACTTCTTCGCCACAGTATCTCTTCCTGTTCCGTCTACCGTCCGAGAAAGAATGGGAGTTTGCCGCGCTTGGTGGTCTGGACATTTCGCAATACCCCTATGGCTTCACGGATTACCTTGTGTCGCCAACGTTAAAGAACGAGCCCAAAACCTATTATCGGCAACTCGCTTTAGGAACCTCTTTGTCGTACAAAGCTTTCAAAGACATTTTTAACAACTATCTCAGAAACGGAAAAGAGCCTTTCTTTAACATCGTAAAAGATTTTCCAACGGGAACCCGTTACACAGCCATGCAGCCTATGCCGATCTCTGAAATCGATTCTGAAAAATCACCTCCTGGAAATTCCCGACCAAACTCCCTTGGCATCAGAAACATGATCGGCAACGTAGCTGAAATGGTCGCAGAACCCGGTATTGCCAAAGGTGGCAGCTGGGCTCATAATCTCGAAGACAGCAGGATATTAAACCGCCAATACTATCAAAAACCCGCAGCGTGGCTTGGATTCAGATGTGTTTGCGAGGTGAAACGAATAAAAAATTAAAGTTTAATACAAACGTTCTTCGCTTCCGTAAAAAATCTCAAAGCCTCCCAACCACCTTCTCTTCCAACTCCGGATTGTTTCATTCCACCAAACGGTGTGCGCAGGTCGCGGAAAAGCCAGCAGTTCACCCAAATAATTCCGCTCTTCAATTGCGCCGACACCCGGTGCGCGCGCTTGAGATTCTCCGTCCAGAGTGTTGCCGACAAACCATACGCTGTGCTATTGGCATACGTCACGGCCTCTTCTTCGTTATCGAACGGCATGATGGTCACCACAGGGCCAAATATTTCTTCCTGATTGGTGCGGCAATCGGCACCCAGCCCGGTGATTATAGTCGGTTCTACAAAATAACCCTGACTACATCTTCCGTTTAAGGCCACCTGCTTTCCGCCGGCAATCACTTTTCCACCTTCCTGCACTGCTAACGAAATATATGAGAGCACTTTCCTCATATGTGATTCAGAGACCAGCGCACCCACCTTCGTTTTTTCGTCCAGCGGATCGCCTACGGTTAACGCTTGCGTACGTTTAACAAACTCATTAACAAAGGTTTCGTAAAGACTCCGCTCTACGAGTATTCTCGAACCACACAAGCAGATTTCGCCCTGGTTGGAGAAAGACGAAAGTATAGAAGTGCTGAGCGCCTGCTCAAGGTTGCAATCCGCAAAAATGATGTTGGGGTTTTTACCTCCAAGTTCCAGAGAAAGTTTTTTGAACATGGGCGCCGCAGTAGCCGCAATCTTTTTTCCCGTGACTGTACCGCCGGTAAACGATATCGCAGTGATCTCCGGATGTTCGATAATTGCCTGGCCCGCCTTACCACCCAATCCGTGAATGATATTGAGTACACCTTTTGGCAATCCGGCTTCGATACACAATTTCGAAAAAAGATAGGCTGTCATCGGCGTGAGTTCCGAAGGTTTCGACACCACAGCACAACCAGCAGCCAGTGCCGGAGCAATCTTCCAGGTAAAAAGATACAACGGCAGGTTCCAGGGTGAAATACAACCGACAACACCCACCGGTGTGCGACTGGTATAATTGATAGCCTCGTCGCCCGTGATGTGAGCTTCACTTTGAAAATGAACGATGCCGGTGGCAAAAAAACGCATGTTGGATGAAGCCCGCGGTATGTCTACAATTTTTGCAAGCTTCAGCGGTTTGCCATTGTCTGCACTTTCTGCCAATGCCAATTTATCGAGATCACGATCAATGAGGTCAGCGATCTTTTGCAAAATGGCAGAACGTTTTTCAACGGGCATAGCAGACCACAATGGAAATGCACTCTTCGCCGCATCCACGGCCATTTGTACGTCCTTTTCGTCTGAATCGGGAATAAGGTTATAAACTTTTCCTTCGGCAGGATTATAGTTATCGAGGTATTTGCCCGAAGCAGGCGCTATCAATTCTCCGTTGATATAATTACCAATCTTCTCCATCTATTTTTTAGTGATCTTAAATTCGACTCTTCTATTCAACCGGCTATTCTCTTCCGTGTCGCTGGGTGCCACCGGACGTGTTGCACCATAACCTTTGCCTGCAATACGACTTTCTGTGATGCCCCGATCGACAATATAGGTTTTAACGGCGACGACCCGATCTTCCGACAATTTCATCAAGGCGTCGGCTGTACCCTTGTTATCGGTGTGGCCGGCAAGTTCAATAGAAATACCGGGATTATCGCGCAATATCTTCACCAACCTGTCGAGTTCGGGATAAGACTCGGCTTTGAGTGTAGGCAGGCCGGCTTCGAAAAACACGTTGTTTAGTTTTACCGTCTCACCAATCTCGATGGGTACCATCAAAAGGTCCTGCGCAATTTCGTTGTACTTTGAATTTTTTTGAAGTTCCAGGTTTTGGTGCACAGAGTAGAATCCGTTCAGGTTTGCACGCACACCATAATGCGCACCATACGGAAGGATGATCTGATAGGCGCCGGTCTTCGGATCAGAACGCGCTTCCCCGACCTCTGCACCGCTCACCAGATTTTCAAAGTGGATCGTGGCACCCAGCGGTCTCTTGGTAGAGTTGTTCAATACAAAACCTTTCACCAGAATAACCGGATCGGGTTTAACATCCTCATGGAGTTTGATTCTGAATATATCAGCTCTG
>JBMOKS010000556.1:0-8112 GCA_049324355.1 Bacteroidota bacterium
TCCAAGAGGTCTGGGATACATTGGTTCAGGTAGGGAAGACCCGCGATGATTATAAGTTGCAATACGAAAAACAAATGGCAAAAAAGCCGCCCGTTACAACTTACTATTTTGGATACATTTTGGCGGCCATGGATTATAACGCGGTGCTGCATAGGGTTGGCATAGCGCTGGAGAATTATAATTCATTTCGGATCAAGGCAAATGATCTTATAGCCATTGTCGATAAAGGAACTCCTCAGGAAATGCTGCAGCGCATCGAAGAACTAGAAGAGGCCTATGAGCAAGCCAGAAACGATCTCAGCGAGGCAAGAGAAAATTATGCCGATGCACGGACTATTTTGGACAACGCTTTTGCCATCGTATTGGGTAACTTAACTTTGGCCCAAACCGCCTACGCGGCCGTCAATAGTGACATGTCTGCTGTTACCACAGCCAGGCAACGTGCTAATGTTTCCGTGACCTTCGCCCAAAATATACTGCAAGACGTATCCACTCTGGCAAGCCAATACCAGCAGGCCGAAGACGAAGTCCTTCAAGCCGAACAGGCAGCCATCATTGCCGAAGAAGAAGCCAAAGGCGCACGATTAGCCTTAGCTCTTTCCGTCTTTGCCTTTCTGAAAGCGGAGGCGGAAGTCAAAGAAGCCAATCGGCAAGCCGACGACGATGACGACGCGGCGGCCGGCGCTGCCGCAGCCGTAACAGTGGCGAACTACGCGTCAGATTCCGATCTTGATCCGATTTTTTTAATCCACGCCCTCGATGCTTTCGGCAGTCCTTACCTCTTTAGCGATGAAAAAGATATTTCATATTTTCATAATTCAACCATTAAGCCACAAGGTCTTATCAATTTTCAAATAGACCTTTTTGAATGTGCTACAGATTCACATTCGTGCTGGAATCAACCTGCGGACACAAACATTGCCGAGTGTGCTGCGGTATCCGGAGAGCGGTGGTGTGAACAACTCTCGCCCATGCCGGTAGTGCTGATAGAGGTAGCCATAAAAAATGCAAAAGTGCTTGGGTTCAAGGTCCCCGGTGTGTCATACATATCCGCAGATCGGCTTCAATCGCCCTGGTCGCCCTATGATACTGACGAGAAGGCACGATATGTGCCGCTCACGGAAGAAAATGAATACATAGCTGAGGGCGATCACCAAATTATCGAGGCCGCTTATTCAACAGAAGTGAACACGACTGGTTTTCCGAAGTACGACCACATCAAAGTACCCGATCTGACCGGCACCGGACCCCAGGAATTTAAAATGAGCAACTGGGCCAGACTTCCGCTGGTAGGAACGCATAAGAGGCTGGAATCTTTGAAACAAGAGCTGATCGCAAAAGCAAATGCGACGGGTGTTAGTCCGGAAGAATATTTTTCATTTAGTCACATCAGTCATGATTTCATAAAAGTGCACAAGACAGCGCTGGGTGCAAATTCGGTGCCTGAAGTTTCCGATGAGTTGACTTACGAACTCCGGAACCTGATGATCAATCGCCAATACGCCGATAGGTTTTCTACAATGGTAACCGCCGAAGGACCGTTTGAAGCGAGCTATGGCTTGCGGCCACCCGGAACACAATTACAACCGAACGATGAAATATTGACGCGTGCAGCACAGCAAGAAGAAATTTCCAAATCAAATGAAAGGTCAGCAGACGTGGGCGAGCCCATTCGCGTATATCCAAATCCTACTCGAGGTTTGGTAAACATTCAGTTCAGTGTTACGAACCGTTCCCTGGTAACTGTAAGGCTGCATAGTGCTCTGGGAAATCTCCTTCACGAAACGGAAGCATACTTTGACGCGGGCTCACATTTGAAGGCAATCGACGTCAAAAAAAATTGTCCGCCAGGAACGTATATCGTCACCGTCACCGGGGCCGGCAAAACACAAACTGCAAAAGTGGTAGCGGAGTAGGATGGTACGTAAGCATAACCAAGACTTTTTTAATCTGCCTTTTTTCTTATAGTTTACGTGCTATCAAGTCTGCATTACGGAAGAATTATTTCAGTCGTAACAATCGCAGCATCGGCAAACCATGAGTACAGTAAGAGTCCGAGGATCAGCAATATTTTTAGCTTGAGGGTTTTCATGCAGAAGGTGTATCGTGTTGCGGTCATAACGCACTTGATTTTGTTGAAAAATGTTAGCAATGACTCTTCTGGTGAATTGTCCGATAGGGCCGTTATGATGCAAGCGCCGCGTTCACGTCTCCAACCTTCCCCTTTTGCATTTATGCAGTCCTTCCGGTGCGGTCATTTGGGTTTTCATCATTGAAGGTCACTGTTATGCCAAAAAAAATTAGACCTTTACTCCATACCGGTGGCGACAGATACTATCGTCATCCTGAAATGTAGCCTTGTATTGATTTTTGTTTGCTGCTATTCACATTAAGCGGTAAAATGTATTTTAACGGGTCTCGAAATTTCAGCACGTTCTGGCGTAATGCCGGTTTATGCGGAAATAATTCTACAAATTGAATAACAAAAAAATATCCTATGAAGATTACGTTAACACTTATGGCAGCTCTCTTCGCAGTCAACTTGATGGCCCAGGAGATCAATGCAGAAGAGAAAATTAAGGAGTTGGGCATCGAGCTTACCCCTCCGGCGAAACCAGTAGCCAACTATGTAAAAGCAGTGCGAAGTGGAAATTTGATTTTCCTCGCGGGCCACGGCCCTACCAAACCCGACGGGAAATATGTGACCGGCAAAGTTGGAGAGCAACTCACGGTAAAACAGGGAATTGAGGCGGCACGAATGACCGCTGTTGCGCTGCTCTCGACGCTCAAAAACGAGATCGGAGATCTTAACAAGGTGAAAAGGATAGTAAAAGTCAATGGCTGGGTAAACTGTAAGTCTGACTTCCAGGAACAGCCAATGGTGATCAACGGATGCTCCGATTTGCTTGTCGCCGTCTTTGGTGATAAAGGTAAACACGCTCGCGCCGCGCTTGGCGCCAACGCGCTGCCTTTCAACATAGCTGTGGAAATTGAAATGATTGTTGAAGTCGAACCGTGATATAGGACTTTGTCAGTGCAAGTTTTTGGTGTTTGACTTAGAATTAAAATTTAGTGACCTGGGTCACGCGAGTGTTCTCACGCTCGACCTAGGCTTAGCAAGTGCGTGGCGCATTACAGGATTCGGATCGACAAAGTCTCGATCTTAAACTCGGTGTTTTAATTTTATCATTGATCTTACTGGCAAAGAAGTAATACCTGACACCTGGAGTAGCTGATAGAGCAAGCGAAAAATCAAGCGTCCGGTATTCAGGGGTCGGGCCTATCGGCTACGCCTTCATTCTTTCGAAAACCGTATAGTGGTCGCCGTTCATGCCCATAGCCGTGTATACGCTTTGAGCGCGAACATTGGTTTTATCAACATATAGTCGAAGTCCGACGACGCTGGGATCCTGGTTGATCATATTGACGAGGTTGTCGAACATTTTTTTAAACACCCCATGCTTTCGTTGCTCAGCTGTAACGTAGACGGATTGCAGCCACCATACCATGCCGTTGCGCCAATCGCTCCATTCGTAAGTGATCATGTGGCACCCGACGATCTTTCCGCTGTGCTCAGCTACGAAATAAACACCTTTGGAAGGATCGTCAAATAGTGCTTGCATGCCTCTTTGCAAGATGTTGGCGTCGAGCGTAACACTCTCGGTCTCTAAAGCAAGCCTTTGCTGAAAATCGATAAGTACGGGAATGTCCTTGGTGGTTGCGGGTCTGATGGAGATCATACTGGATGCTACATTCTAATATTTTATACTGGATTAAAGGGTCAAATATACGCGTTGCCGTGATTTGAGATCATTCTTTAATTTTATCCAGCACCCAGAATCAGCCGGCGTCAGCTACCCAGTGCTTGTTGGATATCGGTGATGAGATCGTCTGCCTCTTCAATGCCAACGGAGAATCGAACGAGGTTATCGGTGACACCGATGGCAGCGCGCTCTGCGGCACTTATTTTAGAGTGCGACGTTTTTCGTGGTGACGTGACGGTCGATTCAACACCGCCCAAACTCACGGCCCTTTTTACAAGCTGGAGTTTGTTCATAAAATCATCGGCATTATTTTTTACTTCGAACGACAACATTCCGCCAAAGCCGCCGGGCATTTGAGCTTTTGCCGTGGCATGGTCGGGGTGATCGGGCAATCCCGGGTAATAGACTTTGCCAATACGTGAATCTGTTTTTAAATATTGCGCGAGAGTCAGCGCATTCTGATTTTGTTGACGTACGCGCAATACAATTGTTTTCAAACTTCTTTCCACAAGCCAGCAGGTGTGGGCATCTAGCGAGCCGCCAAAATGAATGGCACTGTCAAATAATTTGGAAATGATCTCCTTCGACGTCACTACGGCACCGCAGCAAATGTCGCTATGCCCGCCGATATATTTGGTGCCGCTGTGGGCGACAATATCGATGCCCAGGTCGATGGGATTTTGGTTCACGGGAGAAGCAAACGTGTTGTCGATCATCGATAGAATACCATGCTTCCTGGCAATCTCCGCCACAGCCTTGATGTTGGTGATCATCAGCGTGGGATTGGAGGGGGTTTCGATATAAATAAGACGAGTTTCCGGCCGTATTGCCTTTTCAAAATTCCGGGGATCGGCCCCGTTCACCATGGTGTAGTCCATGCCGTATCGCGGTAGTTCTTGCACCACCGCATGGTACGTACCACCATAGAGATTATTCTGGAAAATGGCATGATCGCCTTTTTTCATCACCGCAAAAATACCAGTGAGGATCGCAGCCATACCTGAACTGAAGACAATTCCTGCCTCTGCATTTTCGAGCGCTGCCAGTTTTTCGGATACCGCCTTTTGGTTGGGAGTATTGAAGTAGCGCGGATAAAGTGTGGAAGGAACACCTTCGTAATCGTATGCGGACGAAGGAAATATTGGCGTAACCGTTCCGTGAAACTGATGATCGCCGATGGAGCCGGCATGAACACTGGCTGTGCTTTTGGAAATTCGTTTGATTGTCATAAGGGTGTAAGACTCAAATATAATCTATAATTTGATTTTCACCTTCGTGCCGACGGTGGCGAGTTTCGCTTGCTTTCCACGGTGACCCAGGCCTTGTCAACTTCAGACAACCGGCACTTTCCAAAAAAAATCAATTGATGAAAGATTTTGCGAGTTCACGCTTGCCAATTTGTTATTGGCGCACAAACATTTCACATTCAAGACGTATTCGATGAAAAATTTTGTGCGCGAAGAATCATTTCGGTACATGGTCTTATTTTCACACCCGCCGGAATGCCTGAATGGAATTCTGAATTCTTAACTACAACAAAAATACAGGACGTGAAGAAAAGATTGACATCACTACTTTTGCGTTTAAGAAGACCTTATCTGACAATACTCTTATCGTTCAGTGTACTGTTCATGTACGCGCAAACGTCATCCGTTAGCTTTAATGTCAATGGTAGTATAGAGGTGACAAACGACGTGCTGCATTTGCAAACCACAGCGCTGTTGAACCTGCCGGAACTCTACCGGTTACCCGCAGGTGTGCCCAGCCAGGTTATTAGAATGACGGTGTCGCCGCAGTATGGCTCAGATCCCCGAGTGGAGATCAGAGTTTACGATTACAACGATGCGACAAAAACAAAAGGATCGCTTATTTATGCGGCGAGCGGCACAAAAAATGGATGGAACGAAGAAGAGCTGAGGACGCTTGTCCTGTTTAGTGATCAAGCTCAATATTCCCAAGCATTGTCAGACCGGTTTAACAGCACCAGGTTCAAAAGCACCGATATCAAGAAGCTCTCGCAGTTCGAAAACCTGGGGTCGGTTTGCAATAGCTCGTTTTCCTTGAACGATTACAGCACTTACGTCGATGGCGTATTCGGAAATAAGTTTATTCCAATGATCGCCCTGGACGCCAGCGGAAATGCCACGACAACGCGCGGCGATGATGAAGACGGGGGAGAAGAAGAGGAAGAAGAACCGGAAGATTATGGTTGCAATTTTGGAGAGCAAAAAGAAGAGAAAGAAGAAAAAGCTTCAGCATCTAAGACCGAAGCTGAAAATAAAAATAACGAATCAAATAAGGCCCATGCCTCAGAACAAAAAGCAGAGGATGAGCTAAGTCAAGCCGCTAAGGCTGATCAAGCTGCGAAAGACGACGCAATAGCGGCGAGAGAAAACGCAAACAAAGCCTTTAAAAATTTCGATGACGCCAGAAACGAAGCTGTTGAAGCCGACGAGCAGCTCCTTCTGGATATACAAAAATGTTACCTATTGTTACCTCAATCCGAAATTAAGGAAATTAACTCGGCTAGGGACAAAGCCTTAAATTCCGTAGCCCTGGCTGATGGTGCAGAAGCAGATCGCGAACTGGCGCGCATGGATGTTGAAACAAAACTGAAAGCACTTTTCGACGCCAGGGGCCTGGTGATAAAAGCACTGAGGTCTTGTCAGGGTTATCGAACCGCTATGGTCAACAGGCTTGCTTCAGCGAAAGAAGATCTAAGTGAAGCGTACAATAACCTTATTTCGGCCGAAGGGGATGTGCAGAGACAAAACAATGAAATCGCACAGATCTGGACGAAGGTCCAAGCCGCTGCAGCGCATGGCGAAGGGCGTACTATTGAGTATCTTTCAGAATATCAAAAGGCTAATCGCTTCCTTGATTTTCTGAAAGAAATAGTTACCGACAGAAATGATACCTACAGGCAGGCTCTGGTAGAATATGAGGAGGCCGTCGGCGAAATAGAATATTTCAGAAGCCATGGATTCCCGCAGCAATACAACGATGCCTTAAGTTTTGCCCAGGTGAGCCTTTCAACTGCTAGTGCGGAACTGAACGTAGCAAGCCAAAGGCTCACCCTCGCAACAGCAGTGTGGAATCAAAAAGCAGGGAACGCAGTAGACGACTTATACGCTGCCGCGGACGTTTTCGCGGATTTCGATTATGATATTCCAGAGGTGTACAATCAGATTACCAAAATTATCTCTGGCAGAATTAAAGTGGAATCCGCCGAAAAAAGGGCAAACATGCTTCTGCGCCTAGCGAATGGGTCGAACCTGGCTGCGTATGAAGCCGAACGATTAGTGCTCTTGGCCCAAGCGTATACCACGGACCGTGAGGAAACTTTAACGACTACCAAAGTAGCATTCATGAAGGCCTCGGCTGAAGCCACCTGGGCCAGCTGGCAAGCCGACGATGACGACGATGCAGCTGCTGGTGCAGTCGCAGCCTTCGCAGTGGCTGATGCCGTTTCAGGCTCCGAAGATGACCCGGGCATCTTGATCAACGCGCTCGGAGCTTTTGGGAGCCCTTATCTCTTTGGCGATGAAAAAGACACTCAACTTTTTCACAACACCGCCATAACACCAACGGGCCTGCTCAATTTTCAACTTGAATTCTTTGAATGCGCCACAGGATCGAGTGCATGCTGGAATCAACCAGTAGATATAGACATCTCAGACTGTGCCGCATCATCCGGCCAAGTCTGGTGCGACCAACTCTCACCCATGCCCGTCGTGCTGATCGAAGTGGCCATAAAAAATGCAAAACTTGACACAGTAAAAATACCGGGAATACCACATATCCCAGCCGATCGTTTTCAATCGACCTCGCCGCTCTATGATGCGGACCCAAGTGCACGTTATATATCACTCAAACAGAGCGGTGAATACATTGGCAGCAGCAGCCATCAAATTATCGAAGCCCCTTATGCTACCGAAGTGCAGGTAACCGGCTTTCCAAAACTCGATCACATCAAAGTACCCGACGTGACCAGCACCAAGCCGCAGGAATTTAAAATGAGCGACTGGGGCAGACTCCCTATTGCGGGTACATACGAAAGACTCGAAGCCCTGGAGCAAGAACTCACAGCAAAAGCCAATGCTGCAGGAGTAGCCCCGGAAGAATATTTTTTATTTCGCCATATCAGCCACGACTTCATAAAAGTGAGCAAGGCGGGCATCAATGGAACACTCGTGCCCGATCTATCCGATGAAATAACCTACGAGCTCAGAACCCTGATGATCAACCGCCAATATGCCGATCAGGCTTTTACTACCATGGTAACGGCCGAAGGACCGTTTGAGGCGAGCAATGGTTTGCTGCCGGCAGGCACACAGCTGCCACCCAA
>JBMOKS010000557.1:0-3983 GCA_049324355.1 Bacteroidota bacterium
GATGTCTTTGATCAGCATCCACAAATCCCACAATGGCGAACCGAGGCTTAACCCCGCATGATTCTGATACGCCCCATGAATGTTGTATTTTTCATTCAGCTTGGCTAGCTCGTCCAGTTTAGTTTTGAAATTCCCGAGGTTTTGGCTCACCGACAGCGACTTATCATACGCCAGCCAGTTCATCCTATAATGGCCAATGCCCAACTCGGAGGCCGAAGCCACTATCGCCTCAGTATGCTCGTGCGATGCCTCGCTGATGGCCGTAGTGATAGTATACACTTCCAAGCCGGCGCTTCTAACGGCTCTCACGGCTTTGGGCAGATCTTCGGCAACGCGCTCGGGCAAAACATGGCCATTGGGCCTTACCGTGAGGTCTATACCGTCGAATCCGATTTCAGCGGCAACTTTTGCCATGTTATCATAATCTAGCCACTGAAGGTTCTTTGAAAAAACAGAGATGGTATGATCATCGATGTCATTGATGTTCACAGGCGGCCTGCCGGATTCAGCAAAAGTTTGGTGTGCCGATGCTACCGATAAGCTTGCTGCCGCTGCAAACATTGATCTTTTCACAAATTCACGTCTGGTTGTCTTCATAACATGAAAAAAATTTATGCTATGAATGTCATGAAAAATCCAGAATAAAAAAACGAAAGGGGGAGATTACGACTTAATGAACTTATTATTGAGCAAGAACCTGAAATACTGATACGTAGTCTTAACGATCTTCATTTTAGATTTACCAACCCGCTTGGACGAATGTAGTTTCATCGGCACCTCGATAATATGCGCCTCGCATTGTATGGCTCGCACCAGCACCTGAAGCATGCACACGAATCCCGGCTCGGAAATGATGCTGGTTTTATATATCTCCTGCATTTTGCGCAGCAGCGAAATACTGTACACTCTATAGAAGGAACTTAGTGTCAAAACTTTTACATCGAACAAAAAGCGGAAGATAAAATTGGCCAGCGCTGAAATAAATTTCCGGATAAACGACGTGCGGTCGAAACCCCCACCCTGAGCGTATACCGATGCTAACACCAGTTCATACCCGAGTGTGTTCAAGGTGAGCATCGTATTTAAAATGCCAAGATCAGAAGTGCCGTCCGCCTCGATGGTCACAACGCAGTCATGTTCATTTTTAGAAGTGGAAAGTATCCAGTTAAAACCGGTGTTGAAGGCAGCCCCGGGACCTCGGTTGATACCGTCTCCGAGAATAACGTAATGACGGTCGCGAAACGACTGTTGTATGCAGGGTTTACTTTTGTCGGTAGAACCGTCGTCAGAGAACACAAAAAAAACTTCATCGTGAAGTCGCAAAGCCGAAAGTTCCTTGCCGAGTTTTTCGATGTTGTCTTCTTCGTTGAATATCGGTATCAGAAAATAGATCATACCTTTGCCCTGATTCTCAAAATTTCGACTATTGTGAAGCATTACCTGCTTTCTTGATCTCTTCGAGCGTAAGTTTGATCGCCTCGGCTAATCTTACTTTGGGCTGATAACCGAGAATACGTTTTGCCTTGGCCAGATCAGGTATTCTGCGTTGAATGTCCTTATATTTTCCAAACACTTCACTCATTGGCACGAATTTCAGTTTGAGGTCATGACTAGATCCCGAGAGCTTGTGAATAAGCTTGGCCGTTTCTAACACCGAAAGTTCTTCGTCGTTGCCGATGTTGATCACCTCTCCGATTGCTGCCGGGCTCTCCAGTGCCAGTACGGTGCCATGCACGAGATCCGACACAAAGCCCATCGAGCGTGTTTGAAGTCCGTCGCCGTGGATGACCACCTCCTCGTTATTTAATATCGCATTGATAAAGATCGGAACATGCCCGCCACTCCAGGCAAAGCTTGAACGCGGACTGAATGCACCGAAATAACGGATGATGACCATCGGTACTTTGTGATCGTTGTAATAACCGAAAGCAAGCTGTTCGCCATAAAGTTTAGATACAGCATAGCTCCAGCGCCTGATCATGCTCGGACCCAGCAACAGATCACCCTCTTCGTTCAATGGAAGATCAGGTGACATGCCGTACACATCGGATGTGGATGCGAACACCACTTTACAACCCCACATCTTGGCCACTTCAAAAATATTGACGGTGCCCTGCGTATTCACCACCAGGGTCGGGAGGCTGATATCTTTTTCGGCTATCTTTTTGACCGCTGCCAGGTGAATTATTGTGTCAATGTCACGGCTCAGGATCTTCAACGTATCGAAGTCCATAATGCTCACTTTGTAGAATCTAAAGCGCTCGTGACCGAGGCTGTCTTTGATGTTCTCTAACCTCCCGTAGGTGAGGTCGTCAATGCCAATAACATTATAGCCTCGCGACAGCAGCTCTTCAGCCAGGTGTGAACCTATCATTCCCGCAACCCCTGTCACTAAAATATTCTTTTTCATATGTTTGGACCTTCAAATTCGAGTGCAACAATAATGAAACAATTAATTAGTTCGACATTTTTTACTGATAAAAGACGAATTTTTGCACTCAAAATAGTCTTCCTGATCGTAATCGGCGCTCTGGCCTACCTGTTCGCACAATCGGCGGGCGATGGCAAGCTATTCATCCACCATGAAGACGAGGTGATCTACTATTGCTCCGGCAAACTATTCGCTGAAACCGGCTCCGTGCAAGCCGAAGGTTGTATTGAAGAGATGGTTTCCGCCATTGGTAGCATGAACTGGTATGGTCCCGGGTATTCAGTGATTTATGGTCTGTTAACCAAAGTGTTTGGAGAAGCTCCTGCGCGCCTGATCCAATTTCATTTTGGGTTTGCGCTGATCGCGTTGCTCGTCATTCTCACGTTTCCAACGAGTCTTGAAAAAAGGTTGTCTATCGCCATTGCACTCGTATTGACGGAGCAATTCACGCTATATATTTTCACTTACTTTCCCGAAACGCTGATCATCTTACTGGCGGTAGTCCTTACTTTCTTTTTGTACCAAGCCCATGAAGCCAAGGAAAATAAGGTTCGCAACTATTATTTAGCCGGGTTTGCTCTGGTCACGCTGCTGGCCTCATTGTGCCGCGTCACCTGCATCTTCTGGCTGGCTGCCCTGATGGGGCTAGCGCACAACCGGCGATCGTTCGTGGTGATGACTTTGATTTTCCTGTTGGGCGTGCTCGCCGCTATGGTGTATATGAAATTTTTCACCGCTCCGGCATACGCATCAGACATGCAAAAAATTGAATTACTTTATACGTTCGACATCTACGAATTTCAGAAACAGACCTTTAATTCAATCGCCCGGGGCTTCAGGGAGCTGATCGGCAGCGGATCGTTGAGTGTTTACATCTTGCTGGCCCTAACCCTCATAGCATCGGCTTTATATTTTAGAACTCGAAACAAGCTAGTATTAAGCGCAACATTGGTAAGTTGGTGTTTGATCTTCGTCTTGACCGCGTTTTATACGGTCACCCCTTACTATTTTATTAAACAAACTGCCATGCTGGTGCCCCTTCTGCTCACTGCTGTGCTGGCAACAGCTCCCCCTGCCCTGGCATATTCTGTTTTAGCTTCGCTGCTGGCATGTCTTCCGGGCGCATTACAGCATACCATAGACACCATAGAGGAGCGTCGCGAGGCCTATGTGAAATACAACGAATATGTTACCTTCCGGAAGGCGCTGGCTCAAATCCCCGAGTATGTTCAGGAAGAGGGCACGGTGATCTTGTGGTGTTATAACGAATTCGGTTATGGTAATTCCACCGAATCGCTCCTGCCATTCTCCACTCGCGCCGGGAAGCCCATTATGTATACTTCCAACATCGTAGACCCTTCGGTATCGCAGGATATTAAATTTAAAACCCACAACCGTTTGACAGTCGATTATATTCTAAGCGCAGAAGCCTTGAGCGGAGATTCACTGAAAGAAGTGCACGTCACTGAATTTTATCACTTATACAAACTTCGCTAAAAAGGAATGCTCCCGGGCAGGAAGCATTCGATCTATAAAATGTAAACAGTATTAA
>JBMOKS010000557.1:3993-8093 GCA_049324355.1 Bacteroidota bacterium
CTTCTGTACGTTCTCAAGGACAACCTCTTTGCGCCGTACGAGTTTGATTATTTTAAACTTATCCAGTACACGGATGATCAGGTATGTCGGATCGATCTCGTGCCAGCGTATGCCTCCGAAATTGGCTCTCGAACCATTCTTATGGTGGTTGTTGTGATAACTCTCACCCATCATCAGGAAATCGAGCGGTAAGAAGTTCTTGGAAGTGTCACCCACCTCAAAATTGCGATAGCCGTATTTGTGGGCAAACCAGTTGATGATTGCACCATGGATAGGGCTCATCAGAAAATGAATTGGCAACAATAACCAAAGCCACCATGCTGTGGCGAACTGGACATAAAATGCAACATAGGCCAGTCCCCAAAAAATACGTGACGGCCAAGAACGGGCAAACTTGTCAAACGCATCCCATTGGGGCACTCCTTCCGTAAAGCGCTTCTCAACATCCATTTTTTTATTTGCGATGGCAGAATAGATCGTCTTTGTTTTCCACATCATGTTCCAGATGGTTTCGTCGTATTTTGGGGAATGCGGATCGTTTTCCGTATCGGCAAAAGCGTGGTGCATGCGGTGCATAACACCATATCCATAGGCACTGAGGTAATTTGAGCCCTGGAAGAACCAGGTGAGCACGAAAAATACCTTTTCTGTGAATTTGTTCATGGTAAAGGCGCGATGGGCGGCATACCGATGAAGAAAGAATGTCTGAAAAAACAGCGACAGGTACCAGTGCGCTACAAAAAAGAGGAGGACAAATTTCATGGAATGATTTACAGGTTTAGTTCAACGTTAACGTGCCGTGTCTCTGAGACACAGTCAATGTATAAGACAAGGACTCGCTTGTTTTGTGACAGATTCAGGAAAGGTTTTTATCTTTTTTATGAAGGGCATCGGCAATATCCTTACGGAGCTCGGCGATCAGGAGACTGGCGTGCTCAAAATCGCATGCTTTCTTAAAGGTTTCCAATAATTCGCTCTTTTTAGCCTCGAATTGCGAGTTTAACAGGAGTTTCTCCTCCTGAATCTTCTTTTTAGCACGGCAAAAGAGCTGTCGGCAATGGTCTTGTTTTTTGTTTAGCAGTTCCTGAAGAGCCTTATAGTCGAAATCAAAGGCTTCTTTGAGCAGATAAACCGCCCTTTCCAGGGGCTCAAGTTTGTGGTGCAGAACATGAAAGGCCTTCGTAAGCTCGCTTTCAATGTCGCTTGTGAACTCCGCTTCCTTGAACCTCTCGATAAACTCAGGCCAATGGAAGGATTCCATGTACTGCTCCTTTTTCTTCTTCAGCGCATTTAAATGATTGATGCAATTGTTGGTGACGGCCCGGATGAGGTAAGCTTTGGTATTCTTGATCTTTTCCTGCTCGGCGCTGAGCCATTTGATGAACGTTTCCTGGACGATGTCCTCGGCATCGGCTTTACAACGGAGCATTTTCATGGCAATGGCCTGAAGTGCTGGCTGATAAAGCGCTATGGTTTGGTCTTGATTCAAATCTACAATCGATAATCCCGAAAGATAGTGCTTTTTTTCAAAGCTTTTTAGACCATTTAAACCGACCAGAGAACCTTCTACCAATTTTCCTGACTAAGCTTCCAACTTTTCATGAACTTCACTTAAAAGCGAAACCTATGAAGACCTTTCTGACCATTTTGTTCATCTGCGGTTCACTTATTGGGGTGACACAAGGGCTGGTCTCCTCGGCAGATCAGGAGATCGTATTCCAGGACGTCAATGTGATTCCGATGGATGTCGAAAGGGTGGACGAACACCAGACGGTGGTCACCAAAAACGGAAGGATCATTGCCATTGGTCCGGTGAAAAAAATCAAATTTCAAAAAAATGCGATCGTGGTCGACGGCCGGGGCAAGTACCTCATTCCCGGACTGGCAGAAATGCATGCGCACGTTCCACCAATCGACGACATGGAGCCCATGAAAGAGGTGCTTAAACTTTTTGCTTTTAATGGCATTACAACCATCAGAGGCATGCTGGGGCATCCGGTGCACCTGGAATTGCGCACAAAACTCCAGAAGGGCGACGTGCTGGGGCCGCATTTTTATACCACTGGCCCTTCCTTCAATGGGCTCAGTGTTAAATCGCCAGAAGATGGCGCCGCTATGGTTCGCAGGCAAAAGGAAGCAGGTTATGATTTCCTGAAGTTACATCCCGGACTTAGCCGCGAAAAATTTGACGCCATTGCATCCACCGCCAAAGAAGTCGGGATACCATTTGCCGGACATGTGTCGTTTGGCGTTGGGGTGTGGAGAGCAATCGAAGCGGGTTACTCGTCTATAGACCATCTCGACGGTTTTGTGGAAGGGCTTGTTCCCGGAATTGAAAAAATGGTGGAACAACAAGCCGGACTTTTCGGAATGTTTGTTGCCGACCAGGCCGATACCACTCAAATACCCAAGCTTATGAAAGCCTTGAAGGCGGGGAACATCTGGGTTGTGCCAACACAATCACTCGCCGAGCGTTGGTTCCATCCTGACTATCACCCTGAAGATTTTCAAGCTGATCCGGACGCTGCCTATATGAAAACTGAAACTGTTGACCAATGGATCAGCGCAAAAAAGAACCTGATGCAAAACCCGCAGTTCGATGGCGACAAGATCAAAAATTTTATCATGCTTCGCAGAAAGTTGATCAAAGCCTGTCAACAATACGGCGTTGGGCTGCTGCTGGGCTGCGATGCTCCACAGGTGTTTAATGTGCCGGGCTTCTCCACACACTATGAACTTCAATATCTGGTGCTTTCCGGACTTACACCCTACCAGGCGCTGCGCGCCGGCACCGTTAATGTAGCTCAGTACCTTAAAAAAACAGACGCTGGTGTCATCAAACCAAACGCTGTAGCCGATCTCATTTTGTTAGAGGGAAATCCACTTACCGACATCGAACACACACGAAACATCGATGGTGTTATGTTGGGAAATCAATGGTTATCAAAAGCGTATATCGACGTTGAGTTGAAAAAGTTAAAAAAGAAGTAACAATCTTGAAAAATAAAGAAGGCAGGGCTTTCAACTAGATTTAACTACTGCGGTTATAAATCCGGTTTACTGGCCCTACCTTTTACTCCCTCGTTGAACAAATGTAAAAAGCACTACTGAAACTGAATTTCAGTAGTGTTCAAAGTCAAAAACTTTTTCATATTTTTTTTTAACCGCGAATCGGTAATTCAGAACCTTGGACATTAATGATAAAAGCTGTAATATGATTACATAAACCAATCCTCAACCCTTATGAAAAAACTCATCGTTTTATTCGCAGTGTCATCGGTCGTATTCTGGTCCTGCAATTTTAGTGTAGGAACCAAGAAAGATCTCGCCACTGGCCTTTCAGTTTCCAACAGTGGCTTTTCTATCCAGGAATCTTTTTTGGTCGGACCCGACGATACGCCCATGAAGAATAACGAAGTGCAACTCAATTCGAAGGTAGCCATCGTCATTCAGGGCATTACCAACTACGTAGTGGAGAACGACAAAGCCTTTCCCGGACTCATGCTCAGCGTAACTGACAAGAACGGTTACGCAGTGGTTGACGAAGCTGATCTACTCTCCAACGATGGATATCCTGCTTCCGATGCCGCCATCTTACGCGGAACCGTAACGGTGGGCGAGCCTATGAAATCGGGAGAGACTTACCACATTAAGATGCGCATCTGGGACAAGAAGAAGCCCGACAGCGAGATCGTGGCCGAATGCGATATTGTTGTGTTGTAGATTTTTCGCATATGCAACTCCTTACACATCCCCATCGATGGGTTAAATTGCTATTTTAAACGAAAAAAAATCAAGGCACTTGTAACTACAACTGGCTCATGAGCGTCTTTTGTCGAAAACATACCGCTCAGCCATCATGATCAAGAACTATCTCAAAACCGGGCTGCGTCTTATGCTACGACAGAAGGCGTATAGTGCCATCAATGTTGCAGGGCTCAGCATTGGCATGGCCGCCACACTGATCATAGTTATTTATTTAGCGGATGAATTAAGCTACGACCGTTTTCATCGCGATGCCGACCGTACTTATCGTGTTGGTTTCTCGGGTATACTTCAAGGGAACGAATTTAGAACGGCCATGTCGCCCTCACCCGTTG
>JBMOKS010000558.1:0-7989 GCA_049324355.1 Bacteroidota bacterium
AGAATCGCTCGGCGGCGGCAAAATGAAGAAGGAATATTATGAAGGCCGCACCAAAATGGACTGGGAGAAGAGTGGAAAAGAATGGCTTGGAGAAATTCTTCCCGAGATCGTGCGTTCCACCACATTGGGCGCCGAAGGACGGGTAAACCGATATTTCAGGCAAGGTAGCGCCGCCGCAGTTGTTGACGAGATCCAGCGGCTCGAGGGCGACTACACCCAGGCTCATTATGCAAAATTGCTGCTCGAAAAAAATATTCAACCGTCGGAAATGGCGAATGTGATCAATAAGATCGCCGAAACCATAGACTCGGATTATTATCTCAGCACCGTGCTGCAAAATAATATCAGTAAGCTGCTCGCCACACCGGGTTCAGCAGACGCATTTTTTCGCGCCACCAGAAAAATTGACTCCGATTATTATAGATCCGTGGTATTAAAAGAAGGGTTGAAAAAAAATGCCGCCTCGCCCGAGCAAGTAAAACTGATCCTCCAATCGGCCTCCGACATCAGCTCTTCCTACTACTTATCGGTAGTGCTCACCACATTGCTTGAAGAAAGTGAAACGAAGGAGGAATCGTTGACCGAGCTGATCAACGTTTCGAAGAACATTGA
The DNA here is from genome assembly GCA_049324355.1 of Bacteroidota bacterium. Classification (GTDB taxonomy): domain Bacteria; phylum Bacteroidota; class Bacteroidia; order Cytophagales; family Cyclobacteriaceae; genus Chryseosolibacter. The sequence continues at coordinate 613 of JBMOKS010000558.1, forward strand.
GTCTGACTATTACCGCACCGAAGTATTGATGAAAGCTATCAAAAAACAGGGCCTGTCGAAGGCTGCTGTTAAGAGTGCAATCAATGCTGTGGCGGATGTCAGTTCTGATTATTACAAGACCAACGTGTTCAATTCCATGGCCGAACATTCCACCATGGAACCCGAGATGGTTAGCCAGGTTGTTAACATTCTGGACAACTCTGTAGGATCAGATTACTATGCGTCAGTTACCATGACGAATATTCTGAAACACCAGAAACTTTCCGACGACGCCTTCCGGCAACTGGTAACTGCCGCGGGTAATCTGGGCTCAACGGCATACGCGGCAGAAGTATTGAAAGAAGCTGCCGCTATGAATCTGTCCAGGACGCAGCTGATCGATGTGATCAAAGCTGCCGAACACATCGACTCTGACCATTATCTGACCTCGGTGCTGTCAGAACTTGCGCCGAAAGTAAAAACCAGCGATAGCGCCGTCAAAGATGCCTACCGTCAGGCTGCCAAGCACATCGATTCCGAATCTTATTACGGCAAGGCCTTGCGCCAGATCGATTAAAAATACAATGGGTCGTAGTAACCACTGCAAGATTATTAAGTAAATTAGGTTACTATGACCCTTTTTTTTCTCACCATTTAAATCTATGACGCCGGTTTTTCGAAGGTTTGGGTTGGTCATGATAGTTGCAGCTTCGCTGGGCGTATTGTTTTATGCCTATTTGCACTTTAGCGAAATCGGCTATTTTCCTGTCGTTGCCAACCGAATGGGGGGCGCGTTGGCCAGCGCCATCATTGGCACCGTACTGGGAAGCGGCCTCTACATTTTTAATCAGTGGCTGGACAAGAAGTTAACCTGGCGAAGTTCGTTTACCACACGCTTTCTGCTGGGGTATCTGTTCAATATTGTGATCGCCATATCCATAAGTCTTGGATTGGGTGCAGCCATAATAGGTTTGCTGACACCGAATGTATTCTGGCCAGGCCTCTCGCTAAACGACGAAGATCTCACCTGGAAGATCGTGATCTTGCTATTAAGCTCATTGTTCATTTACAATGTTATTTATTCATTGCTTTACTCTTATCAACACTACGCCGTGGCTCAAATTGAAAACTTGCAAAGTGAGCGTAAACAATTGGAGCTTCAATTTGAGGCTTTGAAAGGCCAGATCAGTCCGCATTATCTTTTTAACAGTCTCAATACCATATCCTCTCTCATCTTTAAGGATATTCAATCGGCCGAACAGTTTATCCGCAGGTTGGCGCAGACCTACCAGTACATTCTCTCTACACAAACCAAAAAATATGTGCTGCTGAAAGAAGAGGTCGACTTCGTACAATCTTACTATTATCTTCTGCGCATCCGCTTTCAGCAACAGCTCAACGTGGAGATCAATATTCCGTCAACGATCATGAACAGCCGGATTCCGCCGCTCACGTTGCAGATGCTGGTGGAAAACGCTGTAAAACATAATAATCCGGGCAGCGACAAAAAGCTTTTCATTTATATCACAGCACAAGACAACACCTACCTTAAAGTCATCAACACTAAAACCGACGCCCTGAGCAACGTCAACTCGTTTCGCGTGGGTCTGGAAAACATCAAAAAGCGTTACCAGTTTTTTACCGACAAAAAAATTGAGATCAAAGACGACGACAAGTTCATGGTGTCGTTGCCGGTTATACAGCCCAAGGCTGAGGTGCTGGAACAAAAATATTCGGCGTGATGAAAAGATATTTTATTCACAATCCGCTTTTTAGGATATTGGCACCCGCCGTATATGGAGTGCTGATCTACCTTCTCGTGCTTTTGATCAACAACAACGTTGCTCAGATCAACGATTTGTTCATCGGCCAGGAGGTGTATTTCTTTATTGTACTCACTTATCTGTGTTTTGAAATTATCCGGGTGATCATTGTGCTATTGAATAAATTCTTAAGCCCGAGGTTCGAAGGGATTCGTATCCCCCTTCAATTCACGCTAACTACACTGGCCGCCGCAGGTATGGTGCTGTTATCGCTAAACCTGTATTTCGATTACCTCATCGGCTTCAGTATCAGCGGCACACAGCTGTTGATCTTTCTGATCATCTTTGGCGTCACCGCGTTGTTGTACAATCTGCTTTATTTCAGCAATTATTATTTGCAGAAAGAAAATTCTCTTAAGCTCAATGCCGAAAAGCAACAGCGCGAAGTGCTCGAAATGGAGATCACAGAATTCAAAAATGATATCAATCCCGATCTCTTATATGAAAGTCTCGAGAACCTCATCGGATTGATGTATCGGGACGTAGAGCAGGCCGAACAGTACATAGACTGCCTGGCCAGCGCCTATCGTTATGTATTAACCAATCGTCAACAAGAACTCGTGCCGGCGGCTATTGAGTTGGAGGCAGGCCGAAACCTTCTTAGACTATTGAACGAAAAGTATTACGGCCAGCTAAGATTCGAATCTTCCTTGAACGAAGACGAACTTCAAGCCATGCTTATTCCGGGAACATTACCAGTGATCATCGAAAGCATGGTTCGCAATACAATCATTACCCGGTTCGAACCCTTTGTCATACGATGCTATCTTGAAGATGACTATATCACCGTACAAGGCAAGCTCAACGACCGCCTCATGCTTCACCAGGGAAGCGAAATAGCGCTGAGCAGGTTGCAAAAATCTTATTCTCTTTACAGCGATCTGCCCATGATCAAAGTAAAAGCCTACGAAGAAAATTATATTAAATTGCCGGTGATACGCGTGGCAGAAGAAATCAGATTATCATGAAGGTAATTATTGTAGAAGATGAAGTTCCGGCGGCCGAAAAGCTGGAGCGCTATCTCTTAAAATATGATCCCGCAATAGAGATCGTGGCGTCGTTTGATGCTGTCAGCAAGGCCGTCCCCTGGCTGAAAGAAAATCAAAGCAACGTCGATCTCATCTTCATGGACATACAGCTGATCGACGGGCTGAGCTTTCAGATCTTTCAGCAGGTACAGGTTGACCGACCGGTCATTTTTACGACAGCTTTTAATGAATTTGCCCTGGATGCCTTTAAAGTGAACAGCATCGACTATCTATTGAAGCCTATTACTTTTACCGATCTTTCGGCTGCCCTTAAAAAATTTGAGAACCTACGCCAACAATTTCAATCCGCAAACGACCAGATGGATCGGGTGCGCCATGCTTTTTCATCTTTGAAAGCAAAAGAATACAAAACCCGATTTATGGTAAAATTGGGTGAGCACATACGCTCAATCACTACCGACCAGATCAATTTATTTTATGCCGAAGGGCGCGATGTGTTTTTGATCACCACTCAAGGCCGAAAATTTATTATCGATTACACCCTGGAATCGCTGGAAGATATTTTGGATCCAAAGGTTTTTTTCAGACTCAACCGCACCTACATTCTCAATATCAATGCTATCAAAGACGTGTTAGTTTATTCCAACAGTCGTTTAAAGATCACCATGCATCAGGAATTAGATAGGGAAATTATCGTGAGCCGTGAAAAAGTAAACGACTTTAAGGAGTGGTTCGACGGCGCTGCGGCGAAATGATCAACCGGATCGTTTCGCTTTGTAACCTTCTTTCAACAATATCTGAACGACCTTGTCTCTCACATCACCCTGGATGAGGATCTCTCCCTCTTTAGACGAGCCACCCACGCCGCATTTGGATTTTAACATCTTTGCGAGAGCATCCAGATCAACGGCGGTACCCACAAAACCGGTGATCAAGGTCACCTGCTTACCCGCACGGCCACTTTTATCGAGCTGCACGCGCAAATTCTGCTGCTGCGGGGGCAAGGATTCTTTTTCCTGTTTTTGCTGGTAGGTATAGTCAAAGCTCGAGTCTGTAGAATAAACCACACCGTCTCTTTTTTTCCAGTCGTTCTTTTTGATCATATCACAAAAGTAGGAACAAATTTATAATTGACAGTATGGCGCTGACAATGCTCAGATTGAAGCAAAACTCAACCTTGTGTCTGAAAATTATTCCAAGGACGGATACTGCGAATAACACCATGGGCATAAATAACATCGAGTGGTACATGGAGCCCAATTTGACCACGTGAGTTCCCGAAGCGTTTGAAACCCAAAGTGGGGTGGAGTAGATCGTGGTGTATGATACTTTGATGGCAGACTCGTTGAAAAAATAGCCGGCCTCATGATTGTACATCTTGATTTCCATTCCCGATGCCGTGACTACAAGGTGGTAAACATAAGCACCCCGGCTGGACTTCATGACATAAATTCCCTCGATAGGTTCCTCTACGATGTTATATGGCAGAAAATAGTCGACACCAAACAAAATAGTAATGACCAATCCAGCCCAGCAGGCCAGTCGTACGTAACTCAAATACCTCCTCATTAACTCATACTGCTCATTGGTTTTATTAACTGCAGACCCGGCAGCGCGCCCACCTCGTCCGCGATATCGCGGATCGCGACGATAGGGTTGCGGTGGTCCTTCTTGTGTGATTTCCGCAAAAGGCCGCTCCAGGTGGCTATCGTACGTCTGCTTTTTTTGGGGATCACTTAGCACATTGTAAGCTTCGTTGATCTCTTTAAAAAGTTGCTCGGCAGCGGGTTCCGGATTCCTGTCAGGGTGGTATTGAACAGCAAGTCTTCTAAACGCACGCTTGATCTCCGATTCACTGGCGTGCCGATGAACACCTAAAATTTTGTAGTAGTCTTTCACAGAAACTCCTTCTTTGTATTGCCAAGTGTCTTAGTGCCTCTGTGACGGTTAGTTTTTTTGCCACAAAGGCACGAAGGCACTGAGTTCAAGAAAGATGCTTTTATTTTCTGTCTTTGGTAACAAAAGTAAGCACGGGTCGCTTGGCGTGTGACACAACATCCTCTGCGATGCTGCCTGCTAACACATGGGCAAACCCGGTGCGCCCGTGAGTGGCCATGGCAATGAGGTCTGCATTGATGCTGTCTGCAAAATAAATTATTCCCTCTTCTTCAGAAAGGTCGTTGAAAACATTCAGGGTGTAATTTTTCAGTTGCAGTTTTTTAGCAAAGTCCTGCATGTATTTTTTAACTACTGCATCGCGCTGAAAATTACCGGGGGTATTGATCCTCACCAGATGTACTGTAGAATCGTATATCTGCTGTGTTTTGCGAATAATGCGTGAAAATACTTCCTCGTCTTTACTCATAGATGTGGCGTAGACGATGTTTTTGAAATCTGTGCTCGAAGGTTTCTTGTGCACCGTGAGTACGGGACAGTTGGCGTGGCGAACAACTTTTTCGGTGTTGGTACCGATGATCATTTCTTCCAGTTTGGAATGGCCGGCCGAACCCATCACCACGAGATCAACTTTTTGTTCGGTGATAATTGTGTTCATACCGTGAAAGGGCGTACCCATGCGAAGCTCCTGTTTCACTTTAATACCATCGAACCTGGCATCTTCCAAGGTTTTGGTCATTTGTTTTTTGGCACGCTCAATGAGCTTCAGGGTGAATATCCTATCCTCCCAATTATCGGACGAATCAACTTCGCCTTCTATATTAAAAGAAGCCCCGGCAGGCGCCTCCACAACGTGCAACAAGATCAGATCTGCTTTTGATTTCCGGGCAATGTCGCAGGCCACTTCGGTAGCAATTTGAGCGGGCTTGGAAAAATCGGTGGGTACAAGTATTTTTTTCATATGACAATCATAGGTTATTAATTATTGAAAGAAAGTAAAAATAATTATTTCATGACATATTAGTCCAGGTCACCACAATACTTTTACAAATTGCCACAACATGATGCAGCACACCACAAGCTTCAACAGCATCCCTACCAGAAATCCGATAAATGACCCCAGCGCCGCTTTCAATGCACCTCCAGAATTGTTGGCTATCAGTTCTCCTACCAAAGCTCCTAAAAATGGACCTATGATAATGCCCGGCAGGCCAAACCAAAAACCTATGATCAATCCAATCGTGCAGCCCCACAAACCATATCGGGTTCCGCCGAATTTCTTAGTTCCGTAGACCGGCACTACGTAGTCTAGTAGCGTAACGAGCCCTGTGACCACAGCCCACCAAATCAGGAAGTTCGTATCATACGGCTTGTCAGCTTTGAATTGTTGGAGAAGCAAGGCCGCGAAACAAAGCGGTGGACCCGGCAGAAATGGAAGTATACAACCCGCCAGACCGGCCAGCATCAATATGCCACCCAATATCGTCCACAATAAATCCATATCGACTTTTCTTTTCTCGTATCGAAATAACCAAAATAAATTGGTAAAATCACAAATGCTTACGCTAAACCGCATTCATCATATCGCCGTCATCTGCTCAGACTATGATCGATCAAAAAAGTTTTATACTGAAATATTAGGATTCAGCATCGTTGCTGAAAACTACCGCGCTGAACGATGTTCGTGGAAACTCGACCTTGCACTCAATGGTATTTATACACTGGAACTATTTTCCTTTGCCGATCCACCCCCGCGAGTGTCGAATCCGGAAGCATGCGGCTTGCGTCACCTTGCTTTTGAAGTGAGCGATATACAACGGGCCGCAGCGTGGTTAAAAAAAAACGATATATCTACCGAACCAATCCGAATTGATGAATTTACCGGTAAGCAATTTGCCTTTTTTGCCGACCCTGACGGCCTTCCATTGGAACTATACCAGCCTTAATGCATGATCAACATCCACCAATATCTGAAACACGTTCCCAAATGGTTTTCCGAAATCGCTGAGGAATCTCCTTGGAACATTACGCCCCAGCTTCCGGAACTGATCCTAAAAAAAATCAATACCCTGGGCGACGATTATATTATCAACAACAACATCGCTGTCCATAAAAGGGCGGTGATAGAAGAACATGTTATTCTTAAAGGCCCGATGATCATTTCACAAGGGTGTTTTGTCGGCGCGCATGCATACTTGCGGGCCGGTGTATTCCTGGGAGAACGTGTTGTGGTTGGCCCGGGCTGCGAAATAAAATCAAGTGTGCTTCTGGAAAACTCCTCGCTCGCGCATTTCAATTTTGCAGGTAACTCGATCATCGGCTCGCACGTCAACATGGAAGCAGGGGCTGTCATCGCCAATCATTATAACGAACGCCAGCATAAAATCATCGACGTGATGGTGGGCAGCCAACGTATATCAACCGGTGTCGATAAATTCGGCGCACTGATTGGCGATGGATGTAAAATAGGCGCCAACGCGGTGCTATCGCCCGGGACAATACTGCCACCCGGAACCATTGTAAAACGGCTGATGCTGGTTGAACAGTGTGAGTAAAAAACTATTTAAATCCTTTGCCTGGAATGTCGTTTTGAAATTTCTCCATTCCTTTCCGATCCTGCAGCGTGACAAACACGGTTTTTCCATCCTTACCACCAAAAACAAGATTACTGCAATTCTTTCCTTTGAGTT
>JBMOKS010000559.1:0-7975 GCA_049324355.1 Bacteroidota bacterium
ATGACCAAAGCGCTCACGTGTATACTGGCCGGAAGTGCCCTGGCCATTGGCGGTTTGCAGATGCAGACTCTTTTTAGAAACCCCTTGGCCGGTCCCGATGTATTGGGCCTCAGTTCGGGCGCAAGTTTGGCCGTAGCGCTCATCTTCATGGGTAACGCTGCAGGCCTTGTATTATTCACTGTTCAAAACGCCTGGACGGTAGCCGTTGCTGCAAGTTTCGGATGCATGGCGGTTTTCCTGGTAATGCTCGCTTTTTCCAGGAGACTTCATGATAACGTGTCGCTCCTTATTGTGGGCCTGATGGTGGGCGCTGGCACCTCCTCTATTGTAAGCGTCTTGCAATACCTGAGCAAAGCCGAAGAGATGCAGGTTTATATGATCTGGACTTTCGGAAGTCTCGGGGGGCTGAGTTGGACTGAGATACGGGTATTGTCCATTATCCTTCTCGGGGGTGTTTCCATCGCGATAGCCAATATCAAGACGCTAAACGCCTGGTTGCTGGGCGATCATTACGCCCGAAGCCTGGGCATCAATATCAAGCGATCGAGATTGTTCATTATTCTGTCGGCCTCCATATTAACTGGAGGTGTTACTGCATTCTGCGGACCTATAGCTTTTGTTGGATTGGCGGTGCCTCATTTAATCAAACTTCTCATTAAAAGTAATAACCACAAAGTGCTGATCCCGGCTGTACTGATTGGCGGGGCTACCTTGTTGTTGTTTTGCGACATCCTGGCCCAACTGCCGGGAACTGCGCAGGTGCTCCCGATCAATGCCGTCACCGCCATGATTGGCGCACCGGTAGTCATCTGGGTCATTCTGAAAAATAAAGTTGTGCGAATATGACAGAAAGGAGCAGGTCATTTCTCGACACAAAAGACCTTGTGGTAGGATACAAAACTGCGTCCGGAGAAAATCGCCTATTTGAAAATCTAAATCTCAGCCTCTATCCCGGAGAGCTAGTTTGCTTTATGGGACCGAACGGTAGTGGTAAGTCCACGCTAATCCGGTCGATCGCGGGTTTGCAAAAACCACTTGCTGGCAGTGTTAATATTCACAGGGCGGGCAATAATAAAATCGATCCCACCCAAATCGCCGTGGTGCTCACCGATAGAATTACAGCAGTCAACCTGACGGTTTACGAGCTCATTGGGTTCGGCCGTTATCCTTATCTCGGGTGGAACATCAGTCTGACGCAGAAAGACAAGGCGATGATCGATCAATCTATCGAGCTCGTGCACGTCGGTCACCTTATTCATAAGAGATTGTTCGAACTCAGCGACGGCCAGCTGCAAATGGTGATGATCGCCCGCGCCCTGGCGCAGGATACGCCGGTAATATTGCTCGACGAGCCCACGGCACACCTTGACCTCAACAACCGGGTGGAGATCATGAACCTGCTTCGAAATCTTTCGCGCACCACACAAAAAGCAATTCTTGTTTCTACCCATGAGCTGGATCTCGCACTACAAACGGCAGATCTCATCTGGCTCACCGGAAAAGACAGAAATATGCTGACCGGTGTACCAGAAGACCTGGTTCTCGACGGTTCATTCGACGAAATTTTCAGGTTCAAGGGATTCGACCTGAAAACCGGAAAACTAAAGCATGAAGCTTTTCGGGGAATTGCAATTCAACTCTCAGGCAAAGGCCATGAGTACCTATGGACAAAAAATGCGCTAGAGCGATGTGGCTATGATGTAATAAATTCTGAAGCCGCTGTTTCTATAAACATATCGCAGGAAGCTGGCCGAACGGAGTGGCAGTTAAGAAAATCTGACAAATTATTCACGACAATGTCATTGCAGTTGTTAATCAAAACCTTGGAAGAATTATAGCCCAGCTTCAACTCGACAATCGTTTGCAAGCCGGAGACGTAAGTTTCAGCTCTCAATTAGTTATCCCATTTCAGGGGTATTTGTTAGTTTGCCAGCATAAATAGAAACCATGTTTGATTTAGCCGGCATTTTCTCATACGACTTCAACCCCAAGTATTCTAAACCTGTAGCCTATTTCTCCATGGAGTTTGCGGTAGACCAGCCCTTGAAGATCTACAGCGGCGGATTGGGATTTCTCGCGGGCTCGCATTTGCGTAGCGCTTACGAGCTTAGGCAAAACCTAATTGGCATTGGCATCCTCTGGAAGAAAGGGTATTATGACCAGGAGCGCAATCAAGATCAAACCCTGAGGGTTGGCTTTCGCGACAAGGATTATTTTTTTCTGACGGATACCAAAATACTTTTTCCGATCACCATCCACGGCTCTAAAGTTTATGTTAAAGCCTTTTTGCTGAAACCGAATGTCTTCAAAACCGCTCCTCTTTTTTTGTTGACAACTGATATTCCAGAAAACGACTATCTCGCGCAAACGATTAGTCACCGGTTATACGATCCCAACGAAACCACCCGTATCGCACAATCTATACTATTAGGTGTTGGCGGTGCCAAGCTGCTCGACATCCTTGAAAGGCAGACCGACATATATCATATGAACGAAGGTCACGCATTGCCACTTTGTTTTTACCTGGTGGACAAATACAAGGATCTGAATGAAGTCAAGAAACAGGTAGTGTTCACTACCCACACACCTGAGAAGGCCGGCAATGAAGAGCATAGCATCCCGCTATTGAATAGCATGAGTTTCTTCAACGGGCTTACCATAAAACAGGTTGAGGAGTATGTCCATCCTGAAAATGGGATTTTGAATTATACGCTCACAGCCTTGCGCATGGCGAAACGCGCCAATGCTGTATCGAAGTTGCACGGCGAAGTGTCGCGAAAGATGTGGAGCTCTTTCAAAAACATTTGTGACATCACGGCCATCACCAACGCGCAAAACAAAACTTATTGGAGCGACCCCGATCTGGATCAGGCGCTTGAAAAAAATGACAACAAAGCCCTGATGAGGCGCAAGAAGGAATTAAAGCACAAGTTGTTTCGTGTGGTGGCCAACCAGACCGGAAAATTATTCGATGAAAATGTGCTCACCCTTGTATGGGCCAGAAGATTTGCCGGGTACAAGCGTGCTAACCTGATCTTGTCCGACTTCAATCGTTTTTTGAAAATTGCGCGAAATAAAAAATATCCGATCCAAATGATCTGGGCTGGTAAGCCCTACCCTGAAGATTTTGGTGCCATTAACATATTCAATGAAATCTATTGGAAGACCAAAGACCTTCCGAATTGTACCGTAGTGACCGGCTACGAGCTTTGGCTTTCAGGTCACCTGAAAAAAGGATCTGACCTCTGGCTTAACAATCCCAGGCTCTATCACGAAGCCTCCGGAACATCGGGCATGACCGCTGCCATGAACGGCTCGGTAAACGTTTCTATTCCCGACGGCTGGGTACCCGAAGCCGCGAAGCATGGAAAGAACTGCTTCCTGATTGAAACCGCCAACGACGCGCTTTCAGTGGAAGAAAAAGATAAGATCGAAGCGCGCAATCTCCTCGACCTGCTCGAAAAGGAGATCATCCCAACGTATTATGATCACCCCGATAAGTGGATGGAAATTGTAAAGGCCAGTATGAGAGACGTGGTGCCGCAGTTTGATTCCGGCAGGATGGCAGCCGAATACTATGAGAAATTGTACCACTATTGATGGTCATTCCGCCGGAGTAACCAGGGCGCTATTTATCGTTTAGCGCCCAATTGTATTCATAATACGAGACTGAAAATGAGGCGGGAATTTTCTCTTTTCTAAACTGATTGATCCAATCGATTTGGGTTTTGCCTGCGGATGTAAAATCGGCCTTATACCACTCGAATATTTTCGAAAGCTCCACCCTCTTTTGGTTGGGGTAAGTTTTGAGCCACTCTCCATTATTCACCGCGGCGGTAGCACGCTCATTTAGCTGTTGATCAACTTTCTCGGGCGTGTAGGCGAAACTGGCGAGCGGCGGGCAACTCTTTGCGGCACATGCCAGAGCAAAATGAATCCGAGCGTCTTTGTAAGTCTGCAGCAGTTCTTTGATCTCCAATGTATTTAGGGTCATCAGCACGCCGGCGACAGTATGTTTTACCTTGTCGAAAAAACCGCTTTGATCGAGCGGCGACTTCAATGGATAATACTTTGACACCTGGTAAATGACAATGATGTTATAGGCATTGATCAAGAATGCTTTCTTCTCGCCATCAGTAGCCGTACTCAGATCCATACTGCCTACCCGCTGATAAAGAGCTTCGATCTCCACCGCATTTTTCTTTACCGCCTGATAGGCGACAGCGCCACTGTTCACATATCTTTTAAAGAACGCATCGGCCTGTTGGAAGAAGCCGTCTACCTTACCCGCTGAGGTTTTCCAGCTCAACAGCACCAGCAATGTCAGAATATTAAATAGCCGCATAGTTTTAGTGAATATTCCCATCTACGAAGATCTTCGGTCGTCGGATTTATCGTATTTACACGCAAAGCAAAATCTTCTGATTAAATTGATTTGTCAATCAAATGACATCCGGATCATTTATTATTGAAGAATTTTGAAAAGCATGAGGCACATCGTGATCGTTGGTAATGGAATTTCTGGTATAACCGCTGCGCGCAACATCCGCAAGCGCAGCGACTTTAAAATTACAGTCATCTCATCTGAGACTGAGCATTTCTTTTCTCGCACGGCGCTCATGTACATTTACATGGGGCATTTGAAATACAAAAACACAAAGCCCTACGAAGACTGGTTTTGGAAAAAAAACCACATCGATCTTGTATTTGATCATGTTGATCACATCGACACACCGGTGAAACAACTGATCCTGAAAAGCGGATCCAAAATAACTTACGATGCACTGATCATTGCCACAGGCTCGCGATCAAACAAACTTGGGTGGCCTGGGCAGGAGCTAAAAGGTGTTCAGGCCCTTTACAGTTACCAGGATCTGCAGCTGATGGTAGAAAATACCCGGGAAACGAAACGCGCCGTTATCGTTGGTGGCGGACTGATCGGTATCGAAATGGCCGAAATGCTGCTCTCGAGAAAAATTCCGGTAACCTTCCTCGTTCGCGAGCCTGAATTCTGGAGTAACGTTCTACCCCTCCAGGAAGCCAACATGATCAGCCGGCACGTGCGTTCGCATCATGTTGACCTCAAGCTCAACACCGAACTAAAAGAAATTGTGGGCGATGGCAACGGACGCGTTAAGGCTGCCATCACAAATAAGAACGAAACCATCTCTTGCGAATTTGTAGCGTTGACCGTCGGAGTTTCACCCAATACCGAACTGGTGAAAAATTCGGATATCCGTTTCAATCGAGGTGTTCTTGTAAACGAATTTTTACAAACCAACATCTCCGACGTTTATGCCATCGGCGACTGTGTGGAACGAACGTATGATCTGCCCGGAAGAAAAAATATCGAGCAAGTTTGGTACACCGGACGAATGATGGGAGAAGTTGTAGCTCAAACGATCTGCGGCAGCCCAACAAAATATGAACCGGGGCCGTGGTTTAACTCAGCCAAATTTTTCGACATCGAGTTTCAGACCTACGGCAACGTTGGTCCTGAACTGCAAGAACATGAGAATGAATTCTATTGGGAACATGCTGACGGAAAAAAAGCAGTTCATTTAGTCTGGCACAAAGAAAGCGACCAGTTTTCAGGTATCAATTGTTTCGGCATCAGATACCGGCATGAGTCGTTTGATCGCTGGCTTCGCGAAAAGCGCGACATTCATTTTGTGATGAACAATTTGAAAGCCGCGAATTTCGACCCGGAGTTCTTTGCGTCAAACGAAGACGACATTCGCAGACAATTTGAAGAACAGCATTCAACGATTGCATCGGGAATCGGTCAATAGCTGGCAAGAACCAGGTCCCCGGGCTTTATACTTTAAACTACTCGTCGTTAGAAATGAAGATAATTAAGATATCAGGTTTAGCGGTTTTCATAGCGGGGTTTTTCCTGTTCAACGTTTCTTTCTTTTGGGCGCACTTCAAGCTTACACCGGACGTTGTCAACAAAACAATAGCCGACAGTACAAAGCGTAAACTTTTTGAGGCCGAGTCTGTTTCATTGCTTAACAACCGGGTAGCCTCCAATTTTGAATTTGTCGGCGAACTTTCGTCGGTATTCGAACGCATTAACGCACAGCAGCTTGAAAAATACAAGATCACCGAAGCCGAGCTGAACACTATCGTAGCGCGCAGTCAGAACAAGTTTTCAATAGCCGTTGTTGATTCGATATTCCGCACTTCGAATGAAACTTCAGCGTTCAAAAACAAATCGTTTAAAGAATACGCAAGCTGGCTGGACGGACAGGAATTCGCTTCGAAAGAAGTGCTGCGTTCGAAACTTCATCAGGTAAACGATAACATCACACGGTTCGGCATCACCAACCAGGTGGGGTTTGATCGATATGCTGTGAAAGATCTCAAGTACGCCCTAACAAAAGCATCAGCCGTAAGTCCGGTTAAAAACAATCCCTTGCTCTTTCTGCTGCTCACCGTGGGACTCTGCCTTGTGGGCGCGATGATGTTCATACTTCCCAAGCTGGAGCAGCCGCCTGGCATTAAAAATAACAATATCTACTTCAACCCCATGAAGAACGTCGGCTGGCTGGGTATTCTTACCGGAACGTGGCTCATCGTATTTTATATCCTGCTTTACTTTTTCCCCGAGTATATGACCAACTGGGTCATCATGGCCGATCCCGTGAGCGAATTTCTCAATGGCCATGAAGCCGGAAGATTTTTCCTCTACGGATTTTTGTATACACTTTGTATACTGATTATGGGTGTTCGATTTATGATCCAATACCGGCACAGCAGATACCAGGTCGTGCGCACGGTGTCTGTGATGTTCTTCCAAACAGCTTTTGCTTTTCTAATCCCCGAATTTCTCATCCGTCTGAATAAACCTTATTTCGATTTTAAAAACATCTGGCCACTCGATTACAGTTTCTTTTTCGACAGTCGCCTGGATCAACTTATCGCCAACGGGACACTTGGGATTTTTATGCTCGGGTGGGGCATTGCGTTGATCATCATCGGTGTGCCCGTTTTCGTTTATTTCTTCGGCAAGCGCTGGTACTGCTCGTGGGTATGTGGATGCGGTGGACTGGCCGAAACACTCGGTGATCCGTATCGGCAGCTTTCGGACAAATCACTGACGGCATGGAAAATCGAACGATGGCTTATTCACGGTGTATTGCTTTTCGCTGTGGTGATGACGGTCTCTGTATTGTACACGTATTTTACCAAATCATCGTGGTTTTTCTTTGTCGATAGTTATACGTTAAGAGAAATTTACGGAGTGTATATCGGTGCAGGGTTTGCAGGTGTGGTGGGCACAGGTTTCTATCCCTTGATGGGCAACCGTATGTGGTGCCGGTTTGGTTGTCCACTGGCAGCGTACCTGGGACTTATACAACGTTTCAAATCGCGCTTCAGAATTACAACCAATGGCGGGCAATGCATATCGTGTGGGAACTGCTCGGCTTATTGCGAAATGGGCATCGACGTTCGATGGTACGCGCAACGCGGGCAAAATATTGTTCGCTCGTCATGTGTGGGTTGCGGCGTATGTTCGGCGGTTTGTCCGCGTGGTGTTCTAAATCTTGAAGTGAAAGATGAAGAAGGAAGATTCGGTAAACCCATTCTGGTGGGAAACAATCACATTAAAATTGTTGAATAGTTAACTTACATTGCTTGCAGCCGATCATCAAGGTTATTATTCCAGCCCATAACGAGGAGACCAGTATTGCTAAAGTTCTGCGCGAGATCCCGAAAGACATTGTCAACGAAATCATTGTGGTAAACAATGCTTCCGTTGACGACACAGCACGGGTTGCCAAAGAAGCTGGCGCAACAGTTCTCCATGAACCCACACCGGGCTACGGACGCGCTTGCTTGAAAGGAATCGAATATTGCAAAAGCCTTATTCCCGCACCCTCTGTTGTTGTGTTTATAGATGGCGACTATTCCGATTTTCCGGAAGAAATGAATTTGTTGGCAAGTCCTATTTTAAAAAACGAAGCCGACC
>JBMOKS010000560.1:0-7950 GCA_049324355.1 Bacteroidota bacterium
ATCAGGACCTCTGCGAATATTTTCTTGTTCTCTTCACCCGTCACGACTTTAAAAGAAGCATTGTGAGGGTTAAGGTGAAAGTACTCCACATCCTGAGTGGTTAACTCCTGGCTTTCACTTGAAGCATCTTTCTTGAAAAAGAGAACACCCTTCTTTGCTATGGCGCGGTTGTACTTGATGAGTCCGCCGATCTTTTCGCTGTTTTTTACAATGTAACCGGGAACAAAATCCTGGCTAAATGCGAATGAAAAGCAAAGTAAAAAAACAAAAGTCAGGTGCATCCTCAGTTTCATGGCGGGGTATAAATTGAATTGTCGGAAAATAAATTTGCAGGAGAAAAATCAGGTATCGTCTCGGTTAGACTCTTACAATGTCAGCGCCGATTTTTTGTAAACGCTGATCGATATTTTGATATCCTCTGTCGATTTGGTCGATGTTGGAAATTTCACTTGTGCCGCTGGCTGATAGTGCAGCAATGAGCAGCGCCACACCGGCACGAATATCAGGCGAAGCCATCTTGATGCCGCGCAGCAATTGTTTTCGATCAAGTCCTATCACCGTAGCGCGATGAGGGTCGCAGAGGATGATCTGGGCACCCATGTCGATGAGTTTGTCGACAAAGAACAAACGGCTTTCGAACATTTTCTGGTGGATCAGTACTGTACCCTTGGCTTGTGTGGCAATGACCAGTACAATACTCAGGAGGTCGGGCGTAAATCCGGGCCAGGGCGCGTCGGCAATGGTGAGTATGGAGCCATCGATAAACGTTTCGATCTCGTAGCGTTCCTGTGATGGAATATGAATATCGTCGCCGCGGAATTCTAATTTGATACCCAGTCTTTTGAAGACCTCTGGAATGATACCCAGCATGTCGATACGACAATTTTTTATTGTGATCTCCGATTGGGTCATGGCAGCCAGGCCAATAAAACTTCCGATCTCGATCATGTCGGGAAGAAGCGTATGATCAGTTCCGCCTAATTTTTCGACGCCTTCAATGGTTAATAAATTGGAGCCCACGCCGGTGATCTTGGCGCCCATGCGGTTGAGCATCAAACAAAGTTGTTGCAGGTAGGGCTCGCAGGCTGCATTGTAAATAGTTGTTTTTCCTTTGGCGAGCACAGCGGCCATGATCACGTTGGCTGTGCCTGTTACCGATGCTTCATCTAATAACATGTAACAACCTTTTAATTCAGTTGCATCGATATGAAAGAGATGTTCTGCTGCGTCGAAATTGAATTTTGCGCCGAGCTTTTGAAAGCCAAGGAAATGTGTATCGAGACGACGACGACCGATCTTGTCGCCACCGGGTTTCGGAATAGTGGCTTTCCCGAAGCGTGCTAAAATCGGCCCTAACAGCATCACAGATCCCCGAAGGGCAGCCGCCTTTTTTCTGTATTCTTCAGTCTCGAGAAATTTTGTATTGATCTTGTCTGACGTAAACCGGTATGATTCAGGCCCAAGCTTTTCAACTTTACTGCCGAGGTCACCGACCAGGTCTATCAGTTTGTTGACGTCTACGATGTTGGGTATGTTGTGGATCGTAACCGGTTCGCTGGTGAGTAGTACCGCGCTGATGATCTGGAGGGCCTCGTTTTTGGCGCCTTGCGGAATAATTTCTCCTTTTAGCTTTTTACCGCCACGGATCTTAAAAATACTCATCCTTTAACGTTGAGATTGACAATAAGGAAGTTGAACAAAAAAATTATACCGGCAGGCCCGTTATTGGTCTCTTCTTCTGCGGAAATTATTGCCCTTGTTCTTATTGAACTGGCGGTGGCCACCGCCGCCTTGATGGCGTTGGCCTCTTTCCTGATGGCCACTACCGCCTTGTTGCGGCTTCACTTTCTTACGTTCGCGGTACAATTTTTCGAATAGATTGTCTTCACGGATCTTATCGAGCGTCATGCGGAGTGCGCCGCCTGACATTTCCTGAATATCTTTTAGGATAACGGAGTCATCCAGGGTTTCTTTATTCCAGTTTCCGTAGAATGTTTTCATCAGTTTGCCGAGATAGATGATAGCATCTTCGCGTTCCTGCGGATCTTCTTTTTTCAGGGCTTCCTTCACGAGCTTTTCAATGTTCTTGCCGTAGTGCTTGAAGCGGATCTGGCTCTGCGGATAGTCTACGCGGTCTGGCTTTTTGAAAAGAATGTCACGCTCCGGCTTGGGATACGGGTTGTTTACGTCCAGGTTAAAATCGGCGATGATATACAGGTCATCCCAAACCCGCTGGGGGTTTTCGGGCTGTTCTTTTACCGTGGGTGTGAGTTGCTTGATCAACTCGATCAAGGTGTAGGAGAGTTCTGTTCTCTTTTCTTTGCTGGGGATGTTTCTGATGTATTCCACCAGTTTTTGCACATTACGACCGTATTCTTTCAGAATGATCTGTGGTCTCTGCGTGTTGTATTCTCCGATCATGGAATTGGATTGTTCCTTTAAAATTTTACTACTCTTTAACTTACGAGGGGCTGGATTCAAACCAGGGAGTGCTTTCCTTTCAAACCTCAGTATTTAGCCCTAGTTATGGATTTTGAGCTTAGCAAAGCTAAGCAATAAGGTCTTTTCACCAAAATCGTTAAAGTTTATTTTGGCCTTTTTGTCGGCGCCGCTCATATCCATCTGGAGCACGGTTCCAAACCCAAACTTGGGGTGTTCAACCTTCATACCTTCCTTCAGCCCGGAGGTATCGCTGGGGATGAAATCCACCGAAGGTTTATAAGCTGTGGCGGATTTAGCGACAGGGGTAGAGGAAATGGTTTTTTTGATGCCATTAACGAGGTTTTTAGCATATTGGCTTGGCGGCGGCGCCGACTCCAGGCCTCCACCCATTTTAGTGCTGACCTTGATGAAGGTCTGATCGATGTCGTCCAGGAAGCGGCTGGGCTCACAGTTTTTTAGTCTCCCGAAGCGGTAGCGGGAGAGGGCATAAGAAAGGAACAATCTCTTCTGCGCCCTGGTGATAGCCACATAAAAAAGACGTCGCTCTTCTTCAAGATCGGCGCGGCTGCTCAGCATCATTTGAGAGGGGAATAGGTCTTCTTCCAACCCGACGATGTAGACGTAGCGGAACTCAAGGCCTTTGGCCATGTGGATGGTCATCAGCGTAACTTTTTCAGGGTCCTTATCCTTATCTTCATCCTGGCCGGTGACCAGCGAAATTTCCTGGAGGAAAGCACCAAGACTTTTATCCTGGCGTTCGGGATCGTCGGTAAATTCTTTAATGGCATTCAGCAATTCCTGAACGTTCTCATATCGACTTAACCCCTCAACGGTCTTGTCTTCATACAGCTCTCTCAATAATCCAGAACCTTTTGCTATCTCGAAAGCAGCATCGTAAGCGTCCTTTCGCTCGAGTTCAAGACTGAAACGTTTGATCATGGCCACGAAGTCTTCAATCGGTCCTGCTGCACGTCCGCCGACAAATGACGTGGCGTTTTGCAACACTTCCCATATCGTCATGGTGTGATCATTTGCCGCGACCACGATCTTATCAACGGTGGAGTCGCCGATGCCACGCTTGGGGAGATTGATGATCCTTCTGAATGAAGCTTCATCCTGTTGGTTCAGGGCAAAGCGAAGGTAAGCAAGCAGGTCTTTGATCTCCTTGCGCTGATAGAATGAAAGTCCTCCAACAACTTTATACTTGATATTCAATCTGCGAAGCGATTCTTCTATCGCGCGCGACTGGCTGTTGGTGCGATAGAGTACTACAAAATCGCTGAACTTCAGCTGATGTTGCATTTTTTCTTCGAAAATAGACGATGCCACCAGCCGGCCCTCTTCGTTGTCAGACACCGCCTTGATCAGCTCGATCAAATTACCTTCCTCATTCGAAGTCCAGACCTTTTTGGGAAGCTGTGCCCGGTTTCTTTTAATCACTGAGTTGGCCGCATTGACAATTGTTTGCGTTGAGCGATAGTTCTGTTCGAGTTTAATGACCTTCAGCTCCGGATAGTCACGTTCGAAGTTTAGGATGTTGGTGATGTCGGCACCACGGAAGGCGTAAATACTTTGTGCGTCGTCGCCAACCACGCAAATGTTTTGTCGAACGGATGCCAGCTTGCGGATGATAAAGTATTGACACAAATTGGTATCCTGGAACTCGTCTACGAGTACGTAATGAATGCGGTGCTGGTATTTATTCAATACCTCGAGGTGTTCCTTAAAAAGTTTATCAGTGTTGAAAAGCAGATCGTCGAAATCCATGGCGCCGGACTTAAAGCAGCGCTGGGCATAGGTTTTATAGATCCTGCCCATCTCCGGGCGCATGTTGGATGCATCGTCGGCCATGAGTTCGGCGTTGGCCAGGTACTCTTGCCAGCCTATGAGCCTGTTTTTAGCGGCTGAGATCCGGTTATAAACCGTGTTGGGTTTATAGGCGTTGTCGTCAAGCCCCATTTCTTTCAGGATGCTCCTGATCAGCGACTTGGAATCGTCGGTATCGTAAATGGTAAAATTGTTGGGATAACCGAGATGATGCGCCTCGGCACGCAGGATGCGGGCAAAGACCGAGTGAAAGGTTCCCATCCAAAGATTGCGGGCATCGTGACCCACAACTTTTTCAATCCTTTCGCGCATTTCTTTAGCGGCTTTATTAGTAAAGGTCAATGCCATGATGTTGAACGGGTCAACACCCTTCTCCATAAGTTGGGCAATGCGGAAGGTTAACACCCGGGTTTTACCGGAACCAGCACCGGCAATCAACATGCACGGTCCGTCGGTATTTAATACGGCTTCGCGCTGGGGTTCATTCAAACTCTCTATGTAATCCATCATACAAACCGCAAATTAATCTTATCCATCACCCCGATAAGCCCACATTCGTAAAAATTTTCAAGGAATTTTAAGCTACTTAAAGTGAAAGGTGTCACTTTTCGTGAAAGAGCTTCATAGTCAAATGCGTAACTGGTAAGTCAACATGAAAATTGTCTAAATAATTCAGGCGCTTTTATGCCTTGGTTTATAGTACTACCTTTGCGCCATGATCAAAGTAGGAGATATTTTAGTATCCGACGACATTCGTGATAAGGAGTTTGTCTGCAATCTGGAGAAGTGTAAGGGCGCTTGCTGCGTGGAAGGCGATTTTGGCGCCCCACTCGATGAAAGTGAGTTGGAAATCCTCGAGGAAATTTATCCGAAGATTAAAAAATATCTCACCCCGGAAGGTATCAAGGCCATCGAGAAACAAGGAACTCACACCGTCGACGACGAAGATGAGCATTGTACGCCGGTGATCGACGGCCGCGAATGCGCTTATGCCAAGTACGACAAAAAGGGAGTGCTCAAATGCGGCATCGAAGAAGCCTACAATGACGGCGTGGTGGATTGGAAAAAACCAATCTCGTGTCATTTATACCCCATTCGCGTTAGCCGCAAAAAAGATTTCGAAGCCCTCAACTATCACAAGTGGCACATCTGCAGCCCGGCCTGTGCGCTGGGTAAAGAACTACAAGTGCCTGTCTATAAATTTCTGAAAGATCCGCTGATCCGAAAATATGGAGAAGCGTGGTATGAGGAACTCGTTACGCTCATTGAGGCGACGGAAAAACCAAAGAAAAAATCAAAGTAGTTGTTCTTGTTCTTTGTGTTTATTCTCTTCGGACTTTAATCTGAAGAGAACGTGCAGACGCAAATAAAGAGATCTTCACTTTCAACTTAATTTCGGCGCCAGCCACAAGAATCCTGCACTCAGCAAAAAAATCACAAAAAATATCCAGGGTGGGACTAAGCGATTTTCCTGATGCGTTTTCTTTTCGCTTGTCGCTTTAGCTTTTCCGATTCCGGTTTGATGGATTGCGTTTGCGATGGACAGGGACTTCCAGGCGCCTGGTTCAGAGGTATAGTAAAAAAGTTCTGTTGAGTCTTGCGTGATGGTCAACGAATGCCACCCTGGCGACCCGGCCCAGATCCTGCCGTGCCACAGGTCGTCGATCACAACGTCTTCGGCGAGTGGGACTTCCGCTTCGCCGTGAAACAATTCGGGCTCTTCGGTAGCGATCACTTCGACATTTACCGGTTCGTCTTCGAAATAAGGCGGAAGGCTTGTGATGCGAACAGAAGATTTATTCAAATCGTCACGAGAAATGTTTTCAATGAGCTTGCTCCAAAGGGAACTGTAAGAAATCGAGTCTCCTTTCAGCGTCAGGCCAAAAGTTTCCTGTAGCAATTGGAATCCAATTTTGCCCGCGCCTTGGTGAACATAACCGGCCAACATTCGATTTTTATTTACGATCACCGGTCTGACAAAAGTTGCTGGTTGCGGGCGCAGGGGCCAAGCTGGAAGTACTATCTTTTTCGCGTCTATGCTGAGGGATGCAGTGTCTGTCGGGATTTTTTCAAATGAAAAAGGCAGCAGTGACTGAACCGATCGAATTTTCTCCGGCGACTCGTTGAACAACACCAACACACCCAACCCGGATCGCACGGCTTCGCGCAACGACGATAACTCAGCAGAGCTCAGAGATTGCAGTGCATCGGTATCGATAACGATGCAATCAAATTCATCGAGCGTGGTTTTATTGATCTTGTTGATCTGACGTTGATCCCGGTTTACGAATTCATAGCGATAAGTGTGCCTGGAGATAAGATAGCGAATGGTGAGTCTGTCACGTTTTCCTAAAAAGTTTTTCAGGTACTTTGTTTCGAACGTAGGGTAGTTCAGCATAAAAAGAATTTCCGAAGGCCGCTGTTCGGTTACGCTGACGGGAATTGTTTCGATGACCGCCCCTTTGCCATCGCTTACGGTGAGTGTATACAGAAAATTTCCAGGTCGCTTGGGTTCGAAGTTCAGTCTAAATTGTTGGTGCCCTTTTTTGTTGATCACGATCGAATCTTCTTTTCCTCCTGGTCCGGATAGGCACAGTTTGGTTGTCGAAGAATTGTTGAGTGCACCTGTAATGGAGTTTTTCCGGTTTGCTATGATTTTTTTTGGTAGTGTCAATTGCAAGATACCTTCCGGTGAAGGCGATGGAATAAATTCGAAGGCGTGATGTTGCACTAGCTCCAGTGCGTGCGGGGGTAAGCCATTGCCAATGATATAGCTGATGTCTGACCGCATAGATGAGAGTTCATGATAGGAGTTGAGGCTTGCGGAGTGACGGAAAGGTTTTGTATCATACGTATGCACGAGCTTTAGCGTTGGATCGATTTTCAATAGGCTATCGACTTGCCGTGAATAATAGCCTGGTGTGAGCAAAATGACCGAATTTGATATTTTGGTTTTATAATATGGGCGAAGGAAAATGTTCCCCAGCGCAAACAACATGATAAGTTGCGCGATGATACGGATCTCTTTGAAGCGATAGGCTCGTCGAGATTCCTTCCAGGCAAGAAAGCCAGCCAATACAACGACAACCTTAGCGATTAAAATTGCGGCTGTCGGGCCTACAGCGAATCCAAATTCATTCATTTGTAAATGGTCTCGAGGTTTTGAATGAATTGTTTTTCCAGATGATGCAACGATTGCTGTCCAGGCTCTGGCAACATCGCTTTGTCGGGAAGTGCATCCCAGAGTGACCTTCGGATCTTGAGAAGGGCCGCGCGTACGTTGGTTGATTTGATCTCATTCTCATTCAATGCCTTGATCAGGGAAAGACTTTCCAGGTATTTTCCAGGATACTTCAACGCGAGTGCCGATAGTTCCTGCCCGCCTTGAATCAAAATCCTTTTGTCGGCAGCATTTAGTTCATTTGATGTTTGCAGCAAGAGGTCTACTTTTTTTAGCGCAGCTGCGATACCGGGAAATTTTTCCTGGCCAGCTAAGTTTTTTCGTTCAAATGACCCTTTGATCTCTGTGAGATCACCGGAAAGTCGCTTCTCTTCCTTGAGGGGTGGCGGATCGAAGCCGGTCTTGTGCACATAGATCCGGGCGTCGTTGCTGACTTCTTTCAATAATTTCAATGCCTGATACTGAAAGGGTAACGACTTTTCCGGTTCGTAAAGACGTAA
>JBMOKS010000561.1:0-936 GCA_049324355.1 Bacteroidota bacterium
TCGTCAATCACCTGGTATTCGGGGCCTGAAAGGTAGGGCTGATCAAAGGCTTCCGTAACTCGAAACATGACCCCGCTGTTTCCCTGCGGTGTGATTTTCCAGTCGAACGTCAATTCGAAATTTTGATACTCGTCTGCTGTCATGATGTCCGCACGTTTTTCAGCCGCATCGAATGGTTTGCAATGCAGCGTGCCGTCGAGAACTTCCCAGCTATTGTTTTCTTTGCCCTTGTAGATCTTCCAACCGTCCAGGTTTTCACCGTTGAACAGAAGTTTCCAGCCATCGGCTTTTTCTTGCTCGGTCAGTTGATTTTGTGGCTCGGTATCCGCTACGGCTGTTGTCGCCACGGTATCGGCTTGTGATTGATCCTTAGGTGCCGATGTGCAAGCCGCAAATAAGCTGAGGGATATGACTACAATAGCAATGTTACGTTTCATTATGAGATGATTTAGTTGCCTGTGAATTTAAGGAATTCCCAATAAGTTCATAGTGTGCGGCTGACAATAAAAAAACCAGCAGCAAAAAGTTTTCCGCTGCTGGTTTATTATCTCGTTGGCCGGAATGGTGTTAGAATATTTTTCCAGGATTCAGAATGCCATTGGGGTCGAACGCTTTTTTTATTCCACGCATCAACAATAGGTTTGCTTCCCGCATGGCGATAGGCATATATGGTTTTTTGGCGATGCCGATACCATGTTCGCCAGACAATGTTCCACCGAGGCTTACAGTGAGCTTGAATATCTCTCCGATGCCGTCCACAACCTTGGTATTCCAGTCGTCGTCGCTGATCTGTTCTTTCATTACATTGACATGCAAGTTACCATCGCCGAGATGGCCGTAACATACCGAGTTAAAACCATAACGTTTACCGATCTCTTTAATGCCGATGATCAGTTTGGGCAGATTGGCGCGCGGCACCACTACATCTTCTGACTT
>JBMOKS010000561.1:946-7844 GCA_049324355.1 Bacteroidota bacterium
TTCGTGAGCGAAGAGGCGTTGACGGCGGGCGATATATTTTTCCGGATCTTCCAGAGTTCTTCTTTTTGTGCGGTTGTTTCGGCAAACAGTACTTCGCCAACTTGGAAATTTTCGACCACGCCCATCACACGTTCTGCATCGCGCATCAACACTTCCTCATCGTTTCCATCGAGTTCGCATAATAGGTAGGCGTCCATATTTTCGGGGAACGGCGTTGTCACTTTTGCCGCATAGATCTTTTCGCAATAGTCGATGGTTTTCATCGCCGCTTCGCGTTCGAAGAACTCCATGCCTGAGGGCTGAATGCCGGCACGGAAAATTTCGGCGATGCCTTTACACGCTTCTGCGTTGGTAACAAACGGAATCAATAATAAAACCGATTTTTGCGGCAGGCCCCGGAGTTTAAAAACAATTTTTGTAATAATACCCAGGGTTCCTTCGCTGCCGCACATCAATTGGGTAAGGTTGTATCCTGTGGAATTCTTTAGAACATTTGCGCCCGTCCAAATAACATCGCCGGTAGGCAATACCACTTCGAGATTAAGTACGTAGTCGCGTGTCACGCCATATTTTACCGCCTTTGGTCCACCGCTATTTTCGGATACATTACCACCGATAAAACAGGAGCCGCGGCTTGCCGGGTCGGGAGGGTAGAAGAGATTTTTTTCTTTCACGGCATTCTGAAAAACTTCCGTGATCACGCCAGGCTCGACGATGGCCTGCAAATTCAATTCGTCGATGTGAAGGATCTTGTTGAAACGCTCCATCGAGATCACCACGCCTTTGCGAACTGGCAATGCGCCACCACTTAGCCCTGTACCGCCGCCTCGGGGTGTCACCGGGATAACGTGCTCATGACAGAGTTTCATGATCTGACTGATTTCCTCGGTCGAGCCCGGTTTTAATACCACGTCGGGAAGGAACGAATAGTCTTCGGTCTCGTCGTGAGAATAGTCATACCGCTTTTCAGGATCTAAGACCACGTTCGCTTTGCCGACAATGGCTTCAAATTGACCGATGATATCGACCGTTACTTCAGTAAATGGCATGAATCTGGTATATTTGGTGAATAATTTCTAGCGTTCAAATGAAGCTATTTTTTCAACTCAAAATTAATCAAAAGCTTCTTCTCAACATGGCACTGCTGTTAACACTTTTTCTGGTATCGTGTGCATCGCCGCACAAAGCAACTGTTCGTGAGGAGAAAATAGACAAAGTGATCGTCGCCGCGCGGAGCTACATTGGCACACCCTATAAATACGGAGGCACAACCCGCGCGGGAATGGATTGTTCCGGGCTTCTTATCAACTCATTTAAAGTCATCGACGTCAGCCTTCCCCGCAGTTCGAGAGACCAAAGCAAGATAGGCCAGGAAGTAAATATGAAAGACCTCGAGCCGGGCGATCTGGTATTCTTTGCCACCGGAAGCAAGAAGAGACGTGTAACCCATGTGGGCCTGGTGACTGAAAGAAAAAGTAAAAACGAAATAAAATTCATCCACGCATCCTCTGCACTTGGCGTGGTAGAGACTAACATCTTCGCAGAATACTATCAAAAAAGATTCCGTGGCGCACGGAGGATTTTTTAGTGTAATTTTTCTTGGTCTTTCAACTTAGAAACAGGATCATTGAACCTCGAACATTGAACTTCGAACTAAGAACATAAATGCATTCACGGAGAAAATTCATTAAGCTTTCGGCACTCACGGCTTCAGTGCTGTCGGCACCTAAACTCTTTGCACGATCCACGGAAGTAAACAAACCCATCGTACTTTCGACATGGAATTTTGGACTACAAGCCAACGTCGAGGCGTGGAAAGTTTTATCGACCGGCGGACGCGCACTCGACGCAGTTGAAAAAGGAGCGTGGGTACCCGAAGCCGACCCCAAAGAAACTTCTGTTGGACTCGGCGGACTGCCCGACCGAGACGGCCACGTTTCGCTCGATGCCTGTATCATGGATGAACATGGTAATTGCGGATCGGTGGCTTTCCTCGAACACATTGTTCACCCGATTTCCGTAGCACGAAAAGTGATGGAAAAAACACCACACGTAATGCTGGTGGGTGAGGGAGCTTTGAAGTTCGCGCTCGAGAATGGTTTCAAAAAAGAAAAACTCCTTACCAAAGATTCCGAAAAAGCCTGGAAAGAGTGGCTGAAAAAATCGGAATATAAACCGATCGTAAACATCGAAAACCACGACACCATCGGTATCATAGCACTTGACGGCAGCGGAAATCTCTCCGGCGCCTGTACCACCAGCGGCATGGCTTACAAAATGCGCGGACGTGTGGGTGACTCACCTATTATTGGAGCAGGACTTTATGTAGACAATGAAGTGGGTGCGGCAACTGCCACCGGAGTAGGAGAGGAAGTCATCCGCATTGTAGGCTGCCATCTTGTGGTAGAATTGATGCGGCAAGGCAACTCGCCCGAAGACGCTTGCCGCTTGGCGGTGGAACGTATCCTTAAAAAAAATCCCGCGAAAGCCAAAGAAGTGCAGGTGGGATTTCTAGCGTTGAACAAAAACGGAGAGTACGGTGCATATTGTTTGCAAAAAGGATTTAAC
Organism: Bacteroidota bacterium; assembly: GCA_049324355.1. Taxonomy (GTDB): domain Bacteria; phylum Bacteroidota; class Bacteroidia; order Cytophagales; family Cyclobacteriaceae; genus Chryseosolibacter. Next base: position 3,515 of record JBMOKS010000561.1, read on the forward strand.
TACGCCGTGCATGATAACTCAGGAAACCGATTGATAGACGCCAAGAGTAATTTTTAATGACTGTCGAAATTGTAGTATACAACATTGACTCTGCCCTGAAAGCATTGGATGGCGGAGCAGACCGGATAGAATTATGCGAGAACCCCGGCGAAGGCGGCACCACGCCCTCATACGGCACGATAGACATCGTGAGGCAAAACCTGGGCATCGATGTGTTTGTGATGATCCGTCCGCGTGGTGGCGATTTCCATTATTCCAGCTACGAGTTCCATGCTATGAAGCGTGATATTTCTCAATGCCAGAAGCTCAGCGTGGATGGTATTGTGTTGGGGATATTAACGGCCGATGGAAGGATCGACAAGAAACGTTGTAAAGAACTGATCGACAAAGCGCGTCCGCTGAAAGTTACCTGCCACCGGGCTTTCGATATGACACGCGATCCTTTTGAGGCGCTGGAAGATTGTATTGAAGCCGGGTTTGATAGAATTCTGACGTCGGGCCAGCAAACGCAGGCGGTTAAGGGTGTTGCTTTGATCGGCGAGCTGGTCAAAAGAGCCAATGGCAGAATTGCGATCATGGCGGGGTCGGGTGTGAACGAAAATACGGTGGAGGAGATCGTTCAAAAGACCGGTGTCGAAGAGATCCATTTTTCTGCTACCACCGCCAAAGAAAGCCCCATGCAATTCAGAAATCAACAAATTGCCGGCATGGGTTCTGACGAGGGCTCGGAGTTCAAGTTGCGCACGGTAGACCCGGAAAGGGTACGAAAAATAAGAGCCATGGCAGAACGTATAAAATCTTTGCCAGCATAAGTTTTTGGAATATATTTGCACCCCTACGCCAAGGCTTCGGGGTGCGAAGCACCCACAGTTCATAAAAGAAGGGGCATTAGCTCAGCTGGCTAGAGCGCTACAATGGCATTGTAGAGGTCATCGGTTCGACTCCGATATGCTCCACTAAGTTGCCCTGATTTAAAAAATCAGGGCTATTTTTTTTTGTTTAAGCTGGACAAAGACTTATTTAACCAATGCCAGCGGCTATCTTATTTCGCCAATACCAACTGTCCTAAATGGTAAGCCAGGTGGCTCGTACGATTCATCAACACACTCAACTTATTGCGGCCGGGCTCGTTCACGAGATCTTCATCAGTCATAGAATTATGTCTGCCAAACCACTCTTCGGGAGTCATCTTGGCAAAAAGAGCGGAGAGCTGTTCGTTGGAGCTTTTCCAATTTTGTTTTAGCGTGGCGGCATCGGGAGTGGGGAGGTTCGAGCGATCAGGGTTTTTAACAAAAGCTTCGTCCAGATGAGCAAAAGAACGCTGGCCGAGTCCGAACAGAGATATCATCCCATCATTTACGGCAACCAGGTGACCCAACAGGTACGTGATCCTGTTTTTTCCAGGCGCTATTTCTTTTGATAAAGATTCGTCGTCCAGGCTGTTGAAAAATTTGTCGGCGCGGCTGACCTGTACATCCCACGCTTTGAGAGCCATGTTAATAAAGACCTGTGATTGCATACTGTTGTTTTTTTGATCTAGTACAAAGAATCTTAGTGGTTGGTTCATTTCGATAAAGACATTGCTAGTTATTTAGGTTTTAGAAGCGATTTATCGGATTCATGGAGTATTCGAATTTGCCGTCAGGAAATTAATGGAACCGGGCAGTCTAAGAAAATGGTGCTTGGGTGGCTGGCGACATTGGGATAGGCGGAGTAGTTACAACAACATTCTTAACAAACCGCTGCAGCCAAAATCAAACCATCAAAACGTGCGATCGCGCGAAAAATTAGCTTAAAACCTGCCGTATTTTTTAGGAAAAAGTCAGCCCTGTGATGTGAGCTTGATTAGAAACTCGCCGATTTCCCTTGCACTAGCGTCATACTTTGGCTTTAGAAAAGCAAATCCCTTTTCATTAGCAACCTGTTCCCATCGTTGAAGTCGATTGATGATCATCTGCTTTTTGAGTTTGCTATGATAGCGGACTGAGGACTCAATTAATTGATCGATCGTGACGACACCTTCTTTTAACAGAACAAACACGTCATAGTAATCCCGGAAAACATTTCTTTCGAACATGGTTTTTATTTTCATGCTCCCAATAACGCCAAGTGGCGCTGATAACAGATTTTCCTTAAGCTTAATAGGCTCAAAATCTGGTTTCGTGTAACCAACTTCATTGAAGAAACTTAGTTTAACACCACGGGCATAAAAATCGACCTGATCAAAGCTTAACGGGTTTGTTTTAACCTCGGAAAATTTATTTTTCAATTCGACTTCTATTGTTTTGATGTCTATGCCATTGGCAGCGTTGGAAACGGGTACCCACTTGCAAAAATCAAGATCCTCGCTTAGCCTATGGTTAATTTGGAGGGCCATACCGGTGCCACCGACAAGCACAAAATTTTGGATACAGTAGAGAGACGAAACGGCATCAAAAATAGCTAGCGTCTTAGGCGCTAAACCTGTCATATAAATTGTATTTCTTGTAGGCTTGCTGAATATGATGTTCCGGGTTCCGTAAATGGAACCACTCGGTGGCAATTTTTCTATTTAAACCGTGTAAGCGAGAATCCTGAATGATCAACTTTTGCTCCCAGACCCTTCTGATTTTTTGCTTGCTAAACAATTTAAAAAGCCGGTATTTTAAGGGATCGTTACCATGAATAAGCACGGCTTCAATCAGATTTTCGTCAGAAATTTCGAAGGGATCTATTGGAGCATAAGACCAATAGGCGTACGGGGCAATAACCCGAGCTAATGCGGCTTTGATTTTTCTTCTATGTAATTCTTGTTTCAGCATTCTTTAAAGCTAATATAGCTCCAATTTTTAACTCAAAAGGTTTCTTATTCCAACCTTTTCTTAAGAAATGACTTGAAAAGCCGTTGTTCATACTGCATAGGCGGGATCGGGGCGCGCCAGGAACGCCGGATAGATAGCAAGTTTCAGATTGCCCCAATCTGCGGAGCATCAATAGCTTTAGATTTTCGTTTCAACACCCATGACTCAGCAGGCGGTTAACTTCCAACGAATTGTAAAAGCTATCGGATTCCTCACCGAAAACTTCAAATCACAACCTCACCTTGACGACGTGGCTAGAATGGTACACGTAAGCCCATTCCATTTTCAGAAGATGTTTACCGATTGGGTGGGCATCAGTCCGAAGAAATTTCTGCAATACATCACTGTCAGCTACCTCAAAGAAAAAATCCAGGAGACGCGCAACATGATGGAGGCTGCCGAGGTAGCCGGACTTTCGGCGCAATCCAGGGTTCACGATCTGTTTGTGAGCGTGGAAGGCGTGTCGGCTCATCAGTTCAAGCATGCCGGAGCCGGCCTCGAAATATTTTATGGATACCACGCGTCGCCCTTCGGAATGTGTTTTATCGCGGTAGCTGAAAAAGGTATTTGCACCCTGAAATTTGTAGACGAAGAAAAAAAGAGAAACGAATTTCAGGAGTTCTCTCAACAATGGCATTTCGCCAGGCTCATGCACAGGCCCGATTTTACGCAGCCGTACATCCAAAAGATATTTCAACCGAACAGGGTTAATCCGGAAAAACTTCACCTGCTGGTTCAAGGAACCGACTTTCAGATCAAAGTTTGGGAGGCGCTGATCAAAGTTCCTTTTGGCGCCGTGAGTTCTTTTCAACAGATCGCTGACGCGATAGGCCAACCGAATGCGGCCCGGTCGGTAGGTACAGCCGTGGGAAAAAATTCCATACTTTACCTGATACCCTGCCATAGAATTATTTCCAGCAACGGGCACATGAGCGACTACCATTGGGGGAAGGTACGAAAACAGGCTATGATCGGGTGGGAGATATCGCACGTCACCAAAACATCGCAAGAAATGGATTGAGATCCGCCCGCCTGCCACATTGCTTTGCATATACTTTAATCAAAAAAACATGCAAGCACTCATCGTGATCGACGTACAAAATGAATTTTCAGATCTGGGAAAACGGCCTGTGTACAATCACGCCGACACTATCACCGCAATTGCTCGTCGTGTTGAAGAGGCGCGGCTCGAAGGCAGGCCAATTGTTTGGGTAAGGCATCATAACAAACCCACCGAGTCGCCGGCGTTTCAGCCCGGCACATGGGGAGCAGAATTCACACCCGGCTTCGGGCCCAAAGCAGGTCGCCAATCGGAAGTTGAATTTCAAAAAGACGTGTATGGTGCATTTACCGGGACAGACATTGGTTTGTGGCTGGCGAATCGAAATATAGACGAAGTTTTGGTCGTAGGATTCTACACCCACGGATGTGTTTCCACCACTGCGCGCGAAGCCATCATGGCCGGATTGCAAGTTTCCATCGACCCTCAA
>JBMOKS010000562.1:0-4306 GCA_049324355.1 Bacteroidota bacterium
AAAATGGCTGGGCGACCGTCGCCTGAAACTATCGGGATCTGTTCGTTACGATAAGAACGAAAACTTCAAGGGCCGGGTAAACCCCAGGATCTCTGCGGTGATCAAGGCTGGACAGAACCACAACTTCCGTTTGTCTTACCAAACCGGTTTCAGAATTCCTTCAACACAGGGACAGCACATCGACCTGAATACCATCAGCGTGCGTCTGCTGGGTGGTTTGCAGCGTTACTCCGACAAATATCAGCTGCCTCGAACCTCTACGAAATTTCCCACGCAATATCTTTCGTATGAAGCAACTTCAGTGCAGGCCTTCCGAGACGAAGTATTCTCCACGGGCAATTTTGCTGCTGCTGTAGCCAAACTCGTTCCGTACACAACTTTCAATGAAGTAAAACCCGAACGCATCAATTCGATAGAAGTTGGCTACAAGAGTGTGATTGACGACAATTTGCTGGTTGATCTCTCTTATTATTATAACACTTATTTCGATTTCATCTCGCAAGTAATCGTGGTGACTGCCGAAGAGTACACAACCAATGCGGCAATCCAAAGCATCGAAGACGATCAGTTCAGTTATAATGCTGATCCGGCACTGGAAGGAACGCCGAACTACGCCACCCTATTAAACGGATCGGCCCATCTTCTTACCGGTAACGGCATCGACGGAAATACGTCGAGCGTTTACACCAATGCGGCTGGCAAGGTTACGGCCATGGGTGCCGTGTTGGGACTGACTTACAATTTACCTAAAGGTTACTCCATCAGTAGTAATTACAACTGGAACAGACTAGGCGATCTGCCGAGTGCAGCCTTCATTCCTGAGTTCAATACTCCCGAACACAAAATGAATATTAGCTTTGGTAATCGCAAGCTCACCGACAAGCTTGGCTTCAACATTACCTGGAGATGGCAAACGGGTTTCGATTGGCAGTCATCATTCACGAACTATACTTCCTATCCCGTGCCGGCTTACAACACGTTGGATGCTCAGATATCTTACAAGATTCCTAACCTTAAATCCATGTTGAAGATCGGCGGGTCGAATATTCTGAACAACAAGTACATTCAAAGCGGTGGTGGACCTAACATTGCCGGACTATACTACATTTCAGTCACATACGACGAATTATTCAGATAATCGGAAACTAATCAGATCGTCAGGCCGGTTATCATACCGGCCTTAATTTTTATATCTCAAACTACCATTCTATGAAGCATCTCCTTAAACTCCGTTATTTACTCCCGCTGTTTTTCCTTTCCCTGGTCTTATTGTCCTGCGATGACAATGAGGGCGCAAAGCCGAAGGTGCTGGTGGAGGCCACTCCTATTCTAACCCGCACCGCCAGCGAACTGCAAACCTTTTTAAATGCCGCTGGCATCGACGTGGTTGCAGGCTCCTTGAAGTATGACGTTGAGATCTACCGGGTGACTTACAAGACCGAGTATAAAGATGATGAGGTCATGGCTTCTGGGCTGGTTATCCTACCGAAAACCAGCGAATCGATAGACATGATCAGTTTCCAGCATGGCACCATTGTCGACTATGATGAGGCCCCGTCTGCATTACCCCTCAATAGCTCACAATTGATTTTGTATTCGGCACTGGCGTCTCCGGGGTTTGTAGCGGTTGTGCCCGACTTTATTGGATTTGGCAGCTCAAAAGATATTTTACATCCTTATTATGTAAAAGAAGCCACTACAACGGCCGTATTAGATGCTCTAAGAGCAGCGCGCGAACTGGCTTCCAAGAACGGAAAGAATTTTAACGGAGAACTTTTTCTGGCCGGATATTCACAAGGTGGTTACGCCACCATGGCCGCACATCAGGCCATTGAAACTGCCGGCCTTGAGGGATTTGAGCTGATCGCGTCTTTTCCCGCTGCGGGTGGGTATGATGTAAAAGGGATGCAGGAATATTTCTTCGACCAGGAAACTTACGATCAGCCTTTTTATCTAGCCTACGTGGCCATGAGTTACAAGTCTTACTACGGGTGGGATGGCCTGTTAAGCGACTTTTTTAATGAACCTTATGCGACGCGAATCCCCCCGTTATTCAACGGCACCAATAGTGGCGGCCAGATCAACGCCCAACTCACCACTACAGTGTCTGATCTGGTCAAAGCAGACCTGTTGGCGCAGATCGATAATGATCCAAAATACAACTACCTTGTTGATGCTTTTAATGAAAACTCCTTGTTGGATTGGACTCCCACCGTGCCAATGTTCATGTATCACGGCGATGCGGATGTTACAGTACCCTACGTAAATTCGGTGACCAGTTATGAAGCCCTAATCAATGGTGGCGCTTCCCCCAATATTGTAAAATTGATCTCTTTGCCCGGAGCGGATCACTCCACCGGTGTGATACCCTACATTGAAGATTTTGTTCCAAAGGTGCTTTCGTTGAAATAGTAAGCTATTACATATAGGAAAAAATAAAAGGAGGCTGCACCATGACAGCCTCCTTTTTTTACCGTAGAATCTAGCGACTACTGAGGTTTCAGAATACCTGCTATCACCTGAACGATACCATTGCTGTGCGCGAGGTCTTTAGAAACAATGGGTGCCTGAGATGTGGGTGTTGAAGGCGATGTCATCACCACACCATAAGGGTTGCTGGGAGCGCTAGGTGTGCCCACTACCGTAGTAAGGGTTACGGAAGCAAGAGAACTCATTGTTAATCCATTGGTTAATGTGGTAGAACCTGCGGCAGCTGTTACTACATATTTACCCATGACGATATGGTTCTTCAAAGTTACGGCTGCCGTACCGGCACCACCGCCTGTCCATGCCGTGGTGATGAAGCCTTGAACCTGTTCTTTGGTAGGAACATTGTTTGCGGGCTGACTATTGGCAGCATTGTAAGCAGCGATGAACACAGCATTCAACGGCGCGAATACGGTGAAACCATTGGGGTTGGTATTAGGATTGATCGGATTAGCCAGGATAGAGCTTACTTTGCTGGCTGTAGCTACGCCGGCATCAGCATAACCGATCATATAGGCGAGGTAGCTAAAATCTTTGCCCAACAAAATAGTACCTGCAGTAGTGCCCAGGATCGGCGTCAGGGTAGCACCTACAGAAGGTGGGATCATAACTGATTCCACTACGTGTACCGCGCCATTCGTCGCCAGGTTATCGGCGTCAACGATATCGATGTCCTGGTTGGTAGAACCGGTCTTCAAGGTGCCATTTGCATTGACGGTGATCGTTTGTACGCCTGCTGTCGGGTCTGTATAGTTGCTGGTGAGGGTAGCGCCTGAGGTCAAATCAGCTTTTATTTTCTTTTCGCTTACAATGTGGTAAGCCAAAACACCCTTGATGATATCGGGATTGATCAGGCTGATCTTGGTAGGAAAACCGGGCGTTGCCAGAAGGTTCACAAATGCTGTATTGCTCGGTGCGAAAACGGTCACGTTGGGCGTTGCCGTAAGCAGTGTAACTAAGTCAGGATACAGGTTGAAATATTTGAGAGCAGAATCGAGCGCTACATCAGCAGACACGGTGGCGGACTGTTTAAACTGAACGTCTGCCATAAGTTCCAGCACAGTGCCGTTGAATGTTGTTGGTCCGTCGTCGTCGTTATCGCAACTGCTGATGCCCAGCGTCACAAAAACCGCTGTGGCGAGCAAAGCATGCTTCGTAAGGGATAGAAATCTCTTCAGGTTCATAAGGTTTCTGAGGTTAGTTTAAGAATATTTTAAGAATTCAATGTTAAGAAAAATATCATGATTGTAATGGCCTGAAACGAGAAATTTTATTCTCCGCCAACGTTGGAAACAGTCTAAAAACGGGGCATTTCAGGAGGGCCAAATAAGCTAAATACCTTTGACCCCGGGAAGGTGTTCGTTCGGCGAGAAGTTCTCTTTAATTTTTCTTGATAGGATACTTTTTCTCCTTCCAGGCGCTGATTCCGCCCACGAGACAATACACTTTTTTAAAGCCCATATCGGCCATAAGTAATGCAGTCTGATTACTTTGACCGCCACTTGCGCAATAGACGAAATAGGTTTTTTCCTTATCGAGCGCTTCAATTGACCTGGGAAAATCCTCGGCACTGAAGTCGATAGTCATGGCGTTAGGAATTAATCCTTCCGCCACCTCATCGGCCATACGAACGTCCAGCAGAACAGCATCACGGGTTGTTTCGAGCTTTGATTTGAACTCGCTGGCTTTTAATTTATGTACAATAGCTTTTTCATTTTGTGCTGCTGCATCACCTGCCGATGTAATAATCAACCCTATCATCAAAGTTGTTAGTCTACGCATGACCGGCTAGCTTATAAGCTATAAATCCTACCCATTC
>JBMOKS010000562.1:4316-7835 GCA_049324355.1 Bacteroidota bacterium
GGTAAGTCTGGTCCACATCATTAATGCGTCAACCCGTGGTATTAACAAACCGTCGGGATAGAAGGAACGGGGATGGGAATAAAAATCTGTGCTGAACGGTTCCAACTCCAAACCTTCTTTGCGATAGCTGGCCAACGACCTTCTCATGTGGAAGGCGGAGGTAATGAGCAGGCAATCGCTTGGCTTGTAGTTCAGTTGTGCCAACATCTTCTTCACCTCTATCGCAGACTCGTAAGTGTTGCGCGTCTCGGCTTCGATCATGATATCTCCTTCGGGTATGCCCATCAATACCATTGCCTTTTTAAACTCCACAGCTTCACGCTCTTTGATATCTACAATCCTTCCGCTACCACCGCTCACCAGTATTTTTTTTATGAGACCCAACTTATAAAGCTGTACAGTATGAATCACCCTGTCGGCACCGCGCTGAAAATGAACTCGGTCGTCGGGCAAGATAGGTTGCGTAGCGCCGGTGAGCACGATAGCCAGCTCATGTGGCCTCACATCCTTGAAAGCTTTCGCATCAACCTCCCACGCTGACATGAATTCGTTGGCAACAAAATCATTGGTAAAAAAGAAAAATAAAATAAGCCCTGTCCAGAACATTCTTTTTTTCCACTTCGTGTTTTTAACGACCACGCAGGTTAGGAAGCAAACAAAAATCCAAAATAGCGGCGTGGTGAAGTAGTATAATATTTTAGAGAGCAGGAAAAACATAGTGCAAAGAAATTTACGTTACGCGTTTCAGGAAATCAGGTGTCGATAAATTTCCGATACCGTCGATAACTCTACGCAATATGTCGAAATACAAGGCGATGGCGAGCACCAGTGACATAGACCAGATCACTCCCGTGTTGAAATAAAAAGTATCAACATTACTTCTCAGGAAGTGTTTCGCGGGCATATAAAATTGTGCGTCGAAATCTACCATGTGCTCCGGGTCCGGATCCTTGTAGATCGGATAGATCTTTTGAATCAATTTTCCATCTTTCTCGATAATACGGTGAGTCTCCGCGAGGTTCTTCACCAGGTCGGTAATCGCTTCATTATGATAACGCTCACGGAAGAGTTCAAATTCTTTTTCTCTCTCCGGTGTGTTGGTCATTTCGCGGATCAATTTTTCTTTCATCTGGTCGGCGGCGTTGTAGCGCTGAATGTAGAATTTTTTCAAATGCTCCAGAAATTCAATCAGTTGATCATACAATGTTGTGTTGAACTTGGAGATCGTAAGATCGCTCAGGTGCTGAAACTTGTCCTTACCCACCACATCAAGCTCTTTCTTGGTCTCGTTTTCGATCAGTTGAAGATCCTTTTTAACCTTCACTTGTATCTCCGGATCTGTCGATAAGTAGTTGTTCAGGCAGAATTGTAGCTTGGTCTCGATCTCGGGGATGAGGTAAACTTTCCTGAAATCGGCATCGGCCATTACCTTATCATATTTATAAAATTCACGTTCAAATTTATTGTCTTTAAATTGCGCTACCATTGCTGCTTCAAACGCCCACCGCGATGCCATCAGGTCGCCTACAAACGGAACGGTTTCGGAGTTGCCAATGTTTGGATTCAATTTATCGAACTTCACCACTACTCCACTCAAAATCAATTGTGGGATCAGCAAGAGTGGAATAAGAATATAGATTGTAACGGCGGAATTGAAAGCCGATGAAATATTCAAGCCCAGCAAGTTGGCAAAGCATGACGTTGTAAAAAGAATAAACCAATGATGGAACAATAGTCCTTTGATCTCCAGAAAATAACTTCCCACCAACACAAAGGTTAACGTCTGTACCGCCGAAAGCATAAACAAGATCGATATTTTGGAAAGAATGTAGCTGCTCCTGCTTAAGTGAAGAAACGTTTCACGTTTCAGAATCTTGCGATCGCGGATGATTTCTTCGGCGCTGACGGTCAGTCCCATAAAAAGTGCCACGATCACGCTCATGAACAAATAGGCAGGCATGTTCAGGTTTTTTCCGAAGACGTACCCCAAAGCAAGTTTATCGTCTACATTATAGTAGCGCACAATAAACGCCAAAATAAACGCGAGTACGGGCGCCTCCAGCAGGTTGATGATCATATACTGCTTGTTGTGGACCTTGGCCTGGATATCGCGCATGGAAAACAGATGTGCCTGCTTCAACCGGGAAGGGATGTTCAAGGTAGAGTGTGGAACATCTTTAGACGTTTCTACGCTAAACGGTCTGTAATTTTTTTTGAATACATCGCTCCACTGCTCGGCGGTGATCTTTCTTTCGTTTGTAAAATTTCCGTATTCGTTGATCACCTTCGTTTCGATGATGTTGAATATCTGTTCGGGGTTCACGTTACCACATTCGTGACATTCACCTTCATCGCTGTTCACCAAGTTGATGCTCTTCTTGAAATAGACAATTGCATCCACCGGGTTTCCGTAGTAGATCTGATAACCTCCTGAGTCGAGGATCACAAGTTTATCAAACATCTTGAAAATATCGGATGAAGGCTGGTGAATGACGGCAAACACCAGTTTTCCTTTTAAGGAAAGTTCCTTGAGTAGGTCGATTATGTTTTCAGAATCACGTGAAGAAAGTCCGCTGGTAGGTTCATCGCAGAAAAGCACGGCCGGCTCGCGCAGCAATTCAAGGCCGATGTTCAGGCGCTTACGCTGCCCACCGCTGATGGTCTTGCGCAGCGGCGACCCCACCTTCAGGTCTTTGGTTTCACCGAGACCCAGGTCGTCGAGCACCTTCATCACCAATGAATCGATCTCTTGTTCGCTTTTGTTGCTGAAACACAACTTGGCGGCGTAATAAAGATTTTGATACACGGTCAGGTCTTCGATGAGAAGGTCATCCTGTGGAACGAATCCGATAACACCTTCTATCTTGTCTGGTGACTGATGGATATCAATACCGTTGATCTGCACCTTACCTTTCGAAGGTTTTTCAGAACCATTCAACACATGCAGTAAAGTGGATTTACCCGCACCGCTTCCGCCCATCAATGCAATCAGGTTGCCGGATTCTTCAAAAACGTTTACCCCGCGAAGCCCAAGTCTGCCATTGCGGAATTTAAATTCCAGGCCTGCTGCCTCAAATGATGTACGGGAGTGACTGCTCAGTTTTTTGAAGCGGGTGATGATCTCCCCATAATAAACGGGTTCATCTTTATCCCATCGCAGCAGGCTTCCGACAGCCAGCACGCTGATCTTGCCTGATTTGACTGGCACACCATTAAGATAAACATCGGTGCTGCCGATATATTTGATGAAGTAATTATCGGTCTGCTCGACGAAGACCACGGCGATAAAGCCCGTAAGATGCCTGCGCGCCAGGTGCTTAGCCCGTTTGAATGTTGACGAAGCTGATGCGTCGATCAGCATGATATGATCGTGGTCGAGTTCTGCGGGGCTTTGACCCAGCACAAATATCTTGATGACCTCAATTTCGCTTTCACTGATCTTGAGGTGCTCGCCAATGGCCTTTACTAAATGGCTTTCGTGTTCTGAAATGCTGCCATCAGCCTGAATGATGCCGATCA
>JBMOKS010000563.1:0-7820 GCA_049324355.1 Bacteroidota bacterium
TCAAAGCTTTGGTGCCGCCTCCCTTGCTTTCGATCATCATTTCGAAATAAGGCTCTGCTTCCGACCAGAACTTTCCGACGCGACATTTCGCCTTGCTTCGGGCAATAACATTAAGGATCAGCGGATTGGGTGTGGTATCCAGGTAGAATAAAAAATCAAATGGAGTATCGGCAAACTGCACAGCGCTGGAAGAGGTGATGTTGCCCCAAAACGACAGGTCCTTTTCGGTAAAAAAATCGAACAGGAATTCGTAATTGTCTTTTTGTTTGGGTAAATACGAGATCACCTTCACCTGTTTGCCGTCGTGCTCGAGCTTGCGAATGAGCTCCTTCACATCGTCATGTTTCTTTTTGTCTTCCACACTAAAGATGATACCGACGGTGACAGCCTTCTTATAGGGGAGGTTTGACCGACTGGACCGGTTTTTCTTTAGGAGCGATTTCGTTTTGATTTTCAGGAAGTTAAGTCGCATGGCCAAAAGTACTAAAGGGTCTGTCCCTGTAATAATTTTTCAAAATCTTTTTCTGAGATAATCGTTACGCCCAGCTTTTCAGCCTTTTCGCGTTTGGAGGGGCCCATATTATCGCCAGCCAGCAAATAATCCAATTTCCCTGAAACGCCTGAGAGCACGCGCCCGCCGTTCTTCAAAATGATGTCTTTGAGGTCGTCGCGTTCGTACCTTTCGAAGGTGCCCGAGATCACAAAAGATTTGTCGTTGAGCACATTACTTTCGCGCTCAGGTTCTTTCTGGTCGCTTACAAATTTTAATCCTGCGGCTTTCAACCGCTCAACTTCTTTACGGCTTTCCGGTTTGCGAAAGAACTCAAAAACGCTTTGTGCGATCTTCTCACCAACTTCCGGAGCCTGGAGTAGCTCCTCCAGCGACGCGTTCATTAAATTGTCGATGTTTTTAAAATAACGCGCCAGTTTTTCTGCTACGGTTTTGCCGACATAGCGGATGCCGATGGCAAACAGTACATTTTCAAAAGGTGTTTCTTTTGATTGGTTGATACCGTCGAGCAGATTCTTCACCGACTTGTCTTTAAAACCCTCGAGTCGCAGCACGTCTTCTTTCTTAAGATCATAAAGATCGGCTGGGCTTTTCACGAGGTCTAATTTATAAAGCTGATCAATGGTTCGTTCACCGAGCGAGTCAATGTCCATGGCTTTGCGCTGGATAAAATGTTCTATCCTTCCTTTGATCTGGGGCGGGCAGCCATTGATGTTCGGACAATAATGCGCGGCTTCGCCCTCAAACCGAATGAGTTTGGTGCCACACTCAGGGCATTTGTCGATATACTGAACGGGTTGTGTTCCGGCTTTGCGTTTTTCCATCGCAATGCCTGTCACCTTTGGGATGATCTCACCGCCTTTTTCTACAAACACATAGTCACCGATGCGCAGATCGAGGCGCGCAATCTCATTGGCATTGTGCAGCGACGCTCGTTTTACTGTGGTGCCCGCCAGGAATACGGGTTCCAGTTCCGCTACGGGCGTAACAGCGCCGGTTCGTCCCACCTGGTAAGTGATACCGTTCAATCGCGTGCTGATGCTCTGGGCTTTGTATTTATAGGCAATTGCAAAACGCGGACTCTTCGCTGTAAAACCTAGGTGTTCCTGTTGCTCGAGACTGTTTACCTTGATCACCACACCGTCGGTCTCCAGCGGCAGCTCATGCCTTTTGGTTTCCCAATCGGCGATGTAGTCGAGCACTTCTTTGATGTTCTTACATTTCCGGTAGGTCTGCGAAACATTGAAGCCCCATTTTTCAAGCATGGAGATATTTTCGCTATGGCTTTCAGAGCCCGTGTCGCCCAGCAGGCTGTAGACGTAACAATCCAGCTTGCGCCGCGCTACTTCAGTTGAGTCCTGCATTTTCACAGTGCCGGCCGCAGTGTTTCGCGCGTTGGCATATTTTTCTTCACCGATGTCTTCGCGCTCTTTGTTCAGTTGATTAAAAACCGTTTTGGGCAGGAAGATCTCGCCGCGAGCTTCGAAAGCTGGTGCCACATCGTTGGCCATGATCTTCAGCGGTATGGAGCGGATCGTTCGTACGTTGTTGGTCACGTTATCGCCCCGCACGCCATCTCCGCGGGTGACGCCTCTTACCAGTAATCCATTTTCATACACCATACTGATAGAGACGCCATCGAACTTCAATTCACAGAAATATTCGTACGGATCGCCATCGAGACCTTTGGCCACACGCTTATCAAATTCCTCAAGCTCTTCGGCGCTGTAGGTATTGCCCAGCGACAGCATAGGATATTGATGATACACCGTTTCAAACTCTTTGGTGATGGCACCGCCTACGCGTTGGGTGGGAGAGTCTGGCTGCCGAAATTCGGGATGCTGCTTCTCCAACGCGATGAGTTTTTCCAGCAACTGATCAAATTCAAAATCGCTAATCTCCGTCCGGTTCTCCTGGTAATAAAGGTGATTATGGTAGTTGATCTTTTCGGTAAGGTGCTTGATTTCTTTTTTTGCTTGTTCGGAGGTCATGCGGCTAAGTTAAAAGCAAAAAGCTGAAAGGAAAAAGCTCAAGGCAAAAAGCTGAAAGGAAAAAGCTCAAGGCAAAAAGCTGAAAGGAAAAAGCTCAAAGCAAAAAGCTGAAAAGGAAAAAGCTCAAAGCAAAAAGCTGAAAAGGAAAAAGCTCAAAGCCAGGTGGTCATTACTTTATGCTTTGAGCTTATCTTTGACCTTTATGCTTTCAGCTTATGTTTGAGCTTTATACTTTTTCCTTTTGGATTCACTTCGTCGGATCTTCGTAGGCCCTCACGTCTTGTGTGAGATCAATCTTATTGTTCTTGCGCTCGATGTCTGCCATGCGAAGCGTGGGATCAATTTCGATGGAGGCGATCTGCGCCGGTGTATGATTCAATTTCAGCGTGTAGGTGGGATTTACCCATGGCCAGGCCTCAAGGTCCGTGCGCTGCATAGACTGATCTTCAATGGGTTTATTGCCCACCGTCTCGTTCATGGGTATGTAATACAACTCTTTCGTTCCATCCTTAAGCGTGACCACTACGTCAACCGGCATTGGGAAATCTCCAATTCTCTCAACTGTCAGGAACGAAGCACCATTAGCTTCTACCAGCGACTTCACGCCATAGTCAATACGCTTGGTCGTGTTTACCCAGTAGCTCATATACCATTTTAGCTGCAGGCCGGAGGTTTTCTCCATCACACGAATGAAGTCTACAGGTTCCGGATGCTTGAATTTCCAGGTGTTGTAATACCGGCGCATGCCCTTATAAAAGTTATCTGTTCCGATTATATATTTCAGCTGGTGTAGGAAAACAGTTCCCATATTGTAAGCGGCGGTGCCATAGGCGCGATTGGTATTGTAATGGTCTGCGTGCTGGCTGGCAGGCTCCTGTAGTCCGCTGCGAACAAGTGAAAAATATCCGCCGTAACTTCCCTGGTGGGCATTGTTCTCGTTAAACAAGACTCCCATCGATTCGTTGCTGGCGAAATCGGTAAAACCTTCATCGATCCACGGATAGAGCGATTCATTGGTAGCGAGCACACCCTGATACCAGGCATGCGCAGCTTCGTGCGCCATGACACCCACGAGGCTTCCGAAAGAACGTTCTCCGGTAATGAGCGTACACATCGGATATTCCATACCGCCATCTCCACCTTGAATGATGGCATACGAATCGTAGGGATATTTTCCGAATGTTTTATTCATGAACTCAAAATGCCTCACGGCATAGTCTTGCATCTTCTTCCAGTTGTCGGTCGTTTTTTCGCCGGGTTGATAGAAGAAGTGAAGCTCCGGTCCATTGGGTACTTGTTTGATCTCGTGTGTGTACTCCGGATCGGCGGCCCAGGCGAAGTCATGAACATTCTTGGCTACGAAGTGCCAGGTCAATTCTCCTTCAGGTCTTTTTACGGTGCTGCCAGCCTTTTCATAGCCGTAACCTACTTTGTCAGGATTTTGCAACTTACCCGTTCCACCTACGACGAACGTAGGGTCGAGCGTGATCTTCACGTCGAAGTCGCCCCATACGCCATGGAATTCTCTGGCTACGTATTGATAGGCGTGCCAGCCCTGAAAATCATACTCCGCCATTTTCGGATACCACTGTGTCATGGAGTAGGCAATACCTTCACGGCTGTTTCTGCCGGATCTTCTGATCTGGATCGGCACTTGTGTTTCGAACTTCATGTCAAACACGGCTTTGCCATTGGGCAGGATAGGCTTACTCAGCGTTACCTCGAGTATCGTTCCGTTGACCGTGTAGCTGATATCTTTTCCATCTTGCTTCAGACTTTGAATGTGCTGATAGCCGATCTCTTCGTCCTTCAATTTAGCGATACGTTCACCCACGCGCTGATCGGGGTCCATGATATTCCTCGAGCGCACATCCATCATGCTGCCAGGTTGAAAGGCGTTGAAATACAGGTGATAGAAGACCTTGGAAAGGGTGTCTTTTGAATTGTTATAGTAGGTCAGTTTTTGAGTTCCTGTGATCTTGTGGGTCTTTACATCAAGCCGCACGTCCATAACATATTCGGCCCGCTGCTGCCAGCGAAAGTCCTGGCTGATGGCGTGCTGCAGGAAGATGAGCGTGAATAGCGGCAGAATTTTGATTTTCAACATGATGGATATTTTTGGTAACGTTTGCAAAATATCCAAACTGCTGAATTTTACAAAGCCTTTTCAAATTACGGATGACCACCCACGAGTGACGGAATATACCTGTAACTTAAAATTTATCACGCTTCAGGTCGATAAAGTACATGAGTCCGCCGGAAAGGTAGCTGCTCTCAGAAAGCGTCAAAGGCTCCCCCGGAAGGGCCTTGGGGATGTTGTAGGTATAAGTGAACATAAAGCCCCACTTCCGGTAGCTCACGCTTAAAGGCAGGCTCATGGCATAGTTCATGATGCCAAAAACATTTCTGTTGATTTGTACGATACTAAAACGGGTTCCATAGAGCCGGAGATTATCCAAAGCCTCACGAAGGTTTTTGGGTGGCACCAATTCAATTTCGGTGATGATCTCATTGCCTGTCAGCAGAAAGAACGATGGTGTTACAGCGACACGGTCGAGGTTCCAAAGTTTTTTCTTTTGTAGCACGAAACTCACGCCGGGCATGAGCCGGTGCACGGCCTGCTCGCCGAAATAGTAGGAATAACTCGCGCTGAGCATCACGGGTTTGAATTCCAGCGTTGGCGTTACGGACAGCGTGTTTTTATAAGGGATGTAATCATCATCATTTCCCGGAAGGTTATAAAAATAACGATCGTACGATGCGATGACCGAAAACCGTTTAGAGAAGTCGTGCATATAGCCCAGCGAAGCAATGGTGAGATAATAGGAGGGGGTGAAGTCTTTGCTCCAGTATCCGGCCACGTCGGCATACAAACCCGTTTTGTGATAGTATGAAATGCCGGAGGACAGTCCGAAGTTTTCGATGCCCAACGTGCGACCGGCAGAAAGTACGTTACTGTTATAACCCAGGCGAACGCTCAACTGTGAGCCGCTATTGAGTTCGTCGAGACTCAGCAGACTATCAATGAGGTTGAAGATCGACAGGGAGTCTTCAGAGGTGAAGAGCGAGTCGGCTTTTATAAATAACGAGTCAGCGTCTTGAGCAGCAACGGAAGACGCTGTTATGGCTAACACGAAAAGCCAACATCGTATTTTCATCTCAACAGCTTAGTTGTTCCGTTGTTGAAGTCGCTGCTGCGAGCGGTCGCGCAACTGTTGCCTTCTTTCCTGGTTCATCTGGCGCTGTTGGATCTGCCGTAATAATAATCTTTTGAAATCGCCTTCCGCTTGCCGCAGGTTCATGAGCTTTTGCGGCGTTATTATTTTTTGAAGCCTCCCGGAATAGTCTTTTTCGAGGTCCAGTTCTTTTTGTTTGATCGACAGATCGAGATCAATGAGTTCTTTTTCGTTTCGCCCGGTTTTTCTCGCTTCACGGAATTCCCGGCGCAGGTCCTTTCGCTTCTGTGAATATTCACGGTAGACAGGCCAGAATTTTTCTGCTTCTTCGGTGGTGAGCCCAAGGCGTTCGGTGATATAGGCAGCGTGGGCGGCTTTGATCTTTTCGCGGGCTTTGGGATCTTGTTGCATTGCTTCGTCGCCATCGCCTTCAACGTCTTGCGCAAAAGCTGGCAAGGTTAGCAGCAACAGTAGAAATATTTTCCAGATTGTTTTCATATCACAAATTATTCTCGTCCAGGTCATCCATTATATTTTCCAACTCTTCATCTTCCATTTCGATGCCGTATACCGCGCCTTCGATCTCATCGAGGTCCACGGCGTTGAACTCTACGGTTTCCAGCACTTCGTCTGTCGTGATCTCCGATTCATTCAGGTAGGCCACCAAAGCTTCTGTTTCTACCGAGGCCAGTATACTTTCTGCGTCGGCTGAAGACGGGGTGCGCGTGAACCAGAAGATGCCTGCCGTCAGCAACACAACCGCCGGTAAAGCATATTTCAGGGCGAAATGGAAGGCCATGGGCCTTTCACGTGCCGGATTTTCTTTGGCGATACGGGCCTGGATGACGCCCGGTAGTTTGTCGAAATAGCCCTCGGGAACGTCAAAAACCTCTTTTTTTGATATGTCTTCCAGCTTTTTCATGGTTCAAGGGTATGACTTGATAATTTCATAAAGGTTTAATTATTCCGCTAAAAAATCTTCTATTTTTTTCACGGCGTGGTGATAACTTGCCTTCAGCGCCCCCACACTGGTATTGGTGATCTCGGATATCTGTTCATATGACAAATCGTCGAAGTATTTCATATTAAAAACAATGCGTTGCTTGTCCGGCAGTTTCAGCAATGCCTTTTGCAGTTTAAGCTGGATCTCGTCGCCTGACACATGTGGGCTGTTGTCGAGTTTGCCCATCAAATCCTGGGCAACATCACCGATGGGCAGAAAGAATCGTCTCTTCTTACGCTGCAGAAAGGTGAGGCATTCGTTGGTGGCAATGCGATAGATCCAGGTGTAAAGTTGAGCGTCTTCACGAAAGTTGTCGATGTTCTTATAGACCTTGATAAAAATCTCCTGGGTAACATCGTCAGCATCATCATGGTCGATAACCATCTTTCTGACGTGCCAATATACCTTTTGCTGATACGTGCGCACCAGCAGGTTGAAGCCATAATTTTTGGTATCCGGATTCCGGACCTTTAGTAACAAGTCTTTGTCGTCCAAACGAGAGTAGCTTGAGAACTTTAATATAGACAATTAGAATTGATAATGGTTTAAAGAGAGGAAGTAAAAAAGCTATTTATATCTACCCGTTCGTAACACCATACAATAATGAACGACGAGTGACGAATAAAGTGCTGACATAAACCACCTGCACGCACATCCACTATGAATATCAATTGGAACTGCGGGTTACCTGCCGGTTGCGGCGGGCGAACGACGAATGGAAAGCTTAATTCAGTTCTGTTGCGGGGTTCCTACTTTGTTAAGTTTTAAAATATCTTATGCATGACGTGACATTTTTGAAAGGTTCGTTGATTGAAGCTAAGAGCCTCGAGCTATGAGCTGCGAGTTTTTTTTCGTAGCTCGAACCTGGCAGCTTGCAGCCGGCTGAATCGCCACAAAAAGCGCCATATTTCTGGTAAGTTGACGACGTAGGACTATTGGCTTATGACTATCGGAACTAAAACATGAGGAACCAAGCGGTATTATCCCCTAAACTCCGCCAGCGAATCGACCAACAACTCATACTGCTCTTTCGAATGCGCCGGAAAATTCGCGAAGCGTAATTGTGTTTTCTTATTCGTGCCGTAGCCGTCACCGGGATGCAAACCCTTTTCGGATAAAAAACGCGTCAGGTTTTCGGT
>JBMOKS010000564.1:0-7799 GCA_049324355.1 Bacteroidota bacterium
ACTTGGGGGACGTGGCATCATAGTCGCCGTACATCATCTTCAGTTCGTGATTGCCGATAATAAAGTGAACAAAGCCTCCTTTCTTTTCCGCTGCCCTTTCTAATTTGTAGATAAGCCAAAGTACCTGGGTGGTAAAGTATCCCCTGTCGACAAAGTCTCCTACTAATACTAAATGCCCCGTGCCAAATGTCCAATCAAGATGCTCATCGATGACATTGTTCGTAATAAGAAAGTCGCGAAGGGCCTTGTAGTTGCTCTCAATATCCGAGATAGCCAAAATCTTACCTTCATCATCATAGAAGCTTTTTGGTTTTTCAAAACTGGTCTTAATTGGAATTTGAAACTGGGTTGAATCAAGTGGATAATAGCACGTGACGGAAACGAGTGAGTCGGTGTGATGGGCTGCCCCTGAGGCATAAAACCCGTCATCGGGGTTCCCCTTTATATAATTAACATGAACCGTGCTGTCGTTTTTGTAAAAAATATAGGGGCCTTCATTATCCCATTGAAGGGCCAACGGATTATCTCCGTAATGTAACGTGGCGCCGTTATAAAGACCAAATGCTATAACAAACGGGAGCGGCACTAAAATGGTGAGCACAATGTGCTTGAAGTATCGAAATATTCTCTTTTTCATTTGTTTTTATTTACATTCCAAACCTAGGCATACTGAATATTCTTACCGAGGAATTGGGACAATCACCTCTCTTTTGTATGTACAAAGCCACCTACCGGTTTCGAAGAATTTTGACACCTTCCGCCATACCGTTGAACCACAAAAACAGGTCGTTCAACAACATCTTTGCGGAGCCCATTTTACTTGATTATCATTGAAAATGATTTCATTCATTAATAGGAGCCGGCCTGTAATTCGCAGGTACAGGTATTGGTTTTTTGCGGTGGGAATGGGACTCGTTTTAGTCATGCTCGAGGAATTGGATATCGAGCCTTTCTTTTCATTCTTAGCATTCGGTTATTGGTCGTTGTTACTCTATTGGAGTGCCCGATGGATATTCGATCAGGTAAAAGGTATACTGAAACTAATCAAGGAAAAGACGAACGTCGAACTGTTGCATTTACAAAGCCAGGTAAGTCCTCATTTCTTTTTTAATACACTTAATAATTTGTATGGCTTAGTGGAAAAGGACAGCAAAAAGGCGCAGCAGCTGATCCTCAAATTGTCCGATATGATGCGGTACAGCATTTATGAGGGCCAGAAAGAAACAGTGACGTTAGAAGAAGAGGTGGAATATCTCAATAATTATATTGAATTACACACTGCCCGCTATCACAAGAAAATCGAAATTCAATTCAACAAGCACATTCAAAAAGAAGGCATAAAAGTGAAGCCTTTGTTATTTATCATTTTGGTTGAAAATGCTTTTAAACATGGGGTGGAGAATTTGAGAGAAAATGCGTATGTTCATATTCACCTGACTACCGATGAAAATGAAATTACCTTTGTTATTGAAAACAATTTTGAAGACAAAGAGTTTGTAACAGCTGAAGGAATCGGTTTGAAAAATCTAAAGCGCAGATTGGATCTGATCTATCCCAAAAAGCACTCCCTCTCCCATTTTTCAGCCAATAACATCTACAAAGCAAAATTGACATTGAAATTGACATGATTACCTATCTCATCATTGATGATGAGCACATCGCTCACGATATCATTAAGGGTTATTGCGATTTATTGCCCAATTTTAAATTAAAGAAAAACTGCTACGACGCGCTGGAGGCCTTGCAGTATTTAAGCGAGCACGAAGTAGATTTGATTTTCCTTGACTTAAACATGCCGAAACTTAAGGGCTTTGACTTTCTCAAAACGCTGAATGATCCTCCAAAAGTTATTGTTACAACCGCGTATCGAGAATTTGCGCTGGAAGGATTTGAGCTGAATGTTGCGGACTATTTATTAAAACCTTTCAGTTTTGAACGCTTTCTGAAGGCCATCAACAAAGCAGTAAGCTCCAATAAAACACGGCAAGCGAATCCAAAGGAAAAAGGAGAAGCAGGCGCAAACCGATTTTTCGTTCGTGGTGATAAAAAATATACACAAGTAGTGATGGATGAACTCTTGTATGTAGAAGCTGCGGGTAACTACACCAAACTAATCACAAAAACAGAAACAATAACAACGCGTGAAAAATTGTCCGCCATACTAGCGTTGCTCCCTTCAACGGACTTTTTGCAGGTTCATAAGTCCTTTGCCGTTGCTGTGAAGCATATTAAAAGCGTGGAAGGAAATCAGATCGTTATTGGTGGCCAAACTATTCCTGTTGGGAAGATATACAGAGAAATTATCAATCAAATATTAAGATAACCAAGATGATCAAAATATCCGGTTCATCTGCCGAAATCGTCTTGAAGGCGCACAATGTCATTTTCATCGGAGGGGTGCCGAGCATCGATGTGTTGCCAGATTTCGGCCACCATGCCCCACCCGTCGAGGCCTATGAGACGATGTCGCTGGCCTTGCTTTAAACGAACAACTTCTCCGAGGGTCAATTTTTTCACAGGTCCTTCCTGATCTGTGTCGCTAATCGCAACACCAGCGGTGCCGGCCACCAGCTTCCAGATCTCGGCCCGTCGATGATGATATTGCCACGACAACCTCTTATGGGCTTGCACCATCAGTATCTTGGGGCTCAGCTTTCCGCCGATCTTTAGTGTCGACAGGTCAACATCCGGGAAATAGACTTTCGCGAATAATGCGGCTTGTGACTCCTCCAAAACTAAAAATCCTCCCCACGGTCGGTTCATGTCGCGACTCTGGATGCGCAACCCAACCCCTGCCAGGTACTCTTCCACAGCAGCAAATACAATTTCTTTCTCGCCAGCCAATGACAGCACACCTTTCATATTTTGATAACCATTCCTTTATGTTAAAACTTCGAGAGGAAAATGCAATTTGACTATTTTCCGAAGATCCCAACCAAAAAAATTGGTACGTCGCAGAAAAATTTTTACGAAAACGATTTCGGAAACGGATTAAAAAATAATATTAAGTTTTTATTCGATGAAGGTGCGTATAAACATTGAACTTCTGATAGCGCAGAAACCCGATCAGTGTTATACCAACGTCATGGGCCAGTTGCACGGCGAGGCTTGAGGGCGCGCCAACTGCTGCTACCACCGGAATGCCCGCAAGTGCTGCCTTCTGCACCAACTCAAAACTCGAACGACCGCTCACCAAAAGTACGAAAGATGACAATGGCATTTTTTTCTTCGCCAGCATGGCACCGATCGCTTTATCGAGCGCATTGTGCCGGCCCACGTCTTCGCGAATGATCTCTAATTCACCTTGCCCGTTGAATAACGCCGACGCATGTAATCCACCCGTGCTTTCGAACAAGCTCTGCGCTTTCAGCAATTGATCCGGCATCGTGTAAATCGCGGAGGCTAACACCGAAAAGTCAGCAGCTTGAATAGGATCAACCTGTATGCGAACCGCATCGATAGATGCCTTTCCGCACACGCCACAACTGGAGGTCATGTAAAAATTTCGCATTAGTTTTTCTGGGTCGGGCTGAACCTGCGGTTTTAATACCACAACGACTTCATTCTCTCCGCTTTTGTACAAATTGTCGGCATCGTCAAAAGATCTGATGATTCCCTCCGTAAACAAAAATCCAACGGCCAGTTCCTTGTCGTGACCCGGTGTGCGCATGGTCACGGAGAGATCTTGCGGCTGCCCGGCGGTTCCGTAGGCAATTTTAATGCTCAACGGTTCTTCAACTGCAAGTTGGTCAGGCAGGGTATGGCTACCTGAAGTTGATATTTGAAGGATCGTATGTTGTGTTGTGCTTGTCATCATTCGTCTGCCGCATACCGGATGCCACATTGTGCTCTGATCTTATCCAGCGTGTCCATCAAAGATAAAGAGTCGCTATAACTCATCACCGGACTTTCGATGAGATTGTTGCGCAAGCATTCACCTACATGCCGTGCTTCAAACTGATAACCTCCCCCTTCTTCGCGGTGCACTTGAATTGTTTTTACCGTTTCACGTTCCTGGATCAGTTCAACGGTGGCCATTGCATTGTGAAAGCGATTACGCAAATGTATGCGTCCTTTCGTTCCCGCGATCATGGCCTCCACCGGCGTATCTACGGCGAAGGTCGACGAAATCACCGCCAATGCATCTTTTTCAAATTTCATCGCGATCACGCACTGCTCATCTACATGTGATGCGTAGGGAGTTACCAGCGCTTTAATGTCGGTCGGTTTTCCGAG
Source organism: Bacteroidota bacterium (assembly GCA_049324355.1). GTDB lineage: Bacteria > Bacteroidota > Bacteroidia > Cytophagales > Cyclobacteriaceae > Chryseosolibacter. The sequence continues at coordinate 4,237 of JBMOKS010000564.1, forward strand.
AAGTGCCTGAGCCAGAAAAACAGGATAGATCCCGATATCCAGCAGCGATCCGCCACCCAGCACCGGATCATACAATCGTTGAGGTTTGGGCTCGGGCGCTTTAAATCCAAAATCGGCTTGTACCAACCTGATCTCTCCCAACACTCCTGCGGCGATCAGTTCCATCACCTTTTGATATTGTGGCAAAAACTTCGTCCAGAAGGCCTCCATCAGAAACACTTTTTGTCTTCGGGCTTCCTGGATCATTTCACGCAATTGTTTTGAGTTCAGGGCAAACGCCTTCTCACACAACACTGCCTTTTTATGCCTCAGGCACAGCATCACATGTTCATAATGAAAGCCATGCGGTGTTGCAACGTAGATGACATCCACCACAGTCGCGGAGGCCAGGGATTCATAGTCATTAAAAACCAACTGCGGTTTGAAATCGTGTGAAAACTCCTGCGCTTTTTGAGGGTTGTGCGACGCGATAGCCACCAACTCGGCATCTTCCACCAGTCGCAAATCAGTGGCAAACTTACGGGCGATCTTGCCGCAACCCAGGATACCCCAACGAATTTTTTTGGTCATAAATTTTTTATCAACTTAACGATCAACAATTGCAAGGTGAAAATATGAAAAGCGGTATTCATTTTCATTTCAAACAGTTCACCATTACGCACGCTCAAAGTACTCATAAAGTAGGTACCGATGGCGTACTGCTCGGGGCCTGGGCCCGTGTGGCTGACGCCGGTTCTATTCTCGACATCGGCACCGGCTCGGGACTGATCGCTTTGATGCTGGCACAACGCACGCCGTCAAACGTACTGATCGATGCCGTAGAGATTGAACACGACAACGCCGCACAAGCCAAACTCAATATTCAGCAATCACCCTGGAAAACCAGGGTAACGATCTATGATACCGCCATACAACAATTTGATCCGGGAAAAAAATATGACCTGATCGTCAGCAATCCACCCTATTTTATCAACAGTCACCTGCCCCCCGGCCAGAAGAGAAGTCGGGCACGCCACACCAACAACAGTTTAACTTTTCAGGAACTTGCTGAAGCTGCCGTACGATTGCTCCAAACCGATGGGACGTTATGCATCATATTGCCATACGAAGAGGGCCTGTTATTTACGGGCATGGCCCATCGGCTGGGCCTGCACCTTCGCCGGGAATGTTCGTTTAAGGCAAGAAAACAAAAGCCGATCGAGCGTCTATTACTTGAATTTTCGCGATCTCCTGGAGATATTCACAAAAGCGAACTGGTTCTCTACGAGGATCAGACCGAATGGAGCAAGGCGTATAAAGACCTCACACGCGATTTCTACTTAAAGCTTTAACCCCAAAATCGGCTTAGTTTCCGGAAAAAGCAATTTTTTCCTATTGAATATCAGGTACTTAATTGTGTGAAAATATTTGTTTAAACATATATTTTAATATCTTAGTGTTATACATGTATAGTCCAAAAAATGAAACTCAATCTGTTATGAAAAAAACCAACACGTTATTCCTTCTGCTGTTCCTGGTGGGCAGCGTAATGGCCCAGACAAAATGGGCGATCGACAAAAATCATTCAAAGGTTGAATTTAATGTGCGTCACATGGGCATTACCGAGGTGGAGGGAAATTTCAAAGACTTTGATGCGACCGTCACCAGCAAATCTGACGATTTCAATGGTGCAGAAGTAACATTTACAGCTAAGACGGCTTCGGTTAACACCGAAAACGAGCGTCGGGACAATCACTTGAGGTCGGCCGACTTTTTTGAAGCTGAGAAATTTCCGGATCTTTCGTTTAAGGGAACATTGGTCAAAGACGGCGGCAAATACAAATTAAAGGGCGATCTGACCATCAAAGGTGTGACCAAACCGGTTGAGTTCGAGGTGACCTATGGTGGTACCATCGATACAGGTCGTGGAGTGAAAGCGGGGTTCAAACTGAATGGAGAAGTTAACCGCCAGGATTATGGACTGAAGTGGAACAACAAACTTGCCACCGGCGAACTAGTGGTAAGTGATAATGTAGAGATCAGCTGCAAAGTAGAACTGGATAAAAAAGCGGCCTGACATCATTGGTTGTGCTTAGGGTCTTTGTGCCTGGGAAGATTCGACACTTAGTCGCAAAGACGCTAAGCCAACTATAAAACCAAGACCTCCATACGTTAAAAATGATCGCACAGCTTCTCTGTGTGCCCTATGAAAAAAATCGAGGAAGAGATCCAGCAAAAGAAATTCAGAAGCGCGCTGCAGAAAGCAATCATCAACATTATTTATACCTGCAATTGGGTGCAGCATAAGCACAAGGGGTTCTTCAGTAATTTTGGCATCACTGGCCAACAATTCAATATTCTTCGTATTCTTAAAGGGCAACATCCAAATACCATTTCAGCCAAGGAAATAAAATCACGAATGCTTGATCGAAATTCCGACGTTTCGCGGTTGTTGGAACGGCTTGCAGCGAAAAACCTTATCGAAAAAAAAACGTGTATTGCCGATAAACGCGCTTATGACGTATTTATCACGGAAAAGGGCCTGGCATTACTTTATGAAATTGAAAAAAGCGAAAAGGAGTTAGATGCCGTGTTATCGCTCTCTGAAAACGAAGCTCATCAACTCAGCGACCTTCTGGATAAATCGCGGGAATATCAGACAGCCGCCAGTTCTTTGCGCACAAAGCTTACCAGTTCATGAATGTATTCGCGGCTGAAATCAAATTTTATATCTGCAGCCGCATAGATCTCGGGTATGGTTTTCATATATCCCAGCTTTAGCGCATTTTGATAACCCTGGAGTCCACGCTTAGGGTCTTTCCGATAATTTCTCCACACCGCAATGGCTCCTAATTGCGCCATGCCATATTCGATATAGTAGAAGGGGACTTCATACAGATGCAACTGCTTTTGCCAGAGATAATTCTTTACGGCCTCCAACTCAGACCAATCGGTTACTGAATCGGCAAACTGATCGAATATTTTATTCCATTGTTTCCGGCGATCATCGGGTGAGTGATCGGGATTTTCGTATATCCAATGCTGGAATTTGTCGATTGTGGCCACCCATGGCAAAGTTTCGATAAGGCTTTCGAGATGTTCGCGTTTGGCCCGATTCAAGTCGTTTTCATTTCCGAAAAATTCATTCCAATGATCCATCGAGATCAACTCCATAGACATGGATGCAAGTTCGGCAACTTCAGACGGTGTTGATTTGAAATCGTTCAGCTCGAGATCGCGGGTCAGGAAATTGTGAACGGCGTGTCCTCCCTCGTGCATGATGGTCACCATGTCGCGCAACGTTGAAGTAGCGTTCATAAAAATGAAGGGCACTCCTATTTCCGCCAGCGGGTAATTGTATCCTCCCGGCGCTTTGCCGATCCTCGATTCAAGATCGAGGTGGCCCATAGCGCGCATAACCCATAAACATTGTCCCAGGTAGCTATCGAGATTTTTAAAAACCTTAATCGTTTTTTCGGTAAGTTCGGCGCCCGTCGTGAAGGGTTTTAGTGCTTCACGGCCTTCCGGATCTACTGACTTATCCCACGGCCGGAGCACATCTACTTTTAATCTTGCCTTTCGTG
>JBMOKS010000565.1:0-7782 GCA_049324355.1 Bacteroidota bacterium
GGTCTAAGATACGATGACGCGGTTTGGTGCATTGAACGATTCCTGTAAGATCATCATGAACCCAATCGGGTGAGCGTAAGAACTGTGTATCAGGGAGGAACACCCGAGCAAGGGCTGAACAGTCGGGTGAATTAAAACGAATACAAACAGCCGCACTCAACCGTGCGACCTTAAAAGAAAGGCCATATGCGGCGGATGTTGATCAATCCAAATTCCATTTTATATCTTGTTCGAAGTTTTAAATTTACCCTGACAAAGTAGTACTGGTATCTGGAATATTTCCCAATTAGATTAGCCTTCATCTGCATGGAAATTTTATCTCAAAGTGATAAGTCAGCCATTGACCAATTGATCGGACGATTCTTTAATGTGTTTACTTGCAACGGACAACAAAAGCCCGATTTAAGCCTGATGTATGAACTGTTTATTCCGGAAGGGCTGATCATCAAAAGCACCGCCACCGGACTGGAAACCTACAACTTGAAGCAGTTTATCGAACCTCGCGAGAAGATGTTCAGCAATGGAACGTTGGCCGATTTTCGAGAGCATGAGTTGCAGGAACGGACAACAATATTTGGAAACATTGCTCAGCGATATTGTTTGTATGAGAAACGCGGATCGATGTCGGGAATTCATTTTGAAACCAAAGGGATCAAGACCATACAGATGGTGAAGACCACACAAGGATGGAAGATCAGTTCGCTGGCCTGGGACGACGAGCGGCCTGGGTTGGTCGTACCCAATGATTTGTAAGTAGTATCATATTCCCTGAGAATCGGGCGTGTAGAGCGAGGGGTATGGGACTTGGCATCGACGGTGAAATTGTTTGTAAATTCAAAAAATTAAGTTATTTTAGTTTTTTGGAGCCCATAGCACTACCTGATCATGGGGTAGCGCCGTGGGTTTTGTGTTTTTATTGCTTAGTACCCTGGTTATACCATCATATGCCTGGAAGCAAAATCAGATGACCTCACCCGGTAGATCTTTGGAAAGCAGAGCTTCGCACCACACGCCAATTATCCGATGCCTTTTACAATATTGTCGCTTGGTGGTCGTGCTTTGTTGTGCCGCCGTATTTTTGATATGCCCGCGAGCGGCCATGGCGCAATCAGAAGACGGGATAGCACTGGATCAATTGAAGAAATTAAGTTTCGAAGAGCTGATGGATATTGAAGTAACTTCCATTTCCATGAGACCCGAAAAACTTACGGAAGTTGCTTCCGCGGTTCAGGTGATAAAAGCGGAAGACATATATCGATCAGGTGCCAACCGACTGCCGGAGGCGCTCCGGTTAGTGTCTAATCTTCAGGTTTCACAAGCCAACTCACACGACTGGGCTATTACTTCACGCGGATTCAATGGTCTTCCATCTTCCGGTGGTCTGTTGGCCAATAAACTGTTGGTGACCATCGACGGTCGTTCCGTTTATAACCCATTGTTTGGAGGCGTGTACTGGGGCGTTCAAAATGTTTTCATCGAAGACATCGACCGCATTGAGGTAGTGAGTGGGCCAGGAGGAACGTTGTGGGGCGCCAACGCTGTGAATGGTGTGATCAGTATCGTAAGCAAAAGTGCAAAGGAAACTCAAGGTTTATATGCATCCGCGGGCGCTGGTTCTTTCCTGAACTATTTTGGCAACGCACGATACGGCTTCAAGCTTGGCCCCAACTTATTTTGCCGCGTCTATGGCCAGCACATCGATCAGGATCACACGGTCCTTACTACAGAAAAAAATGCACACGACGCATGGAGAACAACGCAGGCTGGTTTTCGCCTGGATTACTATTCTTCGGATGTCAGTTCGCTGACCGTACAAGGCGATTTTTACGGGGGTATTGAAAATGATTCTTCAAGGCGAAATGAGGTTGACGGACAAAATGTTATCGTCCGCTATTCACGCGATTTTTCAGCGTATTCGAATCTGAATATCAGAGCGTACTTCGATCGTATGTGGAGGAACACACCTTATTCTGCCAGCCCTTATTTTTACCAGTTAGATACCTACGATTATGACATTCAGTATCGCACTCCCGCGGGGCAGAGACAAAGTATACTGGTTGGTATTGCCTACAGAATGCGTAAGGACAATACGTCTGCCGCTTCTATCGTACCACAACGCCGGAAGATGCCACTTTACAGCGGATTCATTCAAGACGAAATCACCATCGTGCCTGATCGGATAAACTTTACCATCGGCAGCAAGTTTCTGCACAATGTCTTTTCCGGTTACGAGTATCAACCCAACGCGCGATTGGCATGGACGCCCGACGATAGAAATACCTTGTGGGCATCGCTATCGAGAGCTGTGCGGATTCCCAGCCGGTTTGATTCCGATATTACGGTGACGCCCGTTAAATTTGATTCCGAAAAAGTAGTTGCCAGTGAACTGGGTTACCGGGCGCGGCCCTTTGAAAAGGTGCTGGTATCGTTTGCTGGTTTCTTCAATCAATACGATCAATTGCGCAGTATCGATTCAGCTTCAAATCCATCAGCCGTGCTGGCGAATTCTCAGCGCGCGGAGTCGTGGGGATTAGAGGTTTCTGGAACGTACCAGGCAAATTCATCGTGGCGTTTGCGGGGTGGTTACTCATACTTCAGAAAAAAGATTTGGGCCATCAGTCCTAAAGTTTTTCCGCTCAGCGAAGCGTTTGAAGGTGTTGATCCGAGAAACTTGTTTTTTATACAATCCATCATGGACTTGCCGCGCGGCTTACAATTCGATGTTGTGGCGCGCTTTGTAGATGAATTGCCGCCAGTTTCCACATCGCCGGCGGTACCCGCTTACCTGTCGTGCGATGTGCGGATTGCCTGGCTGTCAGAACGTTTTGAAATATCGATCGTGGGGCAAAATATACTGGAAGAAGAGCACACCGAAGTAGGGTCGTCGAAAATTCCACGAAGCATTTACGGGAGAATTGCATGCAGATTGTAAAAGCCACCGCTCGCCAACTCATTTGTACCACGTTGATGGTTTGTATCCCGTTCGTGTCTTCGGCACAGAAATCTCCCGCAAGAGAGCATCAGATCAAAGCCGTTTTCCTCTTCAACTTCGCCCAATTTATAGAATGGCCCTCCGAAGCGTTTGCTCATGCCGATACGCCCATGATCATCGGGATATTAGGACAAGACCCCTTTGGAGGATACCTCGATGAGACCGTAAAAAATGAAAAGATCAACGGCCATCCACTGATCGTTGAGCGCTATCGGTCAGTCAACGAAGCTTCATCGTGTCATATTTTATTCATTAATATTTCGAAGACGGAACAGCTAAAGTCTGCTCTTGCCGGCGTGAAGGCAAAAAATATTCTGACCGTGGGAGACAGTGAAAATTTTGTGAAACAAGGCGGAATGATCAGGTTCTTTACCGAAAGCAGCAAGACCAGGATACAGATCAATCTTAAAGCTGTGAAACAGGCCGACCTCACGATCAGCTCAAAGCTGCTGAGAGTAGCGGAAATTGTAACGCCTTAAACAAGAAAGGGTAATGTTGCTCAGAGATAAACCGATCCGGCAGAAACTGATGAGGGTGATCATGCTTGCCAGCAGTTCGGTGCTGTTGCTGACGTGTGCTTCGTTTTTTGCTTATGAGTTTTTTACTTTCCGCCAGACTACCCTGCGGCAGCTCTCGATTTTGGCAAAGGTCATTGCTGCCAACAGCACGGCCTCACTTGCTTTTGATAGCCATGAAGATGCGTATGAAACCTTAGCAGCCCTGAAAGCCGAGCCTCACATCGTAGCTGCCTGCTTGTATGATCAAGAGGGGAACTTATTCGCATATTATCCGGCGTCCCTGGATACCGCGCTGCTCCCTGCACGGCCGGAAGATGGTGGTTACAGGTTTGCCGAATCCCATCTCATAGGGTTCCAGCCCGTTGTTCAAGGCACAAGCCATATGGGAACGTTGTTCCTTAAATCCGACATGGGCGCCATGGAAGATCGATTCATGCTGTATGGACTGATTGCCGTGTCGGTGGTGCTGGCCTCCTTTATGCTGACTTATTTTATTTCGAAGAACATGCAAAAGGGAATATCTGAACCCATCTTGAAGCTGGCTGAAACGGCAAAAGCCGTGTCATTACGGAACGACTACACCGTTCGGGCTACCAAAATGGGAGAGGATGAAATTGGCATCCTAACCGACGCCTTCAACCAGATGCTCACTCAAATTCATGTTCAGAACGAAGAGATCCAGCTGTTCAATCAGAGACTCGAGCAAAAGGTCATCGATCGCACAAAAGAACTTGAAGTCGCCAACAAGGAACTGGAAGCCTTCTCATATTCCGTGTCGCATGACCTGCGGGCTCCGCTGAGATCGATAGACGGCTATTCCAGGATTATGATCGAAGACTATGCTTCGAAACTGAACGATGATGCTAAGCGCACGTTGGGCGTGATCATGAAAAATGCGCAACGTATGGGTCGGTTGATCGACGACTTGCTGACTTTTTCCAGAATCGGAAAACAAAATCTCACCAAGGTCAGCCTCGATATGGACAGTATTACCATGTTCGTTGCAGAAGACATCAAATCGCAGGTGGCCCATAGAGATGTGGAGATCAATATTAAGCCTATGTTAGGTGTGCATGGCGACAGCAGCATGCTAAAGCAGGTTTTTGTTAACCTGATCTCCAATGCTATAAAGTATTCCAATAAAAAAGACAGATCAGTTGTAGAGATAGGCAGTTACGCCGATAACGGGCACAACGTTTATTATGTTAAGGATAATGGCGCCGGGTTTGACATGCAGTACTATGATAAGCTCTTTGGTGTTTTTCAGCGGTTGCACAGTGCCAACGAATTTGAAGGAACGGGAGTAGGGCTCGCCTTGGTGCAACGCATCGTGACAAAACATGGTGGCAGGGTTTGGGCCGAAGGCAAAGTTAACGAAGGTGCTACGTTCTATTTTTCGCTGCCGGCGTCTCAAGAGAATTAGTTTGTATCATCTAAATACATTTTATGAATAGTTCAATACACGATGTCGATGTCTTATTGGTAGAAGATAATCCGGATGACGCCGGGCTCGTCATACGAGAGTTGAAAAGGAATAACCTGGCCAATAACCTCATACACCTGCCGGATGGGGCCGAAGCGCTGGATTTTATCTTTGTCAGGGGAAAATTTTCGGATCGGCGAATTGAAGATAAACCCAAGGTGATCTTGCTCGACCTGAAGATGCCGAAAGTAGATGGACTGCAGGTGCTCAGAGCCATCCGTGCCGATGAAAGAACAAAATACATTCCCGTGGTATTGATGACTTCTTCGCGTGAAGAAAAAGACATCATGGAAAGTTATAGCCTCGGTGTGAATGCCTACGTAGTGAAGCCCGTTGGCTTCGATAGTTTTTCAAAGGTTGTGACTGAACTGGGGATGTTTTGGATGCTGGTGAATCAATCGCCTAAATGAACTGATTCCGGTGGGTCAGTGAGAGAGACATCTACCTTTGAAGCTACGAACCTCGAACCTGACAGTTCGCGGCCACCGGAATCGATGCAATAAAAAACATATTTCTCACTGTGCCCAGTTTCACGCAGACGGTTTTAGGTCATAATTTCAGTGACGTTATTTTAAGATTTACAACTCGGCCTAGATGTCTAAGACTACTCCAGCGTGGGTTGTAAATCATCAAAAGGGCGCTCCTTCAGGTTGTGCTGTGTGATGATCCGTGCGCAGGTATTCCATCTTAAAATAGGGTCGTCGTTTTTGCTGTCTTTGTTGACGGCGTCGGCGCGCTCATATTGCTCCATCGCTTCCAGGTACCATTCGTATGCGTCGAAGTCGGAGCCGTGCGCTCCGGAATTCAGCGCTATACTTCCCAGTCGCTCGAGGATTATTCCGGTGTAGTACACACGTTCGTACTCATCCTTTAAGCTGTTGGCGAGTTCTTTGGCTTGCTTCGAGGCTTTGGAAGACGACTGTTTGAACTGATCGGTGAGAGACAGCAGCAAAACCACGGCTGCCTTTTGATTTTGTGGTTCAACCAGTAAGATGTCCTGGCAAATGCTTTCGGCCAGCATGGGCTGATTCAGCAGCCTGTAACGTTCTGCTTTGGCGAGCGCAGCTTCAACCCCTTCTTTAGAAAGCGGCTTCAGCGTGAACTCCCTTTTTTCGGTGGTTCTTGTTTGTGGACTCATGGCTAATGTTGTCTAACGTTTGTTTCTTTACCCCTGAAAAACCGAAAAAGCCTTAGGAGAGGGTCATAAAACTTGTCGGCCACCCGTTCTTTCAAAGGAATAATAGCATTGTCGGTAATAGTAATATGTTCGGGACACACCGTGGTGCAGCATTTGGTAATGTTGCAGAAGCCGATGCCTCCCTCATTTTTCAATTGTTCCCGCCGGTCTTCAACATCCAACGGGTGCATTTCAAGCGCCGCTGCGTAGACCATGTGTCGTGGGCCGGCAAACTGGTTATGAAGATTATGCTCGCGTAAGACGTGGCACACATCCTGACATAAGAAACACTCAATACACTTGCGAAATTCCTGAACACGGTCGATATCGCTTTGCGCCACGCGCCATGTGCCATCGGGCGCATCTGGCGGTCTGGGTTTAAATTTTTTGATCGACTTTTTTACCCTAAAATTGACGGATACGTCGGTCACCAGGTCTTTGATCACAGGAAAGGCCTTCATGGGATGCACGGTAACGGGCTGATCTTTTGGCAGGTCGTTCATGCGGGTCATGCACATCAGCTTGGGGCGTCCGTTGATTTCAGCTGAGCAGGATCCGCATTTTCCGGCTTTGCAATTCCAGCGCACGGCCAGGTCCTGGGCTTGTTCGGCTTGTATCTGGTGGATGGCGTCCAACACGACCATGCCTTCAGTGATGTCAGTTTTATATTCCTGGAGTTGACCTCCTCCGGGTTGTGTGCGCCATATTTTAAAAACTACAGAAGCCATAAACCCATGATGTTGTTAAAAACTTCTATTTCATGTCATCGATCAGCCGCTGAAGTTCTTCTGGAACTTTGGGCTTAGGTATTCTTTCAACGATCATTTTATCGTCAGATTCTTTTCTGATGCTGATGTTAATCTTGCCGAACTCGTCACTTTTGCCGGGAAAGTCTTCGCGATAATGTCCACCACGGCTCTCTTTTCTTTCGAGTGCTGCCAGTGCGATGGCTTCGGCTACCGTGAGCATATGTTTCAATTCGATGGCAGTGTGCCACCCTGGGTTATAACCCCGGTTACCGTTGCAACCAACTTGTCTTGCTCTTGCCTGAAGCTCGCGGATCTTTCCTATTGCTTCTTCAAGCTCTTTTCCATTGCGCACAATGCCAACAAGGTCTTGCATCATGCTCTGCAGTGACGACTGGACGTCGTAAGGATTTTCACTCTTGTCATTGATTCCCCTTTCAAACGGAGCCAGGGCCCAGGCTATTATATCGTTCACTTCGCGTTCACTGACTGTTCCTGATTTATTTTCTTTGGCATACTTTGCGGCATATTCTCCGGCGCGTTTGCCGAATACAAGCAAGTCGGAGAGGGAGTTGCCGCCTAGCCGGTTCGCGCCATGTAAGCCCGCAGCACATTCGCCTGCTGCGAAAAGTCCCGGCGTGCTGGTCATTTGTGTGTCGGCATCTACTTTGATACCTCCCATGATGTAATGCGTTGTTGGTCCAACTTCCATCGGCTCCTGGGTGATATCGACGCCAGCCAGTTCTTTGAACTGGTGATACATGCTGGGCAGCTTTCGTTTAATGTGCTCCGAAGCGTTGGGTATTTTTTCTTTGATCCAGGCGATGTCCAGGAACACGCCGCCATGCGGCGAGCCGCGGCCCTCT
>JBMOKS010000566.1:0-2942 GCA_049324355.1 Bacteroidota bacterium
TAATCGTCAAGCCAGCAAGCTTCGGGGTTTCTGGCAAAGAATCGGAGCTCTCCATTCTTATCACTGTCAACCAGGTTGTGGTTTCGAAACACAATGAAGTTTTCCAACAATCCCACGACCTCAACTTTTCCTGTTACATGCGACAAAATAAACCGTGCAGTTTTCGCCAATCCGGATTTAATTCGGGTTGCATCCTTAAAGATGGTGTAGGCTTCTTCGATCGGAACGGAAAAGGTCTTATTGCCTTTTGTCGGACGACAGGCAAATACATAATACGGCTGGATACCGATAAACGATAGTTTGTTGAAAAGTTCACCCAGCACAGCAGCCGAGTCGTTAACACCGCGGATAATTGGTGTTTGATTAACCACCGCCGCACCGGCTGCCTTCATCACCTTTATCGATTCAATGGCTTTGTCTGTGAGCTCGCGCGGATGGGTAAAGTGTGCCATGATGTAAATCTGTTTGGTCGTGGTCCATCTGGCGACGGCTTCCAGCAACGTGGCATCGTCGGTGATGCGAAATGGGTTGAATGCCGGGATCTTTGTTCCAATTCGAATGTTTTTCACGTGATCGATGCCCATTAAATTGTCGATGATCACGCTAAGCTTGTGCGTAGACAAGATCAATGGGTCGCCGCCGGTCAACAACACGTTGGTGATCTCAGGGTGTTTCCGGATGTAATCAACACCACCGGTCACGTCTTTAGCCACCTCGTCGTTGTCATTCTGAAACAATCTTTTTCGGAAGCAAAATCGACAGTATGCCGCGCAAACATCATTGCATAAAAGCAGTGCAGTGTCTTTGTATTTATGCTCTACGCCATGAATCGGTTGATATAGTTTTTCATGGGAAGCATCCAGTTCGCCCCATTGTTCGATCTCTTCCTCGACGGGGATCACCAAGCGTTTGATAGGATCGTCAGGATCGCTCCAGTCAATAAGGGCGTTGTAGTAATCGTTGGTGCGAAATGCAAATTCTTCAGCTACTGGTTCCAGTTTAGCCGCGGTCTCCGGCGAAAGCTGTTCAAGTTTCTCGAGCCTGGTAATATATTTTACTTTCATAGAAGGTTGTTTAATCGATAAAAGCATTTAAACGTTCGTCTTTCGAAGGACTTTCGGACATCAATGTCAAATCGCCCAAGACAAGTGTTGGGTTTTGGGTTACTTGTTTGATGATGTGCAGCAGGTCGTCTTTCAACCTGATAATAGACTGGCCGGCGAAAAGCGCCGTACTATAAGCGATCGTACCGCTGATGACCTTGTCGTATTGTTTAAAGAAAAATGTCAGATCATATTTGCTGGCGACGGCTTGTTCGGCGTCATGAAAACCCGTAACGCGCACGTCTTTCAAAGCACCACCTTTTCTTTCCAGGTCCATATTCTGCAATACCAGCATCACATCGAACAAAGGCGATCTGCTGCCAGTAGTATCGATGCCCAGCTCATCAACAAGTTTATCGAATGGATAAAGTTGATGGGCAAATGCTTCAAGTGTTTCCTTTTTGGTTTGCGTCAGCAGGTGGTGGAATGTTTTAGCGCTGTCTACTTTGGTTCTGAGCGCCAGCGTATTGAGATAGAATCCAATCTGATTTTCGAGGTCTGCATGCTCGCGTCCGGCGATGGGCGTACCAAGCGTAATGTCTTTCTGGCCGGTATATTTGTATAAAAGTATTTTAATAGCGGCTTCCAGGAAAATAAATAAACTTGCCTGTTCTCTGTTGATCAGCTCGATAACCTGCTGCCCGAATTCTTCCTGAATAGTGAACTCCAAAGTGGAGCCCTGATAGGTTTTGTATTCAGGTCTATCGAAGTCAGTTGGCAACTCTAATACCGGCAGCTCGCCGCTGAATTTTTGATACCAAAAACGCTGGTGATCGTTCATTGTATCGTCGTCGAGCTGTTGATTGTGCCACGCGCTATAATCTTTGTATTGAATATGGAGCGGAGGCAGTGACAATGCCTTGCCCTCGTTAAAGTGCTCGTGCAGCAATGTGATTTCCTGCATGAGCACACCCATCGACCAGCCGTCGGACACAATGTGATGCATAAAGAACATCAGCACCTGTTCATCGTCTTTCAACCGGAGCAATTTGGCAATGAGCAGCGGACCTTTCTCGAGGTCAAATTCTATTTGTCCGCGTTGTTCTTTAACCGCTTGTTGCAACTCCTCTTCTCCCGAGAGGTGGCGGCCATCAACGATCGAAATTTTAAACGCGTCTGCACCGTCGCGACGGATCAGTTGTTTTGGTTTCCCCTCTATTGTGGGGAATATGGTGCGTAAGCTTTCGTGACGCTGGATAAGTGTTTTGAAAGATTGCTCCAGCGCAGCGACGTTGAGATTTCCCTTGAACCGGTACATGCAGGGAACGATGTACACTTCGCTTCCATCGCCATATTGATGATGGATCCACAAACGCTTTTGGGCGTGCGATACGTCATAATACTCTTGTTCTTCAACCGGCGTGATATTTTCATAAACTGATCGCTCAGACCTGTCTATAATTTCAGCAATTTCTCTTACTGTTGGGGTTGCGAAAATATCGCGCAGCTGAATGTCGACCTTAAGGTCCTGGGCAATATAGTACGCCAATTGTGTTGCCTTAAGCGAGTGACCTCCAAGCTCGAAGAAATTGGCATCGATACCGAGTCCCCAACGCTTCAAGACTTTTTCCCATATGCCGGTAAGCACGCGCTCAGTCTCATTTCGCGGAGCGACAAATTGATCGCGCGTTTTTATTTTTTCTGATGGATGAGGCAGCTCAGCCCTATTGATCTTTCCGTTTTTATTAAAGGGCATGGCGTTAAGTGATATAAAATGCGCAGGAACCATATATTCAGGCAGCACCTGCTCCATGCGGCTCCGGAATTTATTCAGGTCGTGAATCTTGCCTACATAATAGGCTACGAGCATCTTTTCCCCATCTTCGCTTACGACCAGGG
>JBMOKS010000566.1:2952-7777 GCA_049324355.1 Bacteroidota bacterium
TACGTGAACCTGCTTAATGCCCTCTTGCTGCAGAATCAAATTTTCAATTTCAGGAAGCTCTACCCTGTTGCCCCTGATCTTCACTTGCGCATCTTTACGTCCACAGAAATGCACGGCACCATCGGCATCCCATTTTCCGAGGTCCCCGGTCTTGTAGAGCAACGCTCCCGGCACAAAAGGATGTTGAATGAATTTCTCGGCGGTAAGTTTATCATTCTTCCAGTACTCGCGCGCCAGTCCATCGCCGCCTAAGCATATTTCGCCCATGGCTCCCAGGGGGACCGGTTGAAGGCTATCGTTGAGAATATGGACCGATGTATTGGTGATCGGCTTGCCGATTGGCACCGTCCACTGCTCATCGCTCACTTTCATGACAACATGATACGTCGAGAATGTTGTGCTTTCGGTGGGGCCGTATACATGAACAATAGAATCTTCTCTTTTCCGGTATTGTAGCGCCTTGCGAATATGTGTCAATGAAGCTTCTTCGCCACCGAAATAGATCTTGTCAAAGAAGCCTATACTTTCGGGGTTCAATTCAACCAGGTTGTTAAAGAGGGCGGTAGTAATAAAAGTAGTTGTGATCTTATGTTGTGCAATGTAGTTTGCCAGCGCGTGATGAGACAGCACCATGTCTTTGCTGATGATGTGCAACGTGCTGCCATTCAACAACGCTCCGTAGATATCAAACACCGAACCATCAAAAGCATAGTTGGATAACTGCAGAACCTGATCGTCCAATTTCAGGTGGGCATAATTCGTGTTCCTAACCAATCTGACGACGCTTCGATGTTCGACCGCAACGCCCTTAGGTAAGCCCGTAGACCCGGATGTGAACATGATGTAGGCCAGGTGCGAGTTATTGTTGATGACAGATGGATTTGCGTCAGAAGTGTTCAGTTCATCCAGCTGGAGGTCCATGGCAAAAAGCTCTCCCTGGTAATATTCTCCCAGCCCGAGCATCAATTCGGACTCCGTTAACAACACCTTTACGTCGGCTTGGTCGAGGATCAGGGCAATGCGTTTTTTGGGATAGGTCGGATCGATAGGAACATAAGCCGCGCCCGATTTGAGTATCCCCAAAATGCCCACAATCATTTGAGCAGACCGGTTCATCATCATACCTACACGATCGTCGGGCTGGATATTGTAATTCTCACGGAGATAATGCGCCAGTTTGTTGGCCTGCGTATTCAGCGCCGCATAGCTCATACGGGTCTTCCCTTCCACCAGGGCCGTTGCCAATGGCGTAGCATTCACCTGAAGTTCAAAGAGGGTTTGAATCGGGTCAGTCGGATATTTTGCTTTGGCGTTGCTAAATTCAGATGTGACCAGATTCAGTTCTTTATTGCCCAACACTGTTTCCTGATTGATCGGGCGCACGTCATCCGAAATCAGCTCCTTTAAAATCCGTTGAAAATATTGCGCCAACCTCTCAAGTTCGTCGCGCTCATAAATGTCTTGATAAGAGCACAAATAGGCCTGGATGTATCCCTCTGAACAATTGATGATAAGGTCCAGTAACGTATTGGTCTCACCAAACCCTTTTACGATGGGCTTACGCAACTTTGCCGAATCATGCACCTTATTGATGATATGCATGTTCACAAAATTGAAGAGCACGTCGAAGATCGGATTAGAGGTTCCGCTCTTCTCGCCGATCACCTCCATAATCGAAGTCAATGGAAGCTTGTCGTATGACTTTGTCTGCCTGCTATTTTCACAGACAGTCTTAAGAAATTCACGATTTGTAGCTTTGTCATTTACGGTTTGCCGGAACGGAACGGTGTTCAGAAAACATCCATATATCTTATCGGCATCTTCCATCGCCGGCCGACCATTGGTGAGCAGTCCAAGCGTGATATCCGCCGTGTTAGTAGTGAATTTTAATAAATAAGTCAGGCCAGCCAGGCAAAGGTCTTTGATGCTAACATCGTTTCGCTCAGAAAACTGAAACATCGCCGTTGTGAGGTCAGGGCTAAGCGAAAATAAGAATGATGCCTGCTGACGGGCCTGATGACTCACTTTATTAGAACGATGCAGTGGTAACTCCGTACGAACGTATCCGTCCAGGTAATTCTTCCAGAAAGTTTTGATCTCGTCAGAATTCTTGTGGTAGTGCTGATCAATGATATAATCTTTATAAGTGGCTTTCAGGAAGTCGGGTTTGTATTGGCTGTTTTCCTTCAGTTTGAAATAAACGTTACTGAGTTCGGTTCTAAACGATGCATCGCTCCAGCCGTCAATGATGGCGTGGTGGCCGATGAGCAGGAAACCGTATTCGTGTTCGTCGAGTTGAAATATTCGGATACGCCATATACCAGCGCGGGAAAAGTCAAACGACTGTTGACGATCCTCATGCAGATAATCCTCCAGGTACCTTTTTTTGTCGTGTTCGCTTTTCTTTACCAGAGAAATGAATTCGAAATCCGGCTTGAACGAATCGAACCGGTGTACGATTTGAATACCTTCGCTAAAGTCGTGCAGGTGGAAACTTGTTCTGAAAATCGATTGACGTTCAACGAGGAGGTCAATGGATCTGGCAAACATCTCGAGGTCGAAAGATTCGTCATGAAATTGGTAATACATTTGATCATGGTACACACCGCTGGTAGGATTCATCAAAGTATAGAACACCATACCCTTCTGGATCTCGCTCATCGGATAAATATCTTCCCAAGTTTGGGGCAGCAGTTTTTTTAAATTTTCATTGTCGAGAATTGCCTTTTTAACATCGTCAATTTCTTTTTTGGCGAGTGAAAGACCGGCTTCTTTATGTCCGGCTTGCCCCAGGCTTTCAATGTGCCTGGCCAGCGAGGCCACATCCTGAAATTCGAAGATCTCCTTTACTTCGATATTTGTGCCCAACAGTTTGTTGATCGAGCCAGCCACCCTTATAGCCTTGATCGAATCTCCGCCGGCCGAAAAGAAATTCTTTGCGATACCAATCTTTTCAACGTTGAGCTGCTCTTCCCACACGCTTGCGATCTTGCGTTGCAATTCCGTTTCCGGTTCAACATAATCTTTATCATCAGACCGTATCTCATCGATGGCTGGGAGTGCATCATAATTTATCTTGCCATTTGCAGTTCTTGGAAACTCGTCTAGCTTCACATAAAAATTAGGGAGCATATAACCAGGTAATTGCTGTGCCGCAATAGTTTTGATATCGCTCTCACCTATTTCGGCTTTTGATATATAATAAGCCGCGAGATGCTTGTCTCCATTCTCATCGTCGATCACTTTAATTGCGGCGTCATTGATCTCGGGAATGGCACGGATAACATTTTCGATCTCACCTAATTCTATTCTGAAACCCCGTATTTTTACCTGACGATCCTTTCTACCCAAAAATTCGATTTGGCCATCGGCCGTCCATTTACCCAAATCGCCGGTCCGGTAGGCTCTGGCTCCGGGTTCGAAAGGGCAGATCTGGAAACGCTCATGTGTCAATTCCGGATTATTGAGATACCCGCGGGCTACACCTTTTCCCGATATCCACAACTCTCCGGGGGTGCCTATTGGAATAAGGTTGTATGCGTCGTCCGACAAAAACACGTGAACATTGTCGATCGGCGCACCGATGGGAATTACCTGGCGTACGCGATCATCTTTGCCAACTTCCTTGATCGTAGCGCAAACACTGCATTCCGAAGGGCCGTAGGCGTTGAACATTCTGGTATATTCGCTGCACGCCAAGGTTTGTTTGTAGTTGGGTGCTTCACCTCCTGAAATGATCGCACGCAGAAAATTAAGGGTCTCGGGATTGAAGAGATTGATGTAAGAAGGCGTGAAACTTGCAATCGTTGTTTGCGTAGCCCGCAAATACCCTAGACATTCGTGCGGGTCAAAGATCATAGACTCATCGAGAATCACGAGCCCCCCACCCGACAGCAATGTCATGAAGATCTTAAACACAGAAGCATCAAACGAGACCGGAAAGAACAATGCCGTGACATCAGTTGGCCGAATATCCAATCGACGGCTATGATCCAGTGCTACGTTAACAACACCGCCATGCTCTACCATAACCCCTTTAGGAACACCGGTTGATCCTGAAGTATAGATAACATAAGCCAGATCTTGTGGCACAATGGCGACGACAGGTTTCATCGTTGACGTCGTTAACATTCCCATTTGGCTATCCATGGCAAAAAGCTCGCACGCGTATTCGCCTATGTTGAAAATATGCGACGACTCGGTGATGAGTACTCGGGGTCCGGCATCCTGCAATATGGAAGACTTTCTCGTTTCCGGTTCACCCGGATCAAGCGGAAGGTATGCAGCGCCAGCTTTCAGAATTCCCAAAATCCCGACAATAAGATTTTCAGAACGATCAAGCATCATTGCCACTACATCACCTGGCATTACTCCATAAAAATTCATGAGGTGATGAGCGAGTTGATTCGCCTTTTCGTTCAGCGTTTGATATGACAATGTTTTATCCTTATATGTTACCGCTGGCCGCGTGGGGTGCAATGCTGCCTGCCGTTCAAACAAGCTTATCAGAGTTTGATTTTCATCGACTGGCACATCAGTAGCTGTGGACACATGCAATAATAATTTTTGCTCTTCCTTACTCAAATAATTGAGATCATCCAGTGACCGGCCAGGATCAGAAGCCAGCGAAATGAATAATTCAAGGAAGTGTCCAAGCATGCGATGTATGCGATCGGCAGTAAAAAGGTCGGTGTTGTAGTCAATGCTTAGCTCAAGTCCATGACGCAGTTCTGTAAATTCGATTCGAAGATCAGAAGTACTTACCCTGTAACCTGTATCAAAGCCTTTCACATCTACATCCGATAGTTCCGCCTGAGAGAGGTTC
>JBMOKS010000567.1:0-1103 GCA_049324355.1 Bacteroidota bacterium
GATGCGGATCTTGTGGAATGGTTGTCGAGGAGAAAAAGTCGTTGAACGATGGGAAAAAATTCTCCGCAGTTACGTTATTGGTTGAAGATGGTGGCATAAGCCTCGAAGCAAGGCCAAATAACATGCTGGAGAAATCCACCAAATTAACCTGAGTGGCCCGCCAAGTACTCAGATTTGGTGCCACGGAAAACCGCCACAAGATTGCTGATTTTCTGCCATCATTCAACGTATAAAGGGCGCCATCCGATGTCTCTCCTAAATGTTCCGCATACATGTTGTAAAGATTGTTATATATCCTGCTTGTTGTATGTTTGAAAATGTCGTTCCCTGTTGGAGTGGAAAAAGGTAAAAAACCGGCCACCGTATGAGGAGAAACAATGAGGTCGTTATTTTTATCGATGGATTCGGCACAATAATTACACCCTCCTGGTGAATATCCAGCACCCAGGCCCCAATACGCAATGGGCAGTGCATGGCCATCTTGGGGCGTATACCTTTTCCACCAGGTATAATCAGCCGCGGCAGCAGCTTGTCCGAACTTGATGAAATCATCACTGACCGAAAGGTCATGGCATAGAAAATAACAAAGCTGAACAATAAAAGAGGAAATATATCGCTTATGCTCAGCCTGGTCAGTAAGCACGTATACGTCGGTGCCTGTGTCAGTTAATTTGCCCTTTAGATTCGCTCCCCCCCAATAATATGTCCTCACGGTGTTAGTTTGAGCAGCGCCTGTCAGGTCATGGTGCTGGTACAATGGGTTCTTATGATAATCGTAGTTAGCAGAATTATTTGACCCTGCCTTCGCGTTGCTTGCCAGGTAAGACAGAATAATGTACTCATTGAATCCTCTCGTCGCTGAATTTTCTTTGCCGACGCCGTTGTGGTCCAATTCGCGGAAGCAATACTCGGAATCCTTAATACCTGCTTTCCAGTTCATCGAATTGAATAAAGCATCGGCATAATGAGCTATGTTTTGGTTCTTGCTAAAATATCTTTTGGTAAACAAAGCGCCACACGCCAGGATCGCAGCATCGATCGTAGAAATTTCTGCCCCACTTGCCGGGTTTCCTGTATTGATGTCAAAAAAGTGATAAGGAAAA
>JBMOKS010000567.1:1113-7768 GCA_049324355.1 Bacteroidota bacterium
GGCTGGAGCAGCCAATTTAAAAAGGTCAGGTTTTGAAGGATGTAATAAATGGTTTGTCAACGTCTTGAGGGTTTGTTCCGCCATACTTTCAGCACTAGCCTCCCACGCCATGCGATTAGCTATGCACAGTGAAATCAATCCCATGCCATTGGCAGCAGGAGAAGAAATGTTATACTCAGAACCGTCTATATTAGTAAGGTCCTGATACAGGCCCGTGTCCGCCCGTCGTGCCATGGCGAACACCCTATAAGAATTATAAAACAAATTTTCCATGAGGTTGACCGTTAGGCGGGGCGTAGGGTCAATCGTGTTACCTGCCATATAAATTCGATCTGGCAGGTTTTCGTCATGTGCGTGTTTCCGGGGATTCAAATTATAGACGGCATCAACCGTAAAAAGCGAAGGTATTACAATGAATTTCCTACCGTAAGCGATGTCGTAGAAAAACTCAAGGAAGTTTAGGTCATCATCCGATATTGGCGAATCCTCAGAGACAGCATTTTGAATGAATGGCAGGTCAATATAGGGTTGGCCCGACCACGCGCCGTCGTTGTTTCCAGTGCCATTGAAGAAGTCTGTCAATTTTGTGATCCCCTTATTGAAGCGGGCTATTTTATAACCACTGGTAGGTGTTTTGCTAAACCAGGGAAGCCACCGAAGGGGACCGTATTTAGCCTGGGGTCCCTCCAATTTTGAATAAATATTTGAACACAGATCTGTGTAGGTTGTTGATGCCTGTTCTGTTCTAACGGCACTTTTCTCGATCTCTTCTTTTGGAAAATAGTTTGAAGAAGTATGCCTGATAAAAATGTTTTTCCAGGCAGCGGGAAAAACTGTCTCGGAAATCGTTTCCGGTGTCCAGGCGTTCTCTGGAATCTGACACCGAACGACATAGTTGTCACGTGGTTCGGTCATTCCCGGCTTAAGGGTTATATCCCATTCATAATGATTATTAAAATCATTAAAATCACCGAATCTATCACCATAAGACGTGGCACGCGGGCCTTTCACAAATTTGTACTCGCTAAGTACGTCATCAATACTCGCGACAAAGGCATTGTGAAGATGATCGTATACCTCATCGGAGTATTCGAAACCTTTGTTTCTATAATCTATTAAATGCCTTACTTCATGAGCACGAATAGGTCGGAATTTTATATTTCCACGCTTGATATTGGTATTCATTTGAGTTTCATCCAAGCAATTGGAAGGATAGTCAACCACCTTTACGAGTGCAAAGGTCTTGTAATCGCTGCCCATAAAAGTTACTTCCACTTCGAATAACCCTGGTTCGTTCCACGTATAGGTAAAATGCCTTTCTCCACTTTGCGCATGAACAATTGCTCCTGAATTCCACGTGTATTCATCTACTACCCTACGAACGGTATAGGTTAGATTTTTTGCCACAGTGTCTGCTAGCATGACCCGGCTTTGATCATAATACGTTAACAGATGCGGTGGCCCTGAAGCATTGAATATTTGCACTTTGCTCACCCCAACATCTTTAGCTGATAGCGTTAACTTGTTTCCTTTATTTAAGGTATATCTTTTGGCATACTTGGCAGCTGCGGGTTGCCCCCACAGGTAACCTTTAAGTGGATCTTGCACCGCCCTCCACTGACTTATGTATTCGCCAGGGCGCTCGCCCTCACCTTCCGCTAAATCAATACCTCCATTGACCAACGAAACTTGATCGTAAGGCTGTGGCTTTGAACCGGGTGCCGAAATGTGGTTGAGTGGAGGATCCATTACCATCAACGGCCGGCCTCCTAAAAATGCTCTCTCGCCGAGAAAGTTTTCAAAGCGAAGGGCCAAACCACTAAAGCCATGCTCCAAGGGGACGTCAACAACCCACTTTCCTGTAGCACGGATTTCTGAGATCTGCGAGTCATCTATGCGACCCGACCATGCCAAAAATGTTGTTCCTCCGTGGAAATCAATGTTTGTCCCCGGCGAACAGAAAACCGTTGGCTTTCCACCACCTATTTGGTAATAGAGAACGTCCAACCGAAGAGCTTTAAGTTGATCGTCCGACAAATTTGATAGTCCTTCAACCGTATATTTTGTCTTCGCACACCAACCGAGCGGTGTATTGGTTCCCTTAATGACGTTATAAAAAGGATAAGATAACCCATCGTCATCCATCACCGGCGAGTGTGCGCTCATGCGGAATTTGTAGGCTGTTCCGTCAATAACCACCTCAATGTCTCCGGGATTCGTAACATTTCTTGTTGCCAGAGTTGGATTAAACCTGCAGCCCCTACAAGATCCGGGCTTACCGTCCTCACGAACAATTGGATCTCCATTAATTTTCTCAGCTCTCCATGCGCCATAGTCTTCGATAAGGTACCCGTCGTAGTTTGGAAGTTTGGCATGATTGCCCCTGGCTCTCTCCTTGTAAGCACGGTATTCAGTAATATAATCGTTTAACGCAAAGCCAGCACCTGGATAACCTTTAGGCGTGTATGACTTTTCCAACTTTTCCTCCGGCCAAAGATTTTGCCAGTTAACCAAATCATTTGATGTTCCGAAAGTAGGCGCTCCCAAAAAAGTTAAGCCTGGCGTAACAATGGGATTCTGTTCCATGATGTAAGAACCATTATAAACAACTTCATCTCCATCCAATGTCATCGTGTAAGTTGGTGCCTGGTACTCTTGGTCTCTCTCTGATATGGTTGGCGTATAAGTATTTCCCGTTCCGTGACCTAAACGCCAGTAGTGCAAAAATTCTTCAACATTGCCCACACCCTGATCATCGCGTTGAACTTTTCCATTTTTGTATGTCTTAGTTTTAGGAAATTCAATCTGTGCGTTATAAAATGTTTTCTTTCGCGACTGTTCCCTTTGGATGGTCCATCTAAAATACCAGTAGGAAATTCCGTTAACATCTACTTGCTGCCAGTCTGGAACATTGATTTGAAAATCGGGCGGATACTTGTTGAAGTTCTTCATGTGAACACTCGATTCCCACGGTATGAAAGGTTGAAATTCACCTGGTCTGACATTCGGACTACTGATGAACTGCATGGAGTTTGCAAAACCAGAAAGCCAAACCGCCGGAAGTCCATTCAAAGTTGGTTTCGCGCTGGAATTCTTTTTCGCATAGATCTCGATAACATCTCCCAAATTACAACCGATGGTGTCCTTCCTCGTCAAATAATGCCACCCCTTTCCGTTGGGGTTGACCATATATGAAATGTCTGTGGGAGACATAAAAGATGTAGTGGAGACCTTTGTACCATTTTCACCACGATAAACATTTATGATTAATGGAGGCGCGCCAGTAGCAGTACTTAGTGCGCCGCCTAGTTGTGCGATATCTGCAGGATTATCATCAGAATTATTGTGAATAGCTGGCGCTGATGGTTTATGAAATTCCGTTGCTTTTATCAGGCCGATTCCAGGTATATAGCAACTGGTAAAATGCGCATTTTTCACTCTCGCCGAAACGACAACCGGATAGTTGCCGGAACTAGCCGCTCTCATTCCGCAAACACCTGTGAGCGTCTCCCATATGACATCGGCTAGACTGAAAAATTGAGGTTCCTCATGCAGACCTTCCCAACCTCCGAATGCTGGATTGTAGCTGTTTAAACCCTTTAACAACAAAACAGCTTCTTTAATATTATCGCCATGAGCATTTTCTGGTACATATTGATCCGTTGAGTTTTTTGTTACCAAAGGAATATCAATCGCCGTATTATAACTGAAATCATCGTGAGATGTTTGATTGAGAACAATATGAAAAATATCTTGATTTTTAGCTATTGGTGTGCGGCCCGCAGCCAGGTAATCGTTTATAACCAGGGTGGCCGTGATTTCGATATAACCGCCTGGGGAAACAGTGCCATTGATCCCAAAAGAAGTTCTCGGTGGCAAATCTAATTGAGCCAGCAGTTGCTGAATCGAGACGACTCTATTGGCCGTA
The DNA here is from genome assembly GCA_049324355.1 of Bacteroidota bacterium. Classification (GTDB taxonomy): domain Bacteria; phylum Bacteroidota; class Bacteroidia; order Cytophagales; family Cyclobacteriaceae; genus Chryseosolibacter. The sequence continues at coordinate 5,042 of JBMOKS010000567.1, forward strand.
TATCGCTGCTCTACATCCTGAGCATTTAGGCAACAGGAGGCTCCGATGCCAAGTATACAAAAAGCCGTTATGATGAGGGGCAAAATTTGCATACCGTGTGATGTCTTCATTTGTATCATTTCATTTATAAAATTTTGTCTTTTAAATCGTAGATATTGGTAATTCTCAAAGTCGATTAAGTAATAATTCGCCCCCTTGCAGATTTTCGAAAAGGTCGGCCTTCAAAATCGCCTGGAGTTCAAACAAAGCAAAAACAATTTTCACTTAGCTGCTACACGCATATTTTGCAAATGCTTTGCATTTTATTGCGTAATGAAGAATAACTTCTGTGTTGAGGAATATTCTTTCGGCAAGAAAAAAGAAAACTCTAAACTTTGGAGAACTCATTGTTCAGTACTGAAGATAGAACTTGGTTGGCGCAGGCCTTCGCAATGATACACGCATGAAAATTCACTGTAGAAATCAGTTGATGCGCCCGTGAATCGATTTTATCTTGCTTAGAATGCCGTGTTGCTTCCTGAGCCCAATCACATCTTCTGGCATTGTATTATTTTTTTTGAGCGTTCAAAACCGGCTTTTGATTAACTTGGGCTGACACGGAAAAAATGAATGAAAACTATAACAAAAACAGAACTCATCGACTTTTTAAAAAGACAGGTTGTACAAGAATGTGGTATAACGTATGAAGAAGTTGACGTTCACCGGGAGTTTGTAGAATTTCGGATGGACTCCGTCAATACGGTATTTATTATGGATAGGCTTGAAAAACACTTGGGGACCGAACTGAGTCCCTTATATTTCTGGGACCACCCTACCATTGATTCTCTTTCAGAATTTCTGATCAATCATATATTGAAAAATAACAACAGCTAAATTCTCGCCCCTTTAAAATAGCTCACGCGGATGTGGTGCCCTTGTTTGGTGTAACCCATAAAAACCATATCCGTTCCGGCCCATACCGCTTTGGTCCAGTTTTTCTTTATAAAATCATTTTCAACGATCATGATGAGTCCAACGCAGGGAACGTCCGAGGCCTCGGGGTTATTTTCGAAGTATTTTTTTGTCTGAACGATCAATTGTGTATCGAGTGCAGGCGCGCGGTGATCTGGTGAAACAAAACAGCGCGTTTCGTAAAAATAGTTGTCGTTCAGCGTTTTTACTTTTTCACATCTAACGGTCGACATTCCAATAACTTCATTGTCCGACTTGGCAACAAATACAATTTCATTCACCCGCTGCAGTGCCGTTGCCTCATTGGGAAATACCTTAAGTCTTTTCCATAATTCCTTGGCTTGTTCCCGATCCCGGAAAGCATCTCTTTTCCAAATACACTCAAATTGTGGAACCATAATCATCAAATCATTTAAAAATTCCATTACCTTTCAGGGACTGAATAAGTGTTTCATTTGTTAAATTTAGTCATAATTCATGAGTGGTCGACAATGAAAATATCTCCACATTTACTACGCGCATATTGTAAATCCGTTCGCAGATACAAAAAACTAGCAAGCCGGTTAAAAAAACAGGTTTCTTCGGGATACTTCTCGCAACAATCTGCCTATACTCAGCGGGAATTCCTGCAGAGACTCAGAAAGCTCCAGAGAGTTTTATTTCATTTGCGCACGCAGATCAAACTTGCAACTGCCGCTGGAGCAGCGGTGCTATTCCTTCAGGGATCTCCGGGCCATGCGCAACAGGCACTCGGCCCGTTTGTACAACAGAGTCGCATCAATAACCCGCTTCGGGAGCCCATATTTTTTTCCGGGAAATCATCACCCGCCGTAGTAGACATTGACAACGATGGAGACATGGACGTCGTCACGGGTGACACGTATGGATACCTTCGTTTTTTTAAGAACGAAGGCACGGCATCGAAAGCATCGTTCGCCGAGGTTACTATTAACAGCCCCTTCGCTGGAATTAGCTCGCAAAATGAACCTGCGCCGCAGTTCGCAGACCTGGATAAGGATGGCGACAAAGATCTGTTTATCGGAACACTGGATGGCACGATACGCTACTATAAAAATACGGGAAGTGCCGCTGCACCTACATTCGTAGAGGAAACCGGAGCCTGGGATCCGGTTGCGAAAACAGGCAACCCAATGGAAGGATTAGCCACCGGTGCATCGGCTACACCGGTATTTGTAGATTTTGATAAAGACAATGACACCGATGTGGTGATCGGCATTGATTTCAACGATGTTACTTCAGTCCGATATTACGCCAATGACGGCACGGCAGTATTTTCTGAGACTGCGCTTTCTTTCACGCCTTCAGCCCCGTCGGCAAACGACCTGGCGCCGACATTCGCCGATCTGGATAACGATGGAGACCTCGACATGCTTACAGGCTCTTATTATAATGGCCTGCAGTATTATAAGCGTACCGGTGCCACCACCTTCGAACAGCAGACTGGAACCGGCAATCCATTCGGTTCATTTTTCTTCGGTCAGGTCAATGTGCCTGTGTTTGTCGACCTCGATAACGACAGCGACCTGGATGTGCTGGTAGGCAATGGTAAATATTCTAAGAATCTGTTGCGATATCTTGAAAACGACAACGGTACTTTTGTACAGCGCGACGGATTGCTAAATCCTTTTGACGGTGCATGCTTCAATTGTACGTCCTTCAACGGTGGCAGCCAACCCTACTTGACTGATTTTGACGGTGACGGTGACATCGATGCGGTGATTGGCGCAAAATATAATTTTAGCGAACTGAGTTACT
>JBMOKS010000568.1:0-4107 GCA_049324355.1 Bacteroidota bacterium
GGGTAATAAAGGAGATGGTGCTACCTCATCGTTGGTGGCCACCTCACGCATGAGCGTCACATAATCTCTGGCGTTGAGCAAATCCATTTTCTTCGGTGTAGTCTGCACGCCGTAGTATCCATCGTAGTTCAGCGTGGCTGTTCCTTTCTTTCCCTTTTTTGTAGTGACGATGATGATGCCGTTGGCCCCGCGCGTTCCATAGATCGCAGCGGAGGCGGCGTCTTTCAATACTTCGATAGATTCCACGTCGTTGGGGTTGATGTGGTTCATATCACCCGACTGTACGCCGTCTATAATATAGAGCGGTCCGTAATTTCCATTGGTGCCGATACCACGGATAACCACCTGTGGGCTCGCACCCGGCGAATTGGATGTGGCGGCAACCGATACGCCGGCAACCTGACCTTGAATGGCATTGTCAATACGTTGTGTGTTGATCTTCATCAGGTCATCAGACTTTACTGAAGAGATCGCGCCGGTAACTACACTTTTCTTTTGTGTACCGTAGCCCACTACAACTACTTCTTCAAGGGCCCGGATGTCTGGCAGAAGGCGCACATTAACGGAAGTTTGATTACTGACCGCTATTTCCTGTGCCGAATAACCGATAAAGCTGAATATCACAGTGGCGTCGCCGGGTACATTTTCCATGATGTATTCGCCATTGGAATCAGTCACCGTGCCTTGGGAGGTTCCTTTCACCAGGATATTTACTCCTGGCAAGGCTTGTTGGTTTTCGTCTGTCACCTTGCCCGTAAGCCGGACCTGGCCATAACTGGCCCATGACAGTGCCAAAAGAAACACTAGTAGGTTTGTCTTCATTTAGGATTTGGTTTGGGGTTAAACATTTGATTGTTTCGTTTGCGGAGACAACCGGTTCGTCATCGTTTGAGCTCCTACTACAAACTTTACCCTATACCCTCCCAAATTCAACTTTCGCACCCCATCAATACTACGTCTACTGGGGTACTACCACTACATCAAAACTACTTCACCACCGGTCGAAACTGGCGCAATTTGCTTCTAATGCAATTTTTTGAGCTCTGCGAAGACTGGACTTATTACATCAAAAAGTGTTAGTTTGCTCATCTACCCTGAACCCATGGCCATTTTGAAAAGATTTATCGCGTTGATTTTGATAGCGATTCCGCCGATGATCCGGGCGCAATCGCCCATTCGTGGGCTGCCTTTTGTGCGATATTTCCATACTATAGAATACAAAGCCGGTATTCAAAACTGGCAGATCGCTCAGGATAAAAGGGGGCTGATATACATCGCCAACAATTTCGGCCTGCTGGAATACGATGGGAATTCGTGGCACACCTACCGGGTACACAATGGAACTAAGGTGCGCAGTGTGGCGATCGACAAACGCGGAAGGATCTACGTAGGCTGCCAGGGTGACTTTGGCTATTTCTTTCCAGACGAACGGGGCCGGCTAACCTACACATCGTTGGCCGACAGCTTGAAAGGACCTTTGCGGAATTTTGACGAAACGTGGCGGGTATATATCGATCATGAAAAAGTGTATTTCTGCACTTTTACCAACATCTACGTCTACGATGGAAAAAAATTTGCAGTGACGGAAACGCATCGCCCCGTTGACCTTTCATTCTTGGTAAACCGTCAATTGTATATTGCCAACCGCGCCGATGGTCTTTCGATGATGGAGGGAGATCAACTGAAGCAGGTGAAGGGAGGAGATCACTTTCCCGGCCTGAGTGTCTCATCTGTATTGCCTCTCGGCAATGATGAATTGCTTATATCCACTTCACAACATGGTGTTTTCCAACTCAGCGATGGCAAAATAAAAGTATGGAACGAAGCTCAACAACAACTCCTTAAAACATCCAACGTCAATTGTATGATCAGGCTTCGGAATGGAAATTTCGCCGCCGGAACACAGAATAGCGGATTGTTGGTGCTCGATCCCCATGGAAATCTGGTGATGCAACTGACCATGGGCAGGGGTCTTGAAAACCGCACGGTATTGAGCTTGTTCGAAGATGATCTAGGCAATATCTGGGTGGGGCAAAATAACGGCATTGCCTATGTTGAATCGGGTTCGCCATTTACATTTATCAACGAACAGATCGGACTCCCGGGAACAGGCTACTCGGCTTATCTCGATGATGACAACCTTTATCTGGGTACCAATACGGGTCTTTATCTGAAAGAAAATAACTCGAATTTTAAACTGGTTGAAAAAACACCCGGGCAGGTCTATCATGTAGGCAAATACGATGGCGACTTGTTGGTTGGTCATCACCACGGCGCGTTACGGGTAGAAAACGATCAAGCTGTGCCCTTGTCGCCCGAGCCTGGCGCGTGGATATTTTTACAGCTAAAAAATTATCCCGATAAACTTATCGGCGGAGCGTACGGTGGCCTCTATATTTATGAAAGGGGAAGCCACTGGAATTTCAGGCGGAAATTAGAGGGCTTTGGAGAATCGTCACGGGTTATGGCGCTGGATCAGAACGGCGATCTTTGGGTGACTCACGGATACAAGGGAGCGTATCACATCAGGCTTAGCGACCGATTTGACAGCGTGAAACACGTGTCGTTCTATGGATCTCAAAAGGGATTTCCTTCCAACAGCCTGATCAACGTCTTCCGCATCCGGAATGAATTGTTGTTTACCAGTGAACAAGGTATTTTTAAGTACGATCCCACCAACGACAAGTTTAAACGCGACGACCTGTTCACCAAAATATTGGGTGCCGATGTTCAACTCTGGTGTGTACAGGAAGACGCTCTTGGCAATATTTACTTCGTAGGGCGAGACCACATCGGCATGCTTCGCAAAAACTCCATCGGAGAATATGAACCCGAGCTGAACACCTTCAACAAGATCAGGAAATTTTTGAACGACGATCTGATCAATATCAGCATACTCAAGAACAATGAAGTGCTTTTTGGGGCAAAAGAAGGATTCATTCATTTTGATCCGAAGATGAGCCCCAACCGAAAGCCGGCTTTCAAAACCATTATTCGTAACGTTTCCACCACGGCCAGCAAAGACTCCATACTTTTCTTCGGGAATTATATTCACCAGGATACACTTACCGATCAGCAATTAAGCCATTATAAACCCGAACTTCCATATCGCAGCAACTCGGTAAACTTCACGTTCACAGCAACGTCTTACGAGGGCGATGCCGACCTGACGTATCAATATTACCTCGACAACTATGAAAAAGGCTGGTCTGCGTGGACACCTAAAACACAAAAGGAATATACAAACCTGAAAGAAGGAAAATATACCTTTCATGTGCGGGCCAAAAATGTAAATGGCGAGATAAGCCCTGAGTCCGTTTATGAATTCAGCATCAATCCGCCCTGGTACCGGTCGATATGGGCTTATTCATTTTATGGTGTATCCGTGATCGCCTTATTGTTTACAGGCTTCAATACACTTGATCGTAAATATCAGCGCGAGCAACAACTGATGGTGTTGCGCCAAAAGAAAGAACTTAACCGGAAAGATAATGAGATCAACAAATTGTCGCAGCAATCGCAGGAGGAGATCAACCGTTTACAGCATGAGAAGCTTGAGTCGGAGTTGCGGCACATGAACAGCGAATTGGGCACCTCCACGATGCACTTGCTCAATAAAAACGAGTTCATCACCGGCATTAAAACAAACCTCACCCAGATCATTAAGAAAAGTAACAATGAAGATGTGAAGCGGGAGTTAGTACAGATCACCAAAGACATCGAGAACAATATTTCGGCAGATACTGATTGGGAACAATTTCAATATCATTTTGACCGCGTTCATGGCGATTTTTCCACACGCTTTAAGGCAGCTTTTCCCGCCTTGAGCCCGCAAGAGATCAAACTTAGCGCTTACTTACGAATGAATTTGTCGAGCAAGGAAATCGCGCAATTATTGAATATTTCCATACGCGGGGTAGAGATCAGCCGTTATCGTCTTCGAAAAAAACTTCATCTCGATCGGAATAAAAACCTCCAGGAATTCATTCTCAATTTTTAGGTCCCCAAATTTCCTTCTAATGACTAATGCCTAATGACAAAACCCCAGGCATGGTTTTTAGCGTTTATAAGCCTAAATGTATTATAAAATCATAATTCATTACATCG
>JBMOKS010000568.1:4117-7759 GCA_049324355.1 Bacteroidota bacterium
GAACGGATATTACCGTTTAAATAGGGAAATTTCCCCTAAATTAATAGTCACAATATCTGTACGTTTTGTCCGTATAGTATACAAAAAACGACGCATGAAGAGAAAGCTGATTTTTAGTAGCCTGGTGATTGTAGCCGTCATCTCCCTATCATTTACCAAACCGGCAGAACGTTACTTCGAAATAGCCAAGAACCTGGACATATTCGCCACGCTCTTTAAAGAGGTGAATGCGCTATATGTAGACGAGGTAAACCCGAACAAGCTTGTTCGTACAGGCATCGATGCCATGCTCAACTCGCTCGACCCGTATACCAACTATATTCCTGAGGACGAAGTTGAAGATTTCAGAACAATCAATACCGGTCAGTACGGCGGCATTGGCGCCATTACCCGCGAGATCGGCAAACGCACCGTGGTGACCATGATCATGGAAGGATATGGCGCCCAAAAGGGCGGGCTAAAGATCGGAGACGAAGTGATCAAGATCGATGACATCGAACTCTCTAAACTGACACGTGAAGAATCCAGTCAACTCATGAAAGGTCAGATTGGCACACCCGTCAGCCTCACCGTAAAACGAACAGGTGTGGATCATCCCATTAAACTTGATTTTAAAAGAGAGAAGATCAAAGTAAATAACGTACCCTATTCCGGCATGATGTCGAAAGACATTGCGTACATTCAGCTTTCAGATTTCACACCTGACGCCGGAAAAGAAGTCAGAAACGCTTTGATCGCTCTGAAAGAACAGGGTGCTAAAGGAGTGATCCTCGACTTGCGCGGCAATCCGGGCGGACTTCTTATTGAAGCCGTAAACATCACCAACCTTTTTATCCCCAAAGGCAAAATGGTGGTCAGCACCAAAGGAAAAATTCCGGAGAACAATCTTAACTATGAAACCTTAAATAGCCCTACCGACACCGAGATCCCCGTAACGGTGCTAATCAACCGCGGTAGCGCCTCGGCTTCTGAAATTGTGGCCGGCACTTTACAGGACTACGACCGTGCGGTGATTATTGGCGAAAAATCTTACGGTAAAGGACTCGTCCAGGTCAGCCGTCCGCTTTCCTATAATTCACAGTTGAAAGTGACGACCGCGAAGTATTACACACCGACGGGTCGTTGCATCCAGGTGCTTGATTACACCCACCGAAGAGACGATGGCAGTGTGGGTTCCATCCCCGATTCTTTGAAGCGTCCCTTCAAGACAACGGCAGGCCGTACCGTTTACGACGGTGGCGGCATTGATCCCGATATCAAAGTTGATGCCCTCGAAGCTCATCCCCTTACACAAGTTCTATTTGAAAAAGGGTTCTTATTTGACTATGCTACGCAATACGTACTGCGCCATGCCGAAGCCGCTGATCCGAGAACGTTTGTACTCACTGATGATGACTATCTCCAGTTTGTGGCGTGGATGAAGGATAAGAACTATTCCTATAAGTCAAATCTGGAATATGGCCTGGAGCAGTTCGCCGAAGAAGCAAAAAGAGAGAAGTATTTTGGCGACCTGAAAAATCAGATCGATCAGATCCAGAACCGCATCGCCGACAGCAAGAAAAATGAACTGATGTTATACAAAGACCAGATCAAAATGTTGCTGGAAGAAGATATTATATCGCGCTACCATCTTGAAAAGGGAAGCATAGAAGCTGGTTTCAAATATGACAATGATGTGAAGAAGGCCATCGAAGTACTTCACAACAACACACAATATCGAAAAATCTTAAACATGCAATAGTATGTTCCGGGGGCCGTTAACATTTCTATTACCGGTCTTCTTTGTTTTTTTTATACTGCTCCATTCTTGTGTCACCTTTCGCATGAGCTCTAAAGAAGTGGATGAATACTTCGATAAGCGAAAGATCGCAGTCACCCATCACAGCTATCAAACTGGCTTTCGGGAGATTCACTACATCAGGACGGGAAAAGAAACGAGCCCATTGGTTCTTTTTGTTCACGGGTCGCCGGGCTCCTTAAGCGCATTCATCGGTTTTTTGGCAGACACAGCCCTGCTCTCACGCGCCTTGCTGATCACTACCGATAGACCCGGCTTCGGCCATTCTAATTTTGGATTGGCAGAACCTTCTCTCCAGAAGCAAGCTGAGGCATTGAAGCCGATACTCGAAACGTATCGCAATAACCGTCCAATCGTTCTGGTTGGTCATTCGTTGGGCGGGCCACTTATTGCGCGCATGGCTATAGATTATCCTGAATTAGTGGATGGACTCGTTATTGTAGCAGGATCTGTCGATCCTGAACTTGAACCCAATGAGACCTGGTTTCGCGCGCCGTTATCAACACCGTTTCTTAGCTGGATATTACCACGGTCGTTCCGCGCATCGAACGAAGAGATCTATCAACTGAAACCTCAACTCGCAGAGATGCTTCCATTCTGGGCCAAGATCACCTGCCAGGTGATTGTTGTACACGGCAAAAAGGACTCACTCGTGCCCGTTGCCAATGTGGATTTCATCAAAAAACAACTTGTCAATGCCCATGTCGAATACATTGTCAAGGATGATATGGATCACTTTGTGCCCTGGTCTGATCCGCAGCTTATTCGTGAAGCCGTGCTCAGGATTTTGCCGTCAAATCAAATTCATCGCACCACCAGCAGCCACTAAAGTCGCATTGAAAAGAGCAAGATTTCTTAAGCCGAGCAGCAATCGGAACGCTAGCTTTGCTTTCATGATCGATAACCATGAAACAAATTGTTTTTTTTACATCAATCATTAATTTGATGACCATGATCACTGCGAATGCACAAAACAATGAGGCCTTAGCACCGCCTCTGTCGGGGAGTACCACCACCGTATACTTTATTATCAGTTACGATATTGTTGATCCCACCGAATTCCAGAAATACCCGCCACAGGTGTTTCGGTTGTTAAAGAAATACGGCGCCGAGGTACTCGCTTCTGATGCACAAGCCACAGTGTTTGAGGGGTCGGCCAAAACGATGAATGCCATCATCCGTTTTCCATCGAAGGAGGCTGCCGAAAAATGCTACAATGATCCGGAGTACGAACCCATTAAAAATCTTCGACACAACACAACTAAGAACTGCACCATGGTACTGGTGAAACAACTCATAGTACCTTAATCTCAGCGCTCTTTGCGATTTAATGATTAGATGGAAAAAAACCACAAAAAATATCGGTCACTAAGAGCTTGAAAGTGTTAATGCTTATGCTACGGGAAATTGATCATTACTTTCTTGAAAAAGACGAGCCGGTAAAAAGTTGCTTGCTGGCCATGAGACGATTGATTCTCTCGCAACATCCAGCGATCACCGAAGCCTGGAAATACAGGATGCCGTTTTTTTGCTTTCACGGCAAAATGTTCTGTTATCCCTGGATTCATAAAAAACACAAACAGCCATACCTTGGTATTGTAGAAGGCCGAAAGATGGATCACCCCGCTCTGCTGCCTGAAAAAAGAGCCCGCATGAAAATACTGCTTCTCGACCCCACCAGCGACATTCCCATCAAAACTGTGAACCAGATTCTGAAAAAGGCGATTTCCATCTACCTGTAGTCCTGTTTATTAAAGATCGATTTGGAGGATTGAAGAAAATTCGATTCATTTGTCATATAATTGATATATCAATCATTTCAAATGATGGAAAATAAAAGACTT
>JBMOKS010000569.1:0-7758 GCA_049324355.1 Bacteroidota bacterium
TGATCTGGCCATTTATGTTGCCAACTGGCCCGAGATCCGCATCAATGCCTGGGATACTTTGCTGAAGGCACGCGCCATTGAAAATCTGTCGTACGTAGTGGGAGTTAACCGGGTGGGTGTCGACGGCAACAATATTGAATACAACGGTCACTCTTCTATCATTTCCCCTAAAGGCGACTCGATCTTCGTCAACGAAGGCATGGATGAGACCCGCACGACTGAGATCAGTGCCAATTCACTGCTGGCATTCCGCGACAAGTTTCCGGCTTACCTCGATGCTGATGAGTTCACCATTGAATTCGAGCAGTTTGAGGAAAGTGATTTTGTGACCGGTATCAGCTAACACATTGAAACAAACGAATGCATAAACATTCGTCACTCGTCACTCGCAATTCGTCGTTCAACTTGATACTTTTGCACCGTTTTTAAAATCCAACCTGAACCAGCATGTCCACCCGAAAGATCGCCAGAGCTTTAGTCTCTGTATTTTACAAAGACAATCTCGAACCCATCATTCATCAGCTCGGCAAAGCCGGTGTGGAATTTGTTTCTACGGGAGGCACACAAGAATTCATTGAAAAATTAGGGTACAAAGTAACACCGGTTGAAACGTTAACGGGATATCCCTCTATTTTCGGAGGCCGCGTAAAAACCTTACACCCCGCTATCTTCGGAGGCATTCTCTATCGCCGCGACGATGCCGGCGACGTGAAGCAGGCTCAGGAATTCAAGATCGCCCCCATCGACCTGGTGATCGTAGACCTATACCCCTTTGAAGAAACCGTAGCAAAGGGCGGAACCGAAGACGAGATCATCGAAAAGATCGACATCGGCGGCATCTCGTTGATCAGAGGCGCAGCTAAAAATTTCAATGACGTTCTTATCGTCTCTTCCCGCAGCCAGTACGTCGATCTGCAAAAACTTCTGGTGACCAAAAGCAATTCAAGCGATTTGGCAGACCGCAAACTCTTTGCCGCCCATGCCTTTGACGTCACCTCTCACTACGATACGGCCATCTTCAACTATTTCAACCAGGAATTTAAACTGCCGCGCTTCAAAAAAAGCATCGGTCAGGGCCGAACATTGCGTTATGGAGAAAATCCACATCAGCAGGGAAGCTACTTTGGCGACCTCGAGAGTCTGTTCGAACAGTTAAACGGCAAAGAACTTTCTTACAATAATCTGGTAGACGTTGACGCCGCCGTTAATCTCGTTAAAGAATTTGAAGGAGAGACAGCCTTTGTAATTATTAAACATACTAACGCTTGCGGTGTTGCCACAGCCAGCAGTGTTAAAGAGGCCTACCTTAAAGCATTGCAGGCCGATACCATCTCTGCCTTCGGGGGAATTTTGGCTACCAACAAGACGATCGACCTGGCGGCAGCCGAAGAGATCAATAAACTTTTCTTCGAGATCCTCATCGCCCCAGCTTACAGCCCCGAGGCACTGGAGCTTTTGAAGTCCAAAAAGAACCGGATGATCCTGCTACAGAAAAAGGGCCTGCACGAAACCAAACAATTCAAGAGCATTTTGAACGGCGTGATCGAACAGGATCATGATCTGAAAACCGATTCCCGTGAGGACTTAAAACTGGTTACCAAGCGGGCGCCGTCGGTGCAGGAAATAAATGCTTTGTTATTTGCCAGCAAAGTTTGCAAGCACACGAAGTCCAACACCATTATCCTGGCGGTAGATGGTCAGCTTCTTGCCAGCGGGGTGGGTCAAACCTCACGGGTTGATGCGCTGAAGCAGGCCATTGAAAAGGCCGGCGCTTTTGGTTTCAAGCTCGATGGGGCTGTTATGGCATCAGATGCCTTCTTCCCGTTTCCCGACTGTGTAGAAATTGCGCATCAACATGGCATCAAGGCGGTGATCCAGCCAGGCGGTTCTGTCAAAGACCAGGACTCGGTAAACGTCTGCGATCAGCATAATATGGCCATGGTCTTTACGGGCGTGCGCCACTTCAAACATTAAAGCCCATTACTACAAAAGGCAACTCCTGAACGCTGGCCAGCCAAAGAAGTCGCTGAGTTTACCAAAGTACAAATGTATACTTCACCTTTAGCGTGAAGGAATTTTGATTTCATCCCTCTGTAAGTTTTTCGCGCAATTATGCTACGAAATCACACCAATTATTATGTAATTTCGTCCGATTATTCAAACTCACTAACAGCCTACATACTTCAATGGGATTTTTTGACTTCTTCACCAGTGATATTGCGATAGATCTTGGAACCGCCAATACACTGATCATCTACAAGGATAAAATTGTTGTTGATGAACCCTCCATCATTGCACTTGATAAAGTAAACACCAAAGTGCTTGCTATTGGCCGCGAAGCCATGCAGATGCACGAAAAGACCCACGAGCATATCAAGACCATTCGCCCACTGAAGGAAGGTGTCATTGCCGATTTCCAGGCCGCTGAGATGATGATTCGTGGCCTGATCAAAATGATCGATACCGGTAAGCGCATGTTTCCGCCATCATACCGGATGGTGATCTGCATTCCGTCGGGTATCACTGAAGTAGAAAAGCGTGCCGTTCGCGATTCAGCAGAGCACGCGGGCGCCAAAGAAGTGTACATGATCTATGAACCCATTGCAGCCGCTATCGGCACGGGTATCGATATTGAAATGCCTGTCGGAAATATGATCGTCGATATCGGCGGTGGAACTACCGATATTGCTGTGATCGCTCTCTCGGGTATTGTGTGCGATCAGTCCATACGTGTTGCCGGCGATACTTTCAACCGCGACATCCTTGACTACATGCGCCGCCAGCACAACCTCCTCATCGGAGAACGTTCTGCCGAAAAAGTAAAGATCGAAGTAGGCTCGGCCCTTACCGAACTTGACGACGGACCGGATGATTATGAAATCCGCGGCCGCGATCTGATGACCGGAATACCCAAGACCATCAAGATCTCTTATTCCGAAGTTGCTTTTGCACTCGATAAGTCCGTATCCAAACTGGAAGAAGCAGTTCTTAAAGCGCTGGAAACATCTCCGCCCGAATTGTCGGCCGATATTTACGAACGTGGCATCTACCTTACCGGTGGCGGAGCTTTGTTACGAGGTCTTGATAAGCGATTGGCCCTGAAAACCAAGCTACCGATTCACGTGGCGGAAGATCCGCTTCGTGCCGTAGTGCGTGGTACTGGCGCCGCCCTTAAAAACCTTGAAAAATACCGCGCAGTATTGATGACCTAACATGGAGCGGCTCTTTATATTCATCTATCAATACCGGGCCTTTTTTACATTTTTATTTCTTGAGTTGACCTGCGCCTGGCTGATTATTGAAAATAATCAGTATCAGGGAGCCAGTTTCTTTAACTCTTCCAATAGCCTGGTAGCCAACCTGAATAATTTTTCTCAGGGTGTTAGAGAATATTTTTCACTGCGCGAGATCAACAGTACGCTCGCCCAGGAAAACGCTGACCTGCGAAATCAGCTCGATCAACTTAATCAGTTGAAGCGTACGCCCGGCCTGCTGGGTTCAGACTCCTCTGTATTGAAGCGATACGATTATATCAGCGCCAAGATCGTGAACAATTCTGTAGACCGTTTTACCAATTTTCTCACCATCAACAAAGGTGAACAAGACGGCGTTGCTCCCGGCATGGCCGTCATCAGTCCGTTAGGCGCTGTTGGTAAAGTAAAAGCTGTGTCGAACCATTACAGCGTTGTCACTTCCATTCTTAACATCGACATCAAAGTATCGGCGATCATCAAAAGAACCAATCACTTCGGTTCTATTCAGTGGGACGGCGTAGATCCGGCAGTTGTAGATCTGAAATATATTCCCCGCCACGTTCAGCCTACCAAAGGCGACACCATCGTGACATCAGGTTACAATGCGATCTTCCCCGAAGGCATCATCATCGGAACCATCGAAGATATCAAGTCTAACGAAACGCTGTTCTACGATCTGAAAGTGAAATTGTCCCAGGATTTCCGTAAGCTCTCTTATGTGGAGGTAGTTAAGAGCCACTTGAGAAACGAGCAGGATTCGTTACAAAGACCTTTTTTCCCCGAACCGAGAGAATGAGCCGCATCAGCATCATACAGATCATCTCATTTTTCCTTTACCTGCTTTACCAGGTATTGATCCTGAAGAACATTGTGCTTTTCCACAATGCCTTTTGCTTTTTGTATGTAGCTTACTTGTTATTTCTGCCTGTGGAAACCAATCCGCTTATTTTGATGGCTATGGGATTCTTGATGGGCCTCGCTGTAGATTGGTTTTACGACAGCTTCGGATTGCATGCTTTCGCGTGTGTATTCGTGACATACATCCGGAATTACTGGTTGACCCGTATCACTCCTCAAGGCGGTTACGACAGCAGCGCCACACCCTCGATTGCCACCAATGGCATGCAATGGTTTTTGGTATATACCACGCCGTTGGTTTTTCTGCACCATGCCGTGTTATTTTTTATTGAGGCCGGTGGATTCGGCATGTTTTGGTTTACGCTATGGAAAGTGCTGATGAGTACTTTGTTTACAACCCTGATCACGGTGATTGTGCAGTATCTCTTTCCCAGTGAAAGATATCGGTGAACTTTTACACTTCAACCATTGTCAATTGACACGTGCAGGTATTTTATCGTAACTTGATCATTTCATCCCGCGGAAAGCAAGGTCTTTAAGAATTTATGAACGAAGGCAGGCGAGAGATCATTCAAATCGTATTTATTCTGGTAGGCATCATCTTCCTGATAAAACTTTTCTTTATTCAGGTGATCGATAGCCGCTATAAACAGCTCGCAGAAAGTAACGCTATACTGCCACAGGTCGATTATCCCGTGCGAGGCCTTATCTATGACCGTAACGGCAAGCTGCTCGTATACAATACACCGGAATTTGATCTGCAGATCATTTCCAAGGAGGTTAAACAATTGGACACGGCCGCTTTCTGTGAAGTGTTCTCCATGACGCGCCAGGAATTTCTGACTAAAGTCAAAGAACTGAAAGCCAAAAAAGAATACTCGGCAGTTAAGCCAACAATATTTTTGACCCAACTCTCCAATCTCGACTTCGCGAAGATCCAGGATCGCATCGACGAATTTCCGGGTTTTTATATTCAGGCTCGCGCTACACGTGCCTACACGTCGCCGGTCATGGCCAATGCGCTGGGTTATGTAAGCGAGGTCACGAAAAATCAACTGGATAAAGACAAGGACAATTTTTACCGGCAGGGCGATTATATTGGCCAAAGTGGTATTGAGGCTTACTACGAAGAATATCTTCGAGGACAACGTGGCGTACGTTTCAAACTTAGGAACGTGGATGGGGTTGAAAAAGGATCGTTCAATGCCGGTAAGTTCGATACGCTCTCCGTTCCCGGTCAAGACCTTGTGAGCACAATAGACCTTGACCTGCAGGAATATGGCGAATACTTATTCAAAGGCAAAGCGGGCAGCATCATCGCCATTGAACCTGCCACTGGCGAAATTCTCGCTATGGTGTCGGGTCCATCGTACGATCCCAGCTTACTCACAGGAAGAAATTACAGCGAAAACTTTGTACTGATCAGCAACGACACCAATAAGCCGTTGTTCAATCGGCCCTTGATGGCCCAATATCGACCGGGCTCTATTTTCAAAATAGCGCAAGCTATGGTGGCTTTACAGGAAAAGGTGATCACCCCCGACACGCGTGTGCGTTGCGATCGCTCGATTATAAACTGCCACGGGGCACACTCCAACGAAGATCTTCGCGGTGCTATCACGCACTCGTGCAATCCTTATTTCCATAATGTGTTAAGGAGGATGCTCAATCAAGGTGTTTCCGATAACCCGTTCGACGATACACGCATCGGGCTTGCCGAGTGGAACAAGCACATCAATAGTTTTGGCTTTGGAAGCAGGCTGGGCATTGATCTTCCCAATGAAAAAGGTGGTATGGTGCCCAGTCCCGCATATTACGACAGAGCTTATGGCGGGCGTCCATGGAAATTCTCGAACATCTATTCGATCGCCATTGGCGAAGGAGAGAATCTCGTAGTGCCGCTGCAAATGGCAAATTTCGCCGCTACTATTGCCAACAAAGGATATTATATTGTACCTCACCTGATCAAATCTATCGGCAAAACCGGAAAGCCGCTGCCGCAATACGAAGAAAAACATTTTACTACTATCGACTCAGCCAACTTCCGAATCGCAGCAGACGCCATGCAACGGGTAGTGGAGGCCGGAACAGGTCAGTATCGCGCACAACTGAAAGACGTTATTGTTTGTGGCAAGACAGGCTCCGTCCAGAATGAGCCACGTCCTGATCACTCGGTATTTATCGCTTTCGCCCCAAAAGAAAATCCGAAGATCGCCGTGTCGGTTTATGTAGAGTTCTCAGGCCAAGGTGCGCGGGCGGCGGCATCCATCGCCAGCCTCATGATTGAAAAATATTTGTACGGTTCGACAAAAAGGCCGCACATAGAAGAATACGTGTTACGAGGTAAGTTTTTAGATTGAGACAGGAAGATAACATAACCAACAAGATAGACTGGGTCACCGTGATGATCTACGCCGCCATTGTGTTCATGGGGTGGCTGAACATTTTTGCCGTAACCTACGATCAGGGATCTGAACAATCGATCTTTGACATTAACCTCAACTCTGGCCGACAGCTGCTTTTCATCGCGGGGTCGCTCGTGATTATCACCGTAATTTTGATCATTGATCGACAGTTTTACGAGACTTTTTCTTACATCATCTACGGTGCGCTGTTGTTATTGCTGTTGTTGGTGCCCATCATTGGTAAAGAGGTGGGTGGCAACAAGGCATGGCTGGGTATCGGTTCGTTTGGTGTACAACCTTCTGAATTTGCCAAGTGCGCCACGGCACTGGTGGTGGCGCGGTATATCGGCGCAGTAGGATTTAAATGGGATAACATTCGAAACCAGGTTATCGCTTTCGCCTTGATCGCGGCGCCGATGCTATTAACCTTGCTTCAAAAAGATACAGGTACTGCATTGGTGTTCACGGTTTTTGTGTTGGTATTCTTCCGCGAAGGCATGTCGCCTTTCATCATCATCCTCGGCCTCGCTGCCGCCGTAATTTTTGTACTTACCCTTTTAGTCGAAAACCAATATTACCTCCATGGCGCCATCGTCATCATCTTGGGGATCGTCATTCTGATGGGCAAGAAAAAAATTAAGCGGATCGTGCTGCTGACGATCGGCGCCCTGGTTATTGCCGGAATGATTAAAAGTGTCGATTACGTTGTAACCAACGTATTGAAACCTCACCAGCAGAATCGCATCAAAGCCTTGATCAATCCCGATGCCGATCCGCTGGGCTTTGGATGGAACGTTACTCAATCGAAAATTGCTATTGGTTCCGGTGGCTTTGTCGGGAAAGGTTTTTTAGAAGGAACTCAAACCAAGTTTGATTTTGTGCCCGAGCAAAGCACTGATTTTATTTTTTGTACCATTGGTGAGGAGCACGGCTGGATAGGGAGCCTTTTTACCATCTCTCTTTTTATCGCGCTCATGCTTCGGATCATCTTCATCGCCGAGCGGCAGAAGAGCAGGTTTGCGCGTATCTATGGATATTCTGTGGCCTGCATTTTTTTCTTCCACTTCGCCGTCAACATCGGTATGACCATAGGATTGTTTCCGGTGATCGGTATTCCACTTCCGTTCTTTAGCTATGGCGGCTCGTCACTTTGGGGATTTACGGTGTTGTTATTCATTCTTCTCAAGCTGGATGCCCACCGCATGCAAGTGCTTCAGCGCATCTAAACAAATCAGCTAAAT
>JBMOKS010000570.1:0-7730 GCA_049324355.1 Bacteroidota bacterium
TATTCTTCCATCCTCAATGTGGAACATCCCGTTTATTACGATCAGTTTACATACAAACTGGGTATCCAGGATTATGGAAAATTTCTGGAGGCGTGTGGTCTGATGATCCGCAGACACGACATTCTGCGAACAGCCTACTACCTGGGAACTTTTGCAGAACCATTGAAAGTCGTGTTGAGATCGATTGAAACACCGATCTATCTCGAAGACATTTCATCTTTATCGGAAGAAGATCAAAAGGCCACCATCAAATCGTATCTGGAGCGAGACCTCAGGCGTAGATTGACTTTTGAAGGTGAAGTGCTCTGGCACATGAAAGTCTTTCTGCTTTCAGGCACAAGCTATTATCTGGTGTGGAATTTCCATCACTCGATCCTTGATGGCTGGAGCATTTCTCAGTTCAAGATCGAACTTTCGCAGCTACTGGCATCGGCCGGTACACCGGATGTTTCTACGCTCGACGAACTTAAATATTCTTACAAAGACTATTGCGCTATCGTGTTGGGACGCCAGGCTTCGGAAAGAACGCGCGAGTTCTGGAAAAGAAAGTTGAGCGGATTTAGTCAGAATAAATTGCCGTTCAATTATTCGGGTAAACAGAAATCCAACGCCATCGGAGCTAAGATCGTTCAGACCATCGTAGAGCCTGAAACGCTCGAAGCGCTGGAGAAATTATCAGCCAAACACGGCGTTTCATTCAAGTCGGTTTGCCTCGCCGCGCATGTGTTTTTATTACATGTTGTTTCTTCGGAAGAAGACATTGTAACGGGAGTTGTCTCACACGACCGGCAGGCGATGGAAGATGGCGACCGCATATTAGGATGTTTCTTGAATACAGTACCACTAAGGGTAAACATTCGTGACGCAAAAAACAATCTGAGCCTGATTCAAAACGTGGAACGTTTGCTTTCCGAAACCCGCGAACATGAGATACACCTCACCGATATTGCCAGGATCATCGGCGAGAAGACCTCGATGGGGAATCCTATTTTCGATACCATTTTGAACTATACCGATTTCCATGTACTGGAAACCTGGAGTGAGAATAAAACCCTTTCCCGTAAGCTCGACGCAGTAGGTGTGACAAAAGAGTTGAAAGGCTCTGAAATGACCAACACATTATTCGACGTGGAGGTTAGTAAGACCTTGGGACGGTTCACTGCGCGAATCAAATATAGAAGTAGTTATTTCGAAGATCAGGATGTGAAAAAAGCCCTCGATCTGTATGTAAGCATTCTTCAATATTTTGCCAGCGACCCTCAGGGTGCGATCAGCCTCCAGCCTTTGTTGAGCCGTGAAGAGTTACAGGAGATCGTCTATACGTTTAACGATACCATTGAACCTTACTCTGACCAGCGGGGGCTCCATGAGCTATTTGAAGAGGTCGCAGAACAACAACCTACATACACGGCGCTTCGCGTGAATGGAAGATCCGTTTCCTATGGCGACCTTAATCAAGCATCAAACAAGCTGGCTTGGAAACTCATTCGTGCGGGCGTTAAGCCTCAAGACAATGTCGGACTTATCGTAAGAAGGAATGAACACATGATCATCGGCATGCTCGCGATTTTGAAGGCAGGTGGCGCGTATGTTCCGGTTGACCCGGAATACCCCGTAGCACGGCAATCGTATATTCTCGAAAACTCATCCGTAACCTGGGTTCTGTCGGACGACAACTATGCGATCCAAGAGGAGTACGCGGCGACGTTTAAGTTTATGACGACAAACTTAGACGTAAATACCAGCGGCACGGAAAAGAATCCTGGTATAAAGATCGACCCGACAAGTCTTGCTTATACCATTTACACCTCTGGTTCCACAGGAAAACCGAAGGGTGTGATGATAGAACATCGCTCGGCCGTAAACCTGGTGGAATGGGTAAACAAAACCTATAGCGTAGGCAGGGAAGACCGCTTGCTGTTTGTTACTTCCATGTGTTTTGATCTTTCCGTTTACGACATTTTTGGAATGCTGGCTTGTGGCGGTACACTCGTCATGGCCACAAAAGAAGATGTAGAACAACTGCGGGTATTAAAGCAGTTGCTGGTGGAAGAACGGATCACTTTCTGGGATTCGGTACCTACGACGATAAATTATCTTATTAACGAGTTAGACGCCGAAGGGCTTCCGTTTGTTCAAACAGATCTTCGCGTTGTTTTCATGAGTGGCGATTGGATACCGGTAAACCTCCCGGATAAGATCGTCAGGTTTTTCCCGAATGCAGAAGTCATCAGTCTCGGTGGCGCTACGGAAGGAACGGTTTGGTCTAACTATTATCCCATTGAGAGAGGAAGTACGCATGCTGTAAGTATTCCGTACGGTAAACCCATCGCCAATAACTTTTTCTATATCCTGGATTCTCATCTGAACCCGGTTCCGAAAGGCGTCGTGGGTGAATTGTACATCGGGGGCATCGGTGTTGCGCGGGGTTATGCCAACAATGAAGAAAAAACAGCCTATGCTTTTATGGACGATCCGTTCAATAAAAAGCTGGGAGGAAGAATGTACCGCACCGGCGATCTGGGACGTATGCGACCAGACAATAACATGGAATTTATCGGCAGAAGGGACCATCAGACTAAGATAAGGGGCTACAGGGTCGAGTTGGGAGAGATACAGAGTTTGTTGGTAAAGAATGACAGCATAAGGGACGCAGTGGTTGAAGTATTCAAAGATCATGGCAACAACAATTTCCTCTGCGCGTATGTCGTGCTCAAACGCGAGACCACGGTCGACGAGATCAAAAACTATTTGAGCGTGTCGCTGCCGGGTTATATGATACCCACATACTTTGAGTTTCTGAGCGCTTTACCGTTGAACAGCAACGGAAAAATAGATCGTAAACTGCTACCTGCGCCAGATCAATCCAAGCTTGGAAATGCGGATACCGCACAACCGCGCAATGCGTTGGAGCGCAAGCTGGCCGGCTTAACGGCCGAGCTCCTGGGCAAGATATCTGTCGGCATTCACGATAACTTCTTCGATCTGGGCGCGCATTCATTGAACATCAGTGCGCTGGCCAACCGTATTCACCGGCAACTAAACGTTGAGCTCAGTATCCGTGATGTATTCAGCTATCCAACGGTGGAGGGGCTTGCGGGGCTGATCCAACGGAAAAAGTCTTCGGCATACGAGGAAATATTGCCCATTGAAGAACAAGAATATTATTCGGCTACGCATGCCCAAAAACGATTCTGGTTCTTGCAGCAGAAAGACGATAACCAGATTGCATACAACATGCCTAGCGCGTACCTGGTGGAGGG
This sequence comes from Bacteroidota bacterium, assembly GCA_049324355.1. Taxonomy (GTDB): domain Bacteria; phylum Bacteroidota; class Bacteroidia; order Cytophagales; family Cyclobacteriaceae; genus Chryseosolibacter. The sequence continues at coordinate 3,264 of JBMOKS010000570.1, forward strand.
GTACATCGATCAAACAGCTCTTGAGCATGCCATGAAATGCCTCGTGAAACGTCACGATAGTTTAAGAACCACGTTTATGCAGCTCAATGGCGAGCTGGTGCAAAAGGTCAATAGCTTCGAGCACAGCGAGTTTAGCTTCGTTTATCTCGATCTAAAAGGTAACAAAGACAACGAAAAGACAGCGCGCCATTGGGCCCAGAAAATTGCTAAGACACATTTTGATCTTGAAAGAGGCCCACTGATACAGACCATGTTGCTGCGCCTTGAAGAGAATAAATTTGTATTGTTGTTTTCTCTTCATCACATCATCTCCGATGGCTGGTCGAAAGGTATATTTCTGAATGAGCTGATCACATTTTACAATCAACAGGCAGAAGGCGTCGAAGCAACCTTGAAACCGCTTCCACTTCAATACAAGGATTATGCTGCATGGCAGAATGCCAAATTGAGCGATGAATCGCTGGAGCGGCACAAGAGCTATTGGATGGACAAGTTTAAACCGCTTCCACCACCCATTCACCTGCCTTATGATCGTGATAGACCGGAAGTAAATTCCTATCAAGGCAAGGAGATCGGTACATTGTTTAGTCCGGAGCTTTCGGCGCGGATCAATGACTGGGGCAGGAAGAACGAGGCCAGCCTCTTTATGGTAGCCGTGACAGCCGTTAACGTCTTGTTGTACCGCATAACTGGTCAACACGATTTTGTTATCGGCACGCCCGTAGCCGGCAGAGATCGCACCGGACTGGACCGGCAGATTGGGTTATATCTCAACACGGTTATGTTAAGAACATCGTTCGATACCAACCATTCATTCGAGCACCTGATGCAGCAAGTGAAAGAAAACGTGCTGAGCGGATTCGAGCACCAGGTTTATCCGTTCGACCGGTTGATCGGAGACCTGAACTTGAAGCGTGACTTTAATAAAACACCATTGTTTAATGTGTGGCTCGTTTTGCAAAATATGATTGATACAGCCGAGGGCGACACAGAGATCCACAACGTGAAGATCAAACGTTTTGGAAATGATTTTAACGTAAGCCGCTACGATCTCAGATTTACCCTGAACGAAACCTCAATGGGCATCATGGTAGCCCTTAACTATAGCACCGACCTCTTCGAAGACGCTACCGCCAAAAGAATACTGCAGGTATTCGAATCAACGGTATTGCAAATGATAAAAAATCCTGCAACGATCATAAAAGACCTGTTCTCTCAAAATAACCTGACCACAACTATGCAGACAACTGAAAACCAATCGTTAGGACTTGTGAAACGCAATCGCCAAGCGGCACAAAGCAGTGTTCCTACTTCTTTAGTGACAGAAAGCCTGATGGCGTCGCAACAACTTTTGCCACACGTTGTTACAGCCAACCGAAAAGATGTGGACTTGAAGCAGTGGATATCAGATAATCTGGACAAAGTAAAAACAATTTTGCTTAGAAACGGCGCCGTATTGTTCAGGAATTTTGAGGTGCAATCCATTGCTGTGTTTGAGAGCATAGTCGCCGCGTATGGCGAAAATATGGTCACCTACGATTTTGCTTCGACTCCGAGAACGAAATTAAAGGACAAGATCTACACCTCAACAGAATATCCCGCCGACCAGGAGATATTGATGCACAATGAAATGGCGTACACCAACAATTACCCGAACCATCTGTGGTTCTTCTGCCATTTGCCTTCACAAGAAGGGGGGGCTACGCCGCTCCTGGATAGCAGAACCGTATATGAAAAGCTGGACCCACGGGTGAAAGAAAAATTTGAAAAAGAAAAACTGATGTATGTCAGATACTACCACGACAAACTGGATCTCTCATGGAAGAAAGCTTTTCAAACCGAACATAGGGAAGATGTGGAGGCATATTGCCGGAAAAACGGTATCAGTTTCGAATGGGTTGAACCCGGATTGCTAAGAACTTCTGAGATATGCGAAGCGGTGGTCACACATCCTGTCACCAATCAAAAGGTGTGGTTTAATCAGGCCCACCTCTTTCATATTTCCAGCGTCGACGAGGGTATCAGAAATGAATTGACCGATCTGGTGGGCACCCGCTATCCGCGCAATGTCTATTTTGGAAATGGCGAAGAGATCAGCGATGCTGATTTGAGGATCATCAAGCAATCACTTCTGCAGCATCGCATCGCCTTTCCCTGGCGGCAGGATGATGTGTTGCTGGTAGATAACATGTTGGTGGCTCACGGCCGTATGCCATACAAAGGCGATAGAAAAATTATTGTAGCAATGACCAAATAAATTTTAAGTCGTGGAAATAGCACAACAAAAAGATCGTGTGAATGACCTGATTCTGCTGGCGCGTGAAACACAACGCGAAATTAAAGAGAAGCAAGCCGGCGTAGGCACTTTTTTTCAATTGACCCTTATTCGTTTTATGAACACGCTGGAAGGGCAGTTGGATAAATTCGGAAGTATGGAAGGTGTTCGCGAAAAAATAGGAGAGTATGAGTTCGGGATCTTGTCCGAAAAATTAGAACAGATCGATCAAATCGTCATGCGGCGTGAAAGTGGACGTTTTGTAGACTGGGCAACACGGATGAGTCACCATGGTAATCAGGGAAAGGACAGGAGTGAGATCGGATATTTCGAGACTCTCTCCAGCCAGGGGCAGTTCAATTGTCTTACCTGGAAAAATCTTCCGCTTTTCAAATCCGCCTTTGACTACGCCGTACTTCCTATGCTGATGTTTGAATTAAGGCCCGCAACCATTATTGAACTCGGATCCGGCGCAGGAGCAAGCGCCATCTGGCTGTCGGATACTGCGCAGTGTTTTAACCTGAAAACACACATCTATTCACTTGATATCGCCAGGCCGGATCTGCAATATCAACATGTTACTTACCTCAAAGGCGATTGTTTTCAAATTGAAAAGTCGTTGAGCAGTGAATTTTTGAGTGGCCTTCCTAAACCTTTTCTGGTGATCGAAGATGCCCACGCCAACGTGCTGGATGTGCTCAGTTATTTGCATGAGTTCCTCGAAACCGGCGACTATTTCTTTATCGAGGACAGCGGTCCTAAAAGAACGGTCCTTGACGAGTTCATGAGTCTTTATGGAAACACATACAGGGTCGATACACACTACACGGATCTTTTTGGAAAGAACTCGGTCAGTGCCTACGATTCTATATTTAAACGGATATAACTGATTTATAACATTGTAAAAAAAGATTTTATGGCTGAAGGGTTTGCGTTATCAAGTCAACAACGGAGAATATGGCAATTAACAGAGCGCGGCGGCATGCTCGTCCGCAACACGCTGGTCGCTACCCTTCACGGTGTTGAAGAACACATTCTTCGCGAGGCGATAGATATCGTCTGTGTGCATCACGAAATGTTCAAGGTGAAATTTCTCCATCAACCGGGGCTCAAATTTCCCAGTCAGGTGCTGGCAGACGATACTCCCGATTTTCAATCCGGTAAAGCTGAATCAGATGGTTCTGAAATAGTACCGATAATTTTTAGTATCAAGCCTGCTGCCAACGGCGCTAAATCTTTCTCCATGGAGATTCATCCACTATATGGAGATTCAACATCGTTGAAAATATTGTGGCAGGACATCAGCCAATGCTACGTCGCCCTGCAAAACGGCGAGGATGGCGCCAAACATTTTCAAGAGAGATTCCAGTATATCGACTACTCAGAATGGCAGCAAGAATTAGCGGCAGAACCTACTTTTTCAGAGGCTGGAAAAAAGTGGAAAAAGATCATAGCATCGGAACGTTTCTATGAGACATTGCCCTTTGAGAGAGTACCCAAAGGGCCCGGTAGAATTCAGTGTGGATCTATGGAGCTGCCACCGATGATCGCAGGCGATCTTGAACGATATTCCAACCAGTACCAGGTGGACGTTGACGCACTGATGCTGTTGAACTGGTATCGTCTGCTGACTAGCTTTAATAAAAAAATTCTTATCGGGAGCAAAAGCCCCATGAGATACCGCGCAGAGCTTCAATCTGTCGTCGGACCAATGGAAAAATATTTTCCCACCGTCATTAACGTCGATCAGGGTGGATTTTCCGACCAGGCTCTGCATTTGCAGGAACTAATCTCGGTAATCGCTTCTGAGCCTGAGAGTTTTGACTTGGCCTTATTTGGCGACGAACAAACAAACTTCCATTACCTTTTTGAATCGATAGCCTTGCCGTCGGCGAAAGAGGATTTGCCTTGGGAATGCCAGCAGATAACTGATGGATTGGAGCCCTTCCGGCTAAAGCTTAGCTGTTGTAAGCAGGATGATAGGCCCGCTCAAATTCGATTGTATTACGACGATGCTTTTTATGATGATCGGACCGTACAAAATCTCCTGGTTTGTTTTGTATCGAGGATGGAAGAAGTGCTGAAAGGAAACGATTGGTCCACAGGTAATATCGAGGCTGTGCTGATCGATCAGATCACAAAACGTACAATTGTTCCTCCTGCCAGAACAACTGTTGTCGAGAGGTTTGAAT
>JBMOKS010000571.1:0-2393 GCA_049324355.1 Bacteroidota bacterium
GGATTCTTGTAAGCGACGATCGAGGCAGTAAGTTCTTTCATGTAAATTGGGCTCTACAGAAATTTACAATTTTTAATCATGTGTATGAAAACACACCTGAACAATTATTTGAATTTCCCGAAAAAGAGTAGAATTTTATCCGCAGAGTTCGTCACAAAAAACGAGACGTAAAATATGAGCAAGATCCAGACACTGGATGACTACAAGAAACAGTATAAAAAGAGCGTAGAAAACCCTGAAGAATTTTGGAGTTCAATAGCAGAAGAATTCCAATGGCGGAAAAAATGGAGTAAAGTGCTGGAGTGGGATTTTAATAAGCCCGAAGTAAAATGGTTTATCGGAGGTAAACTCAATATTACGCAAAATTGCCTCGACCGTCATCTGCCCGAACGCGCCAGCCAAACGGCTATAATCTGGGAGCCTAACAACCCTAAGGATGACGCCAAACACATCACTTACCAACAGCTTTTTGACGAAGTTTGCAAAACCGCCAACATGCTGAAAGCCCAGGGCGTAAAAAAAGGCGATCGTGTTTGTATTTATTTGCCCATGATACCCGAGCTGGCCTACACCATGTTGGCTTGTGCCCGCATTGGCGCTGTACACTCCGTGGTCTTCGCCGGTTTTTCAGCTAAATCGCTGGCAGATCGTATTACCGATGCCGGCTGTAGGATCGTTGTAACGTCCGATGGCGGTTTCCGGGGCGAAAAAACTATTGACCTGAAAGGTATTGTAGACGAGGCCCTCGAAAAATGTCCTGACGTGGAAAGGGTGATCCTTGTTGAACATACCCGCAGCAAACCCGCCGTCAAAACAGGCCGTGATATTTGGTGGCACGACGAGATCAAAAAAGTAAGTGCCCAATGCCCCGCCGAAGAGATGGACGCCGAAGACTTGTTGTTCATACTTTACACGTCTGGCTCAACCGGAAAACCAAAGGGCATGGTGCACACGTGTGCGGGATACATGGTTTACACCAACTATACATTCAAAACGGCCTTCCAATACCAGGAAGGACAGGTATACTGGTGTACCGCCGACGTCGGTTGGATCACGGGTCATTCTTATATATTATATGGTCCGCTTTCAGCTGGTGCCACCAGTGTGATGTTCGAAGGGGTACCCTCATGGCCCGATTGGGGGCGATTCTGGCAGGCCATAGAGCGACACAAAGTAAATATCTTTTACACGGCACCAACGGCAATCCGGTCTTTGGAAAAAGCGCCCATTAGTTTTGTGCAACGGCACGACCTCTCATCATTAAAAGTACTTGGCACGGTGGGCGAGCCCATCAACGAAGAAGCGTGGCATTGGTATGATAAAAATATCGGTAAAGGAAATTGTCCGATCATCGATACGTGGTGGCAGACCGAGACCGGTGGCTTTATGATCTCACCCATTGCTCACGCCACACCGCTGAAACCGGCCCATGCATCATTTCCCCTGCCGGGAATTCGACCTGCCGTGATGAACGAAAGTGGTCTCGAGATCTTGGGAAACAACATTGAAGGCAGGTTAGCGATAAAATTCCCGTGGCCTTCCATGGCACGGACGATCTACGGTGATCATCAACGCTTCAAAGACACGTACTTCTCTACCTTCCCAGGAAAGTATTTTACAGGCGATGGCTGTAAACGCGACGAAGACGGTTACTACCGTATCACAGGCAGGGTAGACGACATCATTATCGTGTCCGGACACAACCTGGGAACAGCCGAGATCGAAAGCGCCATTGACGAACATAGCTCGGTGTGCGAGACTGCCGTGGTCGGATTTCCGCACGATGTAAAAGGACAAGGGGTGTATGCATTTGTGATCTGTTACAATAAACCCAATGAAGAAGAGAAGCTCCGCGCAGAGATCCGTGATACCGTCTCCAAGATCATAGGCCCCATCGCGAAACCAGATAAAATTCAATTCGTGAGTGGTTTGCCTAAAACACGTTCCGGAAAGATCATGCGCAGAATATTAAGAAAAGTAGCAGAAGGCGACACCCACAACCTAGGCGACATATCGACCCTACTCGATCCTGCAGTGGTAGACGAGATCAAACACGGAGCGTTGTAGCGTAATAAAACACATGCGAACTGCGATATCGATCTGTACCCTGCTGCTATTGGTTGCATGCCAGCCAAATCAAAAACCGTTGACAGCAGAAAGCCTGGCCATAAGCTGGGAGATGGGAGAGAATAATTATCAGAAAGAAGGCGGAGGCGGATTCATATCATCGTTCGTCATTACAAACAAAGGCCAATCCGATCTTCCGGCTTCGGGATGGAGCATCTATTTTAATTTCGCGCGGCTGATCAATTCCGAAAGCGTAACCGGTGGTATAGCCATTCGCCACATCAACGGTGATTTTTACGAGTTGTCGCCGACATCGAACTTCAAAC
>JBMOKS010000571.1:2403-7709 GCA_049324355.1 Bacteroidota bacterium
CTTCCGGCGATAGCGTACGCGTTAACTTTGTGAGCTCAGACTGGGCAATTAATCACACCGACGCGCCGGCAGGTTTGTATTTGGTGACCGCCAACGATGGAAAAGAGAATGAACCACAAATCATTGACCAATACACGGTCAAACCTTTTCAAAGCAACAGGCAGTCTATGCGCACTCCGGATGACCACGTACCGGTAGTAACGGCGGCGGCGTTGTATGAAAAGTATTCGGCGGCTACGCCTATGCCTAAAGCCGACGTATGGCCATTTATTCCATCGCCGGTGAGCATACAGAAAGGTCATGGAAAGTTTGTGCTCGATGCCAGTGTGACGATCGAAGCCGGCGAGGGACTGGAAAACGAAAAACGATTTCTACAGTCGATTGTATCGACCCTATTTCGAAATGCCTCTGTGCCTGCATCTGCAAAATCGATACGACTCTCCATCGGAACAATTCAGCACAAAAAACAAAATTTAGGCAAGGGAAGCGAAGCCTATCAGCTCACGATCAAGCCCACCGGGGTGGAGATCAAAGGAGCAGATGCAGAAGGCGTTTTTTATGGCATCCAATCTCTCATCGCGTTGGTGCCGACGGAACACAAACAAAACGCCGATGTAGTCCTTCCGGAGATGACGATCGTAGATTTTCCACGCTTTCACTACCGTGGAATTCACCTTGACGTGGCCCGCAATTTTCAGCAACCGGCTACCGTGTTTAAGATGCTCGACCTGATGGCGTCGTACAAACTTAACAAATTGCATTTTCACCTTTCCGATGACGAGGGGTGGCGCGTGGAGATGAAAAGTTTGCCCGAGCTGACAGCAGTCGGTGGCCGGCGAGCCCACGATAGAACTGGAAAAGGTATGGTGCCCTCTTATGGTTCAGGCCCACGCGCCGGCGCGCTGAATTCTAATGGTTCCGGATTTTATACAGCAGAAGATTTTATCGAGATCTTACGTTACGCCAATGCCCGCCACATAGAAGTTATTCCCAAGATAGACATGCCGGGTCACGCGCGTGCAGCGATCAAAGCGATGGATGCCCGCTACGAACGCCTTGCTGCCGGAGGTAAATCTGATCTCGCTACGCAATACCTGCTGCGCGATCAAAACGATAGTTCCGAATACCGCTCCGTTCAACTGTGGACCGACAACGTGATCTGTGTTTGCCAAGAGTCTGCATATGATTTCGTGAGAACAGTGGCACAGGATTTCAAAGCACTGTTTCAAGAAGCGAACGCGCCCTTCCACACATTTCACATCGGTGCCGACGAAGTTCCTCATGGTGCGTGGGAAAAATCACCGGAGTGCTTGAAGCTGATGAAAGCAAACGGAACTACCGTCAGCGACCTTCCGGAATATTTTTTCAAACGCGTCAGTGAGATCTTACAGCAAGAAGGGTTAAGCATGGGTGGCTGGGAAGAGATAGCGCTCAAAAAGGTAAAAAATGAAAAAGGGACAACATTGGAACCTAATCCGGCATTTGTCAAAACGAATTTCAAGCCCTACGTGTGGAACTCAGTTTGGGGATGGGGTCAGGAAGACGTTGGCTACAAACTTGCCAACTCCGGCTACGAGATCGTGCTAGGCAACGTTACGAACCTCTATTTCGATTTGGCCTACGAAAAATCACCTGACGAACCTGGCTACTACTGGGGCGCGTTTGTCGATAATCGCAAAGTATTTGAATTTATTCCGTTCGACATTTATGCTACAGCGAAGGAAGATAAATTTGGCAATCCACTGAATAAGGAAAAATTAAACCAGAAAGTGAGGCTGACACCGAAAGGCAAAGCAAACATTCTCGGTGTTCAGGGTCAGCTTTGGGCTGAAAACATCAAGGGGCGGGAGGTGTTGGAATATATGGCATTCCCAAAATTACTGGCATTATCCGAACGCGCATGGGCTGCCGACCCGGCGTGGGAAACGATCACCGATGAGGCCGCCAGAGACCTGCGCATAAGGGGCGCGTGGAGTAGCTTTGCCAATACCATAGGCTTCTTTGAATTGCCACGATTGGATGAACTTCAGGTCATGTACCGCATATCGCCGCCGGGTGCCGTAATCAAGAATGGAGAATTGCACGCCAATGCCGAATTTCCCGGCACTATCATACGATACACGACAGATGGCTCAGAACCCACCGAAGCCAGCCTGAAATACGAAAAACCTGCACCCATCTCGGATTCTGTTGTGAAATTAAAGGCATTCAACAGCAAAGGGCGTAGCAGCCGTACCGTGACCATTCAAAAAGAATAGGTTTTTGGTTTACCCTTAATCTTACATGTTGTATTTATAGTGGGCAGAAGGTATTAACTTTAGCTCAACTAAATCCCATGATAAACCGATCGTTAAGGCCGTTGTTTGCTGCTGTCGCAACGCTGCTGGCCGCTTTATTGTTGATCACTTGCTCCGACATCTTTGACACCGATCAATATGATATTGAAGGGGTAAAGGTCAATTCAACCAACGTTTTTCCATTGGCGTACGGTGAATTGGGAATCAACGATTTTTTGAACGACGAAGACTCGTCGTATCTGAAAGTTGACGCCGACGGACTTCTGTATTTATCGTATGAGCAGGAGTTGAGATCGCAAGCCGTTGGTGACCTGCTCGACTTTCCCGACAAAAGTTTCATCAAAAACGTTCCGCTTCCACCGGCTACCATCAGCGCTACGTCATCGGATGTTGTGTATGCCACACTCAACGATCAGCTGGACTTTGCCTTTAACCCCGAACAACTCAGCGAACTGATTATGCGCGGCGGAGCTGTTAATATTACCACCACAGTACTCCCGGCAACGCCGGCGAATTTTAGTTATTCGGTGTTGGTTGAACTTCCGGATTTTAAATTGAACAATGTTCCGTTTGCCAAGTCATTGACAAACAACGCCTCTTTCACCTTGTCAGGTTATCAGGCCAAATTCACGAATGACGTTACGCCGATAAAGATTACAGTCACCAAAAAAGCTCACGGTTCGCCGATCATCATTCCTGCAAACACATCGGTTCGCGTTACCCTCTCTTTCGGCGGACTGGAACATCGTTTTGTTGCCGGGTTCTTTGGCGATCAGACGGCCACACTGCCAGATGAGTCGCTTGAGATCACCGCCTTCGATAATTCTTTGGAAGGCGTAAACGTAACACTCGCCGCACCCAAAGCAAGTTTCGAAGTAACGAATGAATACGGTGTCCCGGTGAAAGTGAATTTTCTGGTGCTCGAAGCGCGGAAGGCAGGTGGGGGCACACTTCCCATCACACTGAACCCCGCCAGTCCGATTGTGGCTAATTATCCGACACAACCAGGACAATCGGCCAAGACTACGGTACAAATAGCCAACACCAAACAATTACTCGATTTTGAACCGGATGAATTTTTTTACCGCATGACTGCGCGGATCAATTCACCGGATATTGCCGTACCAAATAATTTCGCCTTCGATACCGCAAAACTGATCGTTAAACTAAGGGCAGATGTGCCCTTATACGGTACAGCCTCGGGTATTGTGCTCGACGATACCGTAGACATTGACCTCGACGACCTCGAAGAATCGGAAGTGGAAAGTGCATCGCTCAAAGCCAAGATCATCAATGACCTTCCGCTCGATGCTACGCTGCAGATCTATATGGTAACCGAAAATTTTGCCGTGCTCGATTCGCTGCTGTTGCCCAATCAGACTAGCATTGTGCGTGGCAGCACGGTGAATGCTTCTGGCGATTTGCAGTCGCCTGGAGTTTTTGATGAGGAGATCCCCATCAGCAAAAGTAAGATCGACAAATTATTCAACACCGACCGGCTGATCATCAAGGCGAGAATGAATACCATTAAGAATGCCAACGGCACGCAACCAGATGTAAAATTTAAGTCCAGCTATAAAATGAACGTTAAACTTGGCCTGAAAGCCACCCTTAAAGTTAGCATTGACCTATGATGATGCGCCAAATTTTCATAGCGCTGATGATCGCAGCCTTTTGTTCAGCAGCGCAATTTGCCAAGGCGCAAACAGAACCCACACTTTATTTTATGAACAGCTTGCCACAGGTGGTATACACTAATCCTGCGGCCATGCCAAAGTATAAGTTCTCACTCGGATTGCCGGGTTCGTCCATCTATGGCCTGTATGCCAATAACGGCTTCCGTTACAACGACCTTACTGTTGCGCAAGGTGACAGCACCGTAGCCGACATGAACAAATTTTACGGGGCGCTGAAGAAAAAGAATTATCTCACGTTTGCCGCACAAGGCGATCTCTTCCGGTTAAGCCTGAAGGTCAATCCGAGAATATACTTCACTTACAACCTTTCTACCAAGACGTTCAACCGGACCATGATCCCGAAAGGTCTTACGGCAATTTTCAGTGAAGGAACTTCGGTGTTGGTATCGCAAACTACCAATATCTCACCACTCACAGAGAATATGGCGTATATCGAATCCAGCTGGGGAGCATCTTATGTCGTGGATAAAAATCTGACGGTCGGAATGCATCTCAAGTTATTGAAAGGAGCCGGCAATGTTACTACAAACAAGTCGATCGTCAACCTTACCATTGGCGACGACTACCAGGTAACAGCAGTCGCCGACATAGATGCCAAAACATCGGGAATCCATAATTTCGATGAAGTTGGTTTTAAAGTTGAAGATCATTGGCGTGATTATTTGAAAAACACGGGCTTTGCTATTGACCTGGGTGCCCTGTACAAAATTAATGACAGACTTACGGTAGGCGCGAGTCTGATCGACATCGGAAGCATTACCTGGAAAAATGATCTGTATGGTTACCGGCTCAATCCGGAGAAAGCCAATTATACTTTCGAAGGCGTAAGCCTGCAAAAATTAATTGACGGCGACGAAGAATACCTCGATGATACAGCCGACTCACTCGAAGAAAATTTTGATTTTGAAGAAGGAAGAATTGCCAAGTATCGTACACCAATCCCCGGCAAGATCTATTTCAGTGGTAATTACGAGATCAAAAAAAATCTATTCGTTGGTGCATTATTATTTGCCGAAAAATTTCGAGGAAGGTTTGCTCCGGGCTTTTCAGCTACTGTGCACAAAGAGTTCGGACGCCGGTTTAGCACGTCATTGAGTTACACCATTACCCAACGCGCATTTAACAACCTGGGGCTGGGGCTGTCGCTGAATCTGCCGCCCATTCAGATCTATCTCGTTGGCGACAACCTCTTGCGCGCACCATTTGCTTTGGCTGCCGACGGAAATCTGAATTCGTTCGTCAACAATACCCGGTACTTTAACGTGCGGGCGGGACTTAATTTTGTGTTTGGGTGGGACAAAGACCAGGAAAG
>JBMOKS010000572.1:0-7709 GCA_049324355.1 Bacteroidota bacterium
GTTGAGCGTATTTTTGAGTTCGTTTTGATCATTATCATTATCCTCAACATTATGGCTATTTTGCTCGATTCTGTTGAAGAGATACGGAACGACTACGCCACCTTTTTCCGCAACTTTGAAATTTTTTCGATCTTCTTTTTTACACTCGAATATATCGCCAGAATATACTCCATCGTAGAGCATCCCAAATACAAAGATCCGGTACATGGCCGACTCAAGTACAGCACTTCGGTGCTGGCCATTATTGACCTTCTGGCGTTCCTCCCATTCTACCTTACCTTCTTCCCGATGGATCTCCGCTTCCTGAGAATTTTCAGGTTGATGGCATTGTTCAGGCTTTTCAAGATTGCCCGCTACTTAAACGCTCTGAGTGTATTTAAACGGGTGATCGCCGATAGAAAAGAACAGTTGGTGCTGAGTGTCATTTTTATATTGTTTATCCTGATCATCATTTCTTTCATCATGTTCTATGTCGAACATGATGCTCAGCCGGCGGTCTTCACCAGCATACCAGCCACCATGTGGTGGGGCGTCGCCACCATTACTACGGTTGGGTATGGTGACATGGTGCCGATGACTCCGCTAGGAAAATTTCTCGGCGGAATTTTTGCCATCTCCGGTGTTGGACTGCTGGCCCTTCCGGCGGGTATCTTGTCTTCAGGTTTTTACGAGATGTTGCACACCAACAATCGTAAGAAAGAAATCAAAAAATGCCCGCATTGCGGAAAAGAAATTCACGACTAAAAATCATTTAATTTTTCAAAACCATGTTGGGTTTGGTGCTGGCCGGCGGGAAAAGTTCAAGAATGGGGCAAGATAAAGGTCTCATCTCCTACTACGGAACACCACAACGTGAGTATATCGCCGGGATACTGACAAAATTCTGCACGATGGTCTATATCTCCTGCCGGGCCGGCGACAACGCCACAACAAACTTTCCCAAATTACCTGATCGGTTTAACATAGAAGGTCCGTTGAATGGAATCCTTACTGCATTCGACGAATATTCAGACGATCCCTGGATCGTTGTGGCAGTGGACATGCCTTTTGTAGACGAAGCTGTGATCAAAGACTTAGTCATCGGGCGCGATGCAACCAAGGTGGCCACGTGTTATTACGATGCAGAAGGTAAAAATCCCGAGCCTCTATTGAGTATTTGGGAGCCCAGGGCACTACCGTTCTTGACGACCTTCCATCAAAATGGAAATATCAGTCCGCGTGATTTTTTGAAAACTCACGATGTAAAGATCATGGTGGCCCCGACCAAAGATGTTCACACGAACATCAACACGCCAAATGACCTCTCTGATTTTATTCGTCGTAAAGAATAGTAAGCTCTACCCGCCTGTTTTTCGCTCTTTCCTCTTCATTACGGTTTTCATTGAGCGGCTCGAGAAGTCCCCTGCCGTCGGTTTCAATACGCTCCATATCAATGCCACGTTCAGCAAGGTAGTCGCGAATCGTGTTGGCCCGAAACAAAGACAAACGTTGATTAAACTTTGCCGAGCCGATGTTGTCGGTATGACCAATGAGTTTGATCCTAATGTGGGTATCTTGCTTGAGCGCCGTAACCAGATCATCGAGATATTGGCGTGAGTTCTCGTCCAAATCGCTGCTGTTGAAATCAAAATTGAAATACAGCGTGACTTTCTCCAGCACCAAAGGCTGATGCGAAATCGTTCCGGCTTCGGCATTAACCAGCACCGAATCCTTTTTCATTTCGAGTACTTGCGTAAGCGTAGGTTTTGGTTTTTGCACACGCGCGCTGTCAGTCGAAACCTTGGTGATTGGTTGTTCGCTTTTCTCGGTATCCTGTTTGGAAGCCGGTTTTGTTACTTTTGTTTTTGAAGCTATTTTATTTCTGGCGGCGTTTTTCTTTGCCAGCGCTGCCTTACTTCTCAGTCGCGGATCGACCAACCTCCTCCATTCGATGCCAATTTCAAAAGCGCCGATGTTACCCACGTTGCGTTTAACAACCGGAAAATCATAACTCATGCCGACCGAAAAATTTTCACGATGAAGTTGTATTCCAACGATACCCGACCGCCCCACGACATATTTGGTAATCAGATCCACACGACCAGCGACCTGGTTGGGAAAGGGTTTCAATTCATAACTGCTGATGGCTCCTATGTTCAGCACATGGTTGGAAGCGCTTCGCGTGAGCAGCACTTCGGGAAAAACCGAAACGTAGCCTTCATGGTACACGCGCAAACCTCCACTCGCCACGAGTGTTGAGTTCAGTTCGCTGTTTCGGCCGAGAAAAGAATCGTCAGGTTTATTAAAATCGAAAATAGAGATACCCCAGTATGCGAGCTTGCGTTCGTCGCGATCGGTTTGTTGCCAATAAAGGCCCGTACTGAAGGTCCAGAATTTCGACCTCAGGGCTAGCATATCCTCGCCATGATACATCGACTCGTCGAAGCCACGATCAGGAATGTACTGCGAGCCGGTGAAGAGGCCATCGAGGTTAATGCTGCGCTGCTGATACAGGGTTTTAAAACCTAGCGACAACGTCTGCAGACGCGCCGGCGAAATGCTTAGCGCGTAAGAAAGCGACGCTTCTTCGGTCGAAAAAATGTTACCCGACCGGTCATCCATCAGCGTTATACCCACACCGGACCAGCGATGTCCCGTCCTTTTATTGAGCACAGGGTACGTCGCCGAAACCACGCTGCTATTAATGTGCACATCACCGCCCGTTGCCTGATTGCGATACAACAAGCTCAGTGATGCGTAATTCGAAGCGGAAACAAGTCCGGGATTGACGCGCTGAGAAGCAAAATTATATTGACTGAATTGGAAATATTGAGCCCACGCTCCTGTAGAGAGTGACAATAACATTCCCAGTAGCAATAAGGATCTTATCATGACATCAGCGTATGAGCACAACGGAACCTGAGTTTTTACCATTCAACAACACCTTGCCTCCGGTGCTATTCTCTCCTTTTACTTTCCAGAAATAAACGCCGCCGGGCTGCTGCACGCCCCGGGCATTCCCGTTCCAACCTACATTCACGGCTTCCGACACATCGGCCGTGGAATACACGAGGCTACCTTCACGATTGTAAATGGAGAATGAAAAATTCTTCACCTGAGTCAGTCCGTAGACTTTCAACGCATCGTTTTTACCATCATCGTTCGGTGTGAAAAGATTGGGAACAAATGCGGTCTCTTCCACCATCACTAATACTTTTCCCTGCGCCGTGCAGCCAATAGAATCTTCGATATTCACCGTGTATTCTGTTGTGACAGTGGGCGACGCTACAGGGTTGGCGACGGTATTGTTATTCAGACCTGCAGGGGGCGCCCACAGGTATTGTTCACCACCACTGGCTTCCAGCTGCACACTGCCGCCTTTTAAGATCTGAAAAGTTTCACCGCTCAGCGTCAGCATGGGCTTGCTGATGTTAACCGCTATCTTACGAAGCACTTGGCACCCTTCGGTATTGATGAGTTTTACATAGACTGTATCATGCTCCTGAACATTGTAGATTATCGATCGATTTTTTGAGATCAGCCCTCTCGATGCGCTGCGCCATTCAATATCCGCCCATCCGTCTTCGACATCGAATGAAAGCCGGCTGCCAGCACAAGCATGGTGTGTTTCGATTGTAGTCTTACTTAAGTTTGGAACAACTTCTATAACGTAGGTTCTGAGCTTTGGACAGTCGCCCCGGCCTGGAACGAATGAAAAGACAGTGTCAGTATCCGTAGACGCCAGGGCAAATGAATCGCCTTTGCCCAGATAACCTTTTGCGAATGACATCCAAAGCGCATCTGGCTCCGATGACAATTGGATCTCTTCGTGGCGGCAGGCCTGCAACTTCACTACTTCCATTTCGCCGCAAGGTTTTCGCCCGCGACATGCTGCGCTGGCGTAGAAGGCATTATCGATCGCTTGTATCACAAAATCAACTTCTGACAAATGCCCCGTCTTGAAAAGACCGAAGTTTTGCGTGAGCTGGTTGCCGTGACTTACCCGTAACCGGTGAGCTTCGATCATATCAAAATCTCCGACCATAACGTTCTCTTGCGTTGTCATCACGCTGAGATCGTAGGTTAATGATCCCACCGGCGTGTGATCATCCATCGATTTGTCCCAGTAAACAAACAGGCGATTGAAAACCACCGCGGCTGCTGGATTTCGCGGTGGTGTGGGACGCCTATTGGCTTGAAGCGTTTTATTGATGCGTATGTCCAGCTTTTTGCCCGTCGCCGATTGTGTAAGCTGCAACAAGTCAAGATCTCCGTCGCGGTCGAAATCTCCAAAACGTTGCGATACCAGGTGTTTGGCGTTCAACAAATCCCTTGAGCCATCATGATGTTGAATAAAATTAATGGTGTCGCCGTTTACATCAGTTCCATAAAAATTGATATCAATTTTTCCATCCGAATTCATATCTGCTGCCATCAACCTATTTCCCGTCAAAGAAGGCAGCGAATCCTTCATGATTAAAGTTGTCGATTTATTAAACAAGATCGCAGTGACATTATCGCCTGATATATTTTTGCCCGACAACAGCACATCAAACTTCCCATTCAGATCGAAGTCGCCAAGTTGCGACCTCGCCACAAGATTCTGCCAGGTCGAGGACACGGGTTTAAAATAAAAAGTGCTGTCGTTGCTCAGAAAATATGTTATCGGTTTGTTGTCTGCACCTACTCCTGCCAACATGATATCATGATCTAGATCACCGTCTGCATCGAAAATTTCCATCGATGAAGCTTGAATATCGAGGCTGTCGTGTTTCAAAATCCAATTGCCGTTCTGTTGCTTATAGATATTAAAGAACGGGGCGCCTGCTGATCTCCCGCTGATCATCATTTCGTCTCTGCCATCCTGATCAAGGTCTGCCAGTTTGATGATCGTTCCCCCGACATTGGTGACCGGCCGGAAAACAAAAGTAAAATCGCCACTATTGCTCAGCACTGCGGTGGCGGGCTGCGTTTGATATTCTCCGGTAAATAAAATGTCGATGAGGTTATCACGGTCAAAATCCCCTAACGTATATGCCGCATCTCTGAATCCTATCTCAATGGTATTTTTCCATTGAGGCCCCTGAACGGTATCATTCTTAAACAACACCAGCGTCTTGTCGCCAAATGCACTTTCGGCCACCACCAGGATGTCGAGGAAGCCATCGTTATCGAGATCAACCCATTCCACATCGTGGTTGTAAAACAGCGAGTCGGCCAGCGGGGCTTCGAATTTCTTTTGAAATTGCTGCGATCTTCCTACGATAACGCTGGCAGCGAGGAGGCAGCTTAGAATAATCCTTTTCATGGAACTACTTAACAATTAATTTGGTGATCCGAAAAGTCAGTGGCAAGGAGATTTTGCTGGGCACAGGTTTTCCATTGTAGGTAGCGGGCTTCCAGGCAGGCATGTTTTCAATCACCCTTTTTACTTCTACATCGAAAATAAGGCCTAGTGAGTTTTCGATCTGAATGTTCTCCGGCTTCCCCTGTCTATTGATCGTGCAGACCACGATCACTTCGCCTTCAATGGAATCTTTCAGTGCCGCGTCGGGGTATCTCAGTTCTTGCGCGAAATATTGGTACAGGTCGGGGTAGCCGTTCATCGGTTCTGCTTGCACATAAACCGGTGTTGTAACCGCGGGAGATTCTTCTTCAACGATTGGTTTTCGGGGTTCTGATTCTTGCGGAACGGCCTTTAGTTGTTTTCCTGGAGGAATGGCTTTCGTTTTTGTTTTCTTTTCAGACTGAACGGCGACCGAATCCTGTTGGGGGACGCTGGAATTTTCTGATTCAACACGGGGCGCTGTGGCATCAACGATATTGCTTTGCCGGAGCGAGGGTGTATCCGTTTGCCACCAGATAGTTGAGCCGATGATAGCCATGCACACTATGCCAAGGCTTGCGTTGCGGATGATCCGCCTCTTTCGTGTATCGAGAATTTGTTTTTTTTGTGACAACAGCGAGTCGAAGTTCATGTAACCTTGAATTTCCTCGTCGGTTACTTCGGGTCTGGTGTTCATTATTTTCAGTTTGTTTTTCATTTTTTTCTAACGAACATTTTTTTCATTTTATCGAGTATGCGGTAAGTCCGTGTTTTTGCGCTGATCTCGGAAACGCCCAGGATCTCTGCTATTTCTTTGAAGGGTCGACCATCGAGGAATCGCAATTCAATGAGTTGCAATTCTGGCTCTTTGAGTTTTTCGAGAATAGAAGGGAGCTTTTGTTTCAATTCTTGACGCAAGTCGTCGCCAAACAATTCGTCGTATAGATTTTCCACGTGTTTCTCTTCCAGCACTACCATTCGTTCGCGTTTAGTTCGCCTGAAAAAATCATTACACTCGTTGACGGCAATGCGATAAAGCCACGACGAAAAGGGCAACCCCTGAAACTGATAACGTTTGATGTTCAGCAATGCCTTTAGAAAAACCTGCGAGGTGATATCCGCGGTAACGTTTTTTTCGCCGATTCGGTGAAGCACGAAAACAAAGATGACCTTATAGTATCGCTCGTAAAGGGGCCGAAAAGCTGCGGTATCCTCTTTGGCCCTTAGTATTATTTCTTCGTCGCGAAGGCGTGGCTCGTCAAGTTGAGTTTGTTGCTTCAAAGCTTAGGTCTTTTGGAGTCTAAATGAACCAGGTTGCAAAAAGATACAGTATTACCTACATTTTTCTTCTAGTGGCAAAGTCCACCGTCTCAGGATCTGACATGACAAGAATCAACCGGGCAGGGTCTTAGATTCGATATTTCGCGTTTTCCGATGGTCATCATACCCCTCTCCGCCCTAATGTGCGGAGAAATTCCGCGTTTTCTGAAATCGATTTCAGGCAATAATAGTCACGGAAAATGGGGGCAAATAAATATTCATTTGGTTGATATTAATTGATAACGGCTTCTTACAGAAGATATTGGTCGTTGTCATGAATTCCTTGCTTCAACCTCAGGCTGCTTTTTTAATCTAAATGAACCAGATCGCAGAGCCGCTGTTTTTTTTTCGGTGTAAAATGAAAGTGGGACCGATTAATCGGCCCCACTTTTGTATCTTAGCGTCGTCTAAACGTTGGTATATGAAATCAGTCAGCAAAAGTTTCCTGCCGGAGATTTTGATCAATCCCATCAGCAGAAACCTTATCATCATTTTTACTGCAACATTGATAACCGCCATCACCCTGGTGACAATCGCTATCGTTGCGTTTGCTCAGTGGTGAGCCACTGCCTTGTCAGGTCTGGCGGAAACCCACTCTTCTCCATCTTCGAAAACTTCTTTTTTCCAGATGGGAGCTTTTTCTTTCAGGGCATCTATAATGTATTGACAGGCTTCAAAAGAATCTTTTCTGTGGGGTGTTGAAACAGCTACTGCTACAGAAACTTCACCGGGTTTTAATGTGCCTATGCGATGACTCACTGCCCATCCCTGTAAAGGCCAGCGGTGGGAAGCTTCGTCTATAATTTTTCTGATCTCGGCCACGGCCATGCCTTCGTATGCCTCGTATTCCAGCCACAATACATTTTTTCCGTGGGCTGTGTTGCGCACTGTTCCGATGAAGATATTTACTGCCCCGGCACCCAGGCTGGATGCAGTATCAATTACCTTCTGTACATCAATAGACTTTTCTGTGATTTTGATCATATGCAGAGAGGTTAGTTAAACAATTGGAGATATAAACCAAAAAGACCAGTAGGAAACTCAATGTAGCCATATAAGGCCCAAATATCAAGCATTAATGCAT
>JBMOKS010000573.1:0-7650 GCA_049324355.1 Bacteroidota bacterium
AATGCTTTCGATAAAGCTTCGGCACGTTTTACCAATTCTTCAAGGTCGTGAAAAACCAAAGGGCTTGATTTTCCGATCACCTCCTCTGCCGTATAACCCAGCATGGCTTCGGCCGCGCGGTTAAAACTGGTAATAATTCCTTCCGTTGTGGTAGAAAAAATAGAAAGTTCGGTGGCACTGATAATGGCCTCCTGCAGACGATAGGCATCCGCCAGCGCGTTTAGAAATTTGTCGTCCTTCAATTGGTGCGATAGTGAAGAGGTTTCCATTCACGAGTAGCCCTGACTACGAAATTAAATTAATTCGATGCAGAAAAAGGATGACATGTAAGATTATATTATTAATGCTATGTTTTAAAAACCACGCTGCCGCCTGGCCTCAAAAACGACGACTGCGGTTGCTGTTGAAACATTCATCGAATCGATTTTTCCAGCCATAGGAATGATAATATTCGTAGTAGCATTTTTGACCCAAGTATCGGATAGTCCCGTAGCCTCGGTGCCCATTACGATGGCGCTAGACTTTTTATAATCTATAAGGTGATAAGGGCGAGATGCCTGGAGGTAGGTACAATAAATAGCGACGTTATTTTTTTTCAGCCAGGCGATCGTTTCTTCCGAGGTAGCAGAAGCGATAGGGGTGGTAAATACACATCCGATGCTTGATCGAATAACATTCGGATTGTAAAAGTCCGTTTGGGGATCGCAAATGATGACGGCATCAGCGCCGGCGGCGTCGGCTGTGCGCAGTATCGCGCCCAGGTTGCCCGGCTTTTCAACTGATTCAAGGACCAGTATCAGCGGATTAACACTCAATTTGATTTGATCGAGTCGATGCGTTTTTTGTTCTGCCACGGCCAGAATGCCGCCAGAATTCTCGCGGACGGCTATTTTATCGAACACTTCCTTTGAGACTGGAATGAGTTGTTTCTGATCGGCCCCCAACGACTTCAATTCTTCAGGTGATATGATCTCCGCACAAAAGAATAAGTTGCCGATCTTATACCCGGCGTCGAGCGCCATGCCGATCTCTTTTTTTCCTTCGATCACAAACAAACATTGCTTACGCCGTTCCCGTGGCTTCTCCAGGGCCAAAAGATTTTTAACCTTCGGATTCTGAACACTGGTAATGGTGAAATGCATGGACAAGTTTAAAGTTTAATGGGCAAACTTCTTAATTTTGAAGGAATAAAACTGGATTCTGGATACTGGTTACTGGATGTTGGATTCCGCAAAACTAGACAACTTTGAACTTCGACCATAGAACCTCGAACTTTGAACCTTGAACTTTGAACCTCGAACTTTGAACCTCGAACTTTGAACCTCGAACTTCTACACCCATCCTCCTGGAAAGACTACGAACTCATCGATTCGGGTGATTTCGAGAAACTGGAACGCTTTGGAAAATATGTTCTGATCCGTCCGGAGCCCCAAGCCATCTGGAAAAAAGACCTCGACGACGGGGAATGGAAACGTTTGGCCCATGCGAAATTTGTGCGTGAACAAAAAGATAAATTCCGCTTTACTGACGATGTGAAAGGAGGGTGGTCTAAAGATCCAAGCATGCCCGAAAGCTGGCAAGTGCAATACCAATATAAGGACTTGAAGTTGACCTTGCGTTTGGCGCTTACAGGTTTCGGCCACGTGGGCGTTTTCCCCGAGCAGGGTAACAATTGGAATTTTATCTACGATACGGTGTCATCATGGAAAATGGAGAAGTCGCGGGTTCTTAATCTTTTTGCCTACACAGGTGCTGCTTCTGTTGTGGCACGCTCGGCGGGCGCCGAAGTGGTGCACTGCGATGCGTCGCGCCCAGGCTTGAACTGGGCCAATCAGAACATGCAGCTTAATAACCTTGACAACATCCGCTGGGTATACGAAGATGCTTTCAAATTTGTAAGAAGAGAATTGAAACGAGGCAACAAGTACAACGGAATTATAATGGACCCACCACCGTATGGCCGTGGCCCCGAAGGCGAGAAGTGGACCTTGCAAGAACAGTTAGACGAACTCATCCATATGAGCAGCCAATTGCTCGAAAAGAAAAATTGCTTCTTTATTTTGAGTATGTATGCTGTGGGCTTATCGCCGGTTGTAGGACTTAATGTAGCGAGAACTTACTTCGACGCGCAGAAAATTGCATACGGAGAATTTTTCCTGAAATCTAAGAACAGTAAAAACCTGCCCATGGGAACATTCCTGAGATTTAGTTCGTAGCACATAAACAAACGTTGTTACATTTAAACATGCAGACCATGATTATCCCTCCACGTACCATCATGGAAGTCTACAAGATGCTCCCTGAAGGCACTTTGGCTGAACTTATCGAGGGATCTATCTATATGTCTCCATCACCGAACACAAACCATCAAAGGATTACTGGCAAACTTTATCGCTTATTATCAGATTTTGTAGAGGATAACTCATTAGGTGAGGTGTTTTCGCCACCCTATGATGTTTATTTAGACGAGCACTCAAATGCGGTTCAGCCGGAAGTGATATTCGTTGGTAACAAGAATAAAAGGATAATAAAGAAGGACTGCATTCACGGTGTCCCCGACCTGCTGATAGAAGGTCTTTCAAAGGGAAATAAAAATCATGACACGGTCCGTAAAAAACAGCTTTACGAGAAATTTGGCGTAAGAGAATATTGGATCGTGGACCCCGAGACCAAAGAAACCATGGGTTATTCCCTCAAAAACAAAATCTATATCGAGTGCGGGAGGTATAGAGGTAAGATAAAGTCTGTTTTACTGGACCATGAATTCAACTTTTAACCCGGCCGGGAATTTTCGCAACGACACTCCCTATTTCGTCAAATTAAGCCTATCTTTGCGCCTCAATTATTAGAAATCAGGAGAATTTTGAGGATTTATGGACGTTAACAAGATCAGGAACATTGCCATTATTGCCCACGTAGACCACGGTAAAACCACCCTGGTAGATAAACTGCTCATGGCCGGTAAACTTTTTAAAGACCATGAGAACCCGGGCGAGCTCATCATGGACAGCAATGACCTGGAGCGCGAACGCGGCATTACCATTCTGGCGAAAAACGTATCCGTACGCTACAAAGACTATAAGATCAATGTTATCGACACCCCCGGTCACAGCGACTTTGGCGGTGAGGTTGAGCGCGTGTTGAACATGGCCGATGGCTGCTTGTTGCTGGTGGATGCCTTTGAAGGCCCCATGCCTCAAACCCGTTTCGTGTTGCAAAAAGCGCTGCAGTTAGGTCTGAAACCTATTGTGGTGATCAATAAAGTAGACAAGAAAAACTGTACACCCGACGAGGTGCACGAGCAGGTTTTCGACCTCATGTTCCAGCTCGACGCGTCAGAAGAACAGTTGGATTTCCCTGCCTACTACGGCTCTGCCAAACAAGGTTGGATGAGCACCGATTGGAGAAATCCCACAACCGATATAACGTCGTTGCTCGATGGTATCATCGAACATATTCCGGCGCCCAAAGTAGCTGAAGGTTCAACGCAAATGTTGATTACGTCGCTTGAATATTCATCTTACATCGGTCGTGTGGCTATCGGTCGCGTTCACCGCGGCGGAATAAAAGCTGGCCAGCCTATCGCGCTGGTGAAGCGTGAAACGAAAGCTGTTGTTAAATCCAGGATCAAAGATCTATATGTCTTCGAAGGATTTGAAAAGCAAAAAGTAGACGAGGTTAAACCCGGCGAAATTGCTGCCCTTGTTGGACTGGAAGGCTTCGACATTGGCGATACGGTTGCCGATCCTGAAAAGCCCGAGGCCATGAAGTCCATCGCGATCGATGAGCCTACCATGAGCATGCTTTTCACCATCAACAACTCACCCTTCTATGGAAAAGAAGGTAAGTTTGTTACTTCGCGCCACATCAAAGAAAGATTAGATAAGGAATTAGAAAAGAATCTCGCGTTGCGTGTAGGTGATACCGGTTCTGCCGATAGTTTCATGGTATTCGGTCGTGGTGTTCTGCATTTGTCGGTGCTGATCGAAACCATGCGTCGTGAAGGTTATGAATTGCAGATCGGTCAGCCTCAAGTGATCTTCAAAGAGATCAACGGTGTCAAAAGCGAGCCTGTAGAAGAATTAACGATCGACCTTCCGGAAAGCGATGCCGGTAAAGCTATCGAAACCGTTTCTCAGCGCAAAGGTGAAATGCTGAACATGGAGCCTAAGGGGGACCGGATGATCCTTAAATTCAACATACCTTCCCGGGGAATTATCGGTCTGAGAAATTACCTGTTGAACGTTACCGCAGGCGAAGCGATCGTAACACACCGTTTCAAAGAATATCAGCCTTACAAAGGAGAGATCCCCGGCCGTATCAACGGCTCGTTGATCGTGATGGAGCAAGGCGAAGCCATTGCGTACAGCTTGAACAACTTGCAGGATCGTGGAAAATTCTTCATTGATCCAGGAGAGCCAGTGTATGAAGGTCAGGTAATCGGCGAACACAGCCGCAGCGGCGACCTCGTGATAAACGTTACAAAAACCAAAAAACTTACCAACATGCGCGCTACCGGCGCCGACGAGAAAATGAGAATCGCACCGCCGATCAAGTTCTCGCTGGAAGAAGCGCTCGAATACATTCAATCTGATGAATACGTAGAGGTAACGCCGAAGTCGATTCGCTTGAGAAAGATCTACCTCACCGAAAACGAGCGTAAACGCTTCAGTAAAAACTAAGCAAGAGAAGACCGTACCAAAGCTGAAAGCAGAAAGTATAACACCTTTCGCTTTCAGCTTTTTATTTTATTACATCCTCTATTTTTATTTCAGTGTTCTCAGCTTTTTGCTTTCTTTTTTTTGCTTCCAGCTTTCTACTTTGTGCTTCCAGCTTTCTACTTTGTGCTTTCAGCCTTTCTACTTTGTGCTTTCAGCCTTTCTACTTTGTGCTTTCAACTTTCCGCTTTTACTTTTTCTATCCACTTTTTGCTTTCAACTTTCGGCTTTCTACTTTAAATTAGAACAACCAGAAATCTAATTCCTGCTGGTATGAGGAAGAATCTAGGTGGTTTATTTTCTCAGTCCCTATGCATCCGGCATACAGGAGGCATTTTGATAATCTTTCTTTTTTTGAATGTCGCCCACGCGCAGGAAAAAACACTCGACGGTAAAATTTTTACTGCTTATAAACGGAGTCATTTCACGCCTAAACGAGGGTTGTATTATACTTTGTATCTCTCGCCCCTGGTTACGGTCGATCCGTTGGGGTTGGGAGGCAAAAGCACGTACGCCCTTGGCGCGGGAACGCAAATAAGATTATGGGAGTCGCGAACTCCGGATAAAGCGCTGCAAGGTTTGCGCATCAAAGGATGGTACACGGCAGCGGGCTATGAATATTATCCGAATCAGTATGACAACATTTATGGATCACTATGGCTCCGTGTAAAAACCTTTATGCCCATCACGGCGAGGATTGACGGCGTATATTCCTTTGGTTACGGCATGCAAGGAGTTTCGACCCGTTATTGTTTTGGCTTCGAAATAAAAAAGTTCACGGTGCTGTTGTGCGGATCCATCTACCGGTATAGCACTTCCCGATATGGTTTTCATCCGTTCGTAGAAAGTCAATATACCAATGCCGGCGCCATCATGTTGGTTGTTCCCGTGTATGAACATCAACCGAAACGATGAATAGCTGGCGAAAAATATCACTGATGTGCTGGCTGGCGCTGATGACACAGATTGGGAATGCCCAACGCTTGAACGTGGGTATCACTTTTCAATATTCGTTTCTCAAGCAGGTTTCGCTCGACAAAGAAGTTGTAACAGGAACGAACTCCTATGGTTTGTATTACGCGCGGGACAATCGCTGGAAGTTTTTCTCGGCTGGTCAGTCTATCGTGATCGGTTCGGTATTCCAGCTCGACTATAAACGTTTCTATGCCACTGCAGAACCGTCATTCAACCTCAATACCTACAACTATGCGCTGGAATATCCCTTGTCGCCCGATCGTGATGAGCACCTGAAATTCCAGGTGTTGTTTTTTCAGGCTGACCTTCCTTTTTATCTCGGTTACCAGTTCCAGTCGTCGAAGTTAATGCGGTATTCCATTTTCGCGGGCGTTGTGGCGGTGGTGCCATACCATATTGAATTCCAATTCCAAAGCCAATTGGACGACAATCCTCAGGAGTATCATTACAATTCGGGAGACCTTTATAACATTTTGTATAACGACAAGCCTTACGTGAACGCGCTGGTTGGTTTTGGCTTGCACTTTGCGAGCCTTGGCAAAGTTGATATTCGCTACCAGCACCGGTTGAATTCACCCGGCGAACTGTACAAAGCTGCATTTCACACTATCGGTGTGGGCGTTACGTACTACTTGCCGATCAGCCTGTTGAAAAAGAAAATTTATGTGGAAGACTAGAATTTTCATTGTTGTGTTTAGTCTGCTTACCTCGATCTCGTGTGAGCTGATCTTTTTTGATGATGACTATAAATTTCTGCCCGAAAGAATCGAGACGGCAATGATCATGCGCAGTCAATATGTACAAAATTCTTCCACGGAATTGGCGTACGACATCGACGTCGTGTTATTGAGCGAATACGAAGATCTGGTAGATAACACCTATTTGCAAAAAGAAGATTTTAAATTTAGCGATCCTACCTACACATCGCTCGTTCCGTTTGATGTTGTTTCTGTTAAACAGGCCGCGACACCTTCTTCCATCTTGCTGATGGTCGATCAAAGTGGATCATACGAGGATGTTGATCCCTATAATGTGCGTTCGCAAGCCATCAGTAAGATGCTCTACGACATCCAAACTCCACATCGTATTTTACTGAGTGGATTTTCGCGGGGTGGCCTGATTGATGAGCCTGTGGAATGGATGGGTCAAAATTTTCTGGGCGAAGGAAAGGCCTTTCAGGAAAGCCTATTTTCATTGGCGAAGCAAACGGGTGGTACAAGTTCGTTGTACGATGCGCTCGATGTGGGCCTCGACAGGCTCTTACAAGCCGATGTTCAGAGCAGAAAAGAACTCGTGGTACTTGCCAGAAGCGGTGACGCGGGCAGTAGCCAGTCAATGGTATCGATCGTTCAAAAAGCCAAGGCAAATCAGATCCGTATTCATAGCATTGTGTTGGGTAATAATGTAGGTCCCGAATCCCTTGCGCCGGTTTCGTTGCAAACCGGAGGCATTTACGCCAGCTGCCCGACTACTAAAGAGCTGACAACCGTGTTCAGTCATCTTCATAGAATTTTGAATGGCAAAGCCGACGTATACCGGATACGTGTTCGGTATAAACCCAACAATGCGGTCATTCAACCGGGTTTTGAACTCATTCAAACTTTAAGCATTACCGACGATTCTTATGATTTCGATTTTAATCCGGTGTACACCTATGTAAAAGTCCCATGAAACGAATTGTTGTACTATACACCTTGTTACTATTAGCGCTTGCTGCGTGGGCCCAACAGATCGAGATCGCCGTGCAAAAAGGACATTCGGGCGACATTAAGGTGGTGGCCTTCAATCACGACGGAAAATTGCTGGCGAGTGCGGGCGACGATAACCTGATCAAGCTGTGGCATGTGCCCACCGGAAAGGAGATGGCGAGTTTTATTGGCGGAAGAATTACGAAAATTCGCTCACTCGCTTTTAAAGGCGAGAGTGATTTTTTGCTCGTGAAATACGCTGATGGGAC
>JBMOKS010000574.1:0-7648 GCA_049324355.1 Bacteroidota bacterium
TTGGTGCAAGACCTGGTGGATCTACCCCTGGAGTTTGGAATCTTCTATGCCCGTATTCCGAGTCAGCCTGCGGGCAAAATAACTTCAGTGGTGATGAAAGAAATGTTGTTTGTGATGGGCGACGGCCGCTCCACACTGCGACAGCTTATTCTCAAAAAGGACAGAGCCAAATTGAAGTGGGAATCCTTAAAAGTAAAATATCACGACCGGCTTGAGGAGATCTTGCCTGCAGGAAAGAAACTTGAACTGGTTTCCATCGGCAATCATGCTCTCGGGACCAAATTTCTGGACGGCACCCATCTTATCAATGAAAGACTATCGGCCACCTTCGACGCCATCAGTAAACAAATTGAAGGATTTTATTTCGGCCGATTTGATTTACGCTGCGCTTCGATAGAAGACCTTTACAAAGGCAGCGTAAAGATCGTGGAACTTAACGGCTGCGGGGCGGAGCCAGCCCATATCTACGACCCCGACTTTTCGCTCCTGAAGGCCGTTGGCGTGCTTTTCACTCATTGGCATAACATCTTTGTGATCGCAAGAGAAAATCACCGACAAGGTGTAAATTATACGCCGCTAAAGGAGGGGCTTCGACTTTATAAAAAGTTCAAGGCGGCCACACAGTAACTATGGATTTTCTTGTAGCTTTTACGATTGCTTTTATTCTCAGTTTCATAGGATCCGTTCCACCCGGTACATTAAACCTCACCGTCCTTCAGCTCGGTCTGGACCACAAACTCAATATAGCCTGGCGTTTTGCCCTTGCTGTCGCCCTGATCGAATACCCTTATGCCTGGGTCGCCGTAAAATTCGAGTCGCTTATCACGTCTTCTCCATTGGTGACGGAGAACTTTCAGTTGCTAAGTGGAATTGTCATGATTGGTTTAGGGGCATTCAATCTTTGGGCAGCGTATAAGCCAACCAAATTTCATCAGAGATTTAACGAAAGCGGTTTCCGCAGAGGTATTATACTGAGTGTTTTAAATCCTTTAGTGTTGCCTTACTGGATCGGTGTAACGGCCTACATGAAAAGTCAACAATGGATTGATATTTCTTCTGAATTGAGTTTTCACAGTTATCTATTAGGAACATCCGTGGGGGTGTTGGTTTTGCTGATGACTTTGGCGTATCTCGGAAAAAGGATTGCATCGGCGTTTCAACAAAGCGCCAAGCTAAATCTCGTTCCAGGTATCACATTACTGCTGTTGGGAGTTTACGCCCTGATCGAATACACAATCGAAGGTTAATCCATTTTAAGCACCGAGCCTGCTGTTTCAACAGTTAGCGTCATTTCGCTGCCATGCACCCAGGCCATATTGGGTTGATCGTGTCCAATGGGAAAGTTGAACGCAACGGGAAAGGAATAATCACGAACGGCGTTAGCAATTATGCTTTCGACATCTTCCCCAAAAGACAACTCGGTGTCTTTAATATCCGTCATATGGCCAACAACCAATCCCGCAAGTTTTTCCAGTTTGCCCGCACGTTTTAACTGTGTGAACATTCTGTCAAGTCGATATAAATACTCATCGATCTCTTCAACGATCAAGATTTTCCCGGTGGTGTCTGGCTCAGAATTCGTGCCTAGCGAGTCGTTGATCAACGAGAGATTTCCGCCGATAGCAATCCCCGACGCCGTGCCCAACCGATTGGCAGGGTTAGTTGAGGCCTCAATAACAGGAGCTTCTCCAAACAACACTTTCCGAAGGCTTTCTACTGACAACTGGGCGTCGGGTCGGTCAAACAGTACAGGCATAGTAGCGTGGATGCTTTGAAAGCCGGCACAAAAAAGTTTCAAATGAACCGCGGTGATGTCGCTGAATCCGACAATCCATTTTGGATTGGTTAGTAGTGGACCGAGATCAACACGATCGATAAAACGAGTGCTGCCGTAGCCGCCGCGCGCACAAATAATAGCTTTGGTCTGCGCATCATCGAGCATGTGCTGAAAGTCGATACGACGCCGGTCGTCCTGGGCAGACAAATAAGAATGTGTTTCGCTGAAAACGTGTTGGCCCAACACAACCTGCAAACCCCACGAATGGATCAATTTAATAGCGGTATCAAGGTTCTGTTTCGAAATTTTTCTGGCGGGGGCTACGATTCCAACCTTATCTCCTGGCTGCAGCGCGGGGGGCGTGATCATGAATGTTTGAAGTAGTTTTTCGAAAGATAAAAAAAGCCTTCCCCGATTGAACGAGAAAGGCTCTTCGTGGAAAAATATTTTCTAACTACTTCGGCTGAGTCCCGGTGTTTGCGGGCTTGGGCGTAATGCCAAGTTTCTTCAATACCAGGTCAGACACGTCGAGTTTTTCGTCTCCGTAAAGGATCACATCCAATCCGCCGAGCTGGCTGCTGAGGATGAGGTTGAATCCGTTTTCTTTAGAAACATCTTCAATAGCCTTACCGATTTTTTTGTAAACGGGATCCATCAACTGAGTTTGCTTGGAGGCGATAGTAGTTTGAGCATCTTGTTGAAGCTTTTCAATATTCTGCTGCTGTTGCTGCAACTCGCGCTCGGTGTTAACCCTTACGGCTTCGAGCATGGTGGTAGCGTTTGCCTGGTAATCGGCCAGGTCTTTTTGGAATTTCTGAACCTTGCTATCTATCTGATTCTTCAGCTGCGTCTGGGTGGACTTCAGCTCGGTTTCAATTTGTTTGAATTCAGGCATCTGATTGAAAATATAATCAACATCAGCGTAACCAACTTTGGTGGCAGGTTGAGTTTGCGCATAGGACATCAGGGCTCCGAATCCCAGCGCAACAAGTAGTACGAGTTTTTTCATCGCGGTTTATTCAATTTAGTTTTTAATCTTATCGTTAGGGTCTCCAAGCCCTAATTCATCCATTACAAAATCAGTATAGTCGTATCGCGGATCAGTATAGATCATCACCAGCTCGCCGGCCTTATCGAATACAATGGCCAAATTGTTTTGTTTGGCCACTTTATCAACAGCATCCCAAACTTTGTCTTGTATCGGCTTAATGAGCTCTTGCTTTTTCAGGAAGAAAAGTCCGCCAAACCCAAAAACTTTTTTCTGATACTCTTTCAGTTCGGCTTCCTTCTTTTGAATGGCCGTAGTACGTTCTTTCTTCATTTCTTCGGTCAGAAGTACCTGTTCTGCCTGGTAGGAACTGTATAATGCCTCGATCTTTTTCGACATCTCCTGAATTTCCTTCTCCCAGGCTTCAGAAAGCTGGTTTATCTCATCCTGCGCCTTCTTATACTCGGGCATTTTATTGAGGATGAAATCGGTATCAATGTATCCGAACCTCTGAGCGTTGACAAAATTCAGGCCGAAAATGAGAAAAAATATTGTAATTAAATAAACCCTCATGATTATCTGATTTGCTGGCCAATCGTGAAATGGAACTGCGAGCCGCTGGGTTTAGAAGCATAAGGGAGCGTATCGAAACCATAAGCCCAATTCAAGCCTATCAGACCGAACGCCGGCATGAATATTCTCGCCCCGAATCCAGCAGATTTATATAAATGAAAAGGATTAAAATCTTGATAATTATTCCAGTTGTTGCCTCCTTCGGTAAACACAAAACCATAGATCGTTGCCGCATTTCCGGTTGTTACGGGATAACGAAGCTCGAGGCCGAGTTTATCATACACAATACCACCTTGCACGGTACTTCCGGCGTTCGAACCTCCATAACGATCATAGAGCGGAGGCGTGATGTGGTTGTTGACGTAGCCTCTCAAACCAATGATCTCCTGTCCCAACAAGAAGGAGTTAAATCCTCCGGCGAGGCCGTCGCCCCCCAGGAAGAATCTTTCAAACGGACCGATGCCAGCTCTGCTGGTGTAGGAGCCGATGAATCCGAAGTGCGCCTTGGCTTCAAGTACCAATTTCTTTTTATTATCCAAAGGCAGATAGTATTTTGCATCGAACATCCACTTGTGAAACTCCACCCACTTGTACTTTTCAGCGTTCCAGGTTTCAAGTTGCGTAGCATCTGAAGGCGGATTGCCATAATCAAATCCCCTCCATGAAGAGTGCGGAGGTGTAAGGGTAAGACTCAAGGAAACCTGTGAACCTTGCGAAGGATACATCGGATTATCAATGCTGTATCTCGATAAGGTTGTGTTAAACGTAAAACTATTGGCTACACCATTTGAGAAACCAAGGCCTGAGGGCCAACGGTTAAGTATATATCTCAAGTACGATACAGAATTTGTCAACGTGAAATAGTTGTCGGGCCATTCCAGCTGGCGACCTAGTCCAACCGTTACGCTGTGCACTCGCATCGAAGGACTGTTATCTCCCGAGGAAGATGAAATACCGTAGTAAGAACGTTGCACTGAGCTGTTGAAACCTACCGTGAGCGAGTGTGGTTTGCGGCCACCCAACCAAGGCTCGGTGAACGAGAAACTATAGCTTTGATACTGACGGCCGTTGGCTTGCACACGCAGCTGAAGTCGCTGGCCATCTCCCACAGGGAGCGGCTTCCAGTTCTTCAGGTGCGGCACGTTACGAACTGAAAAGTTATTGAAAGTGAGTCCGAGTGTGCCAACAAAACCGTAGTAACCACCCCAACCACCGGACAATTCAATCTGATCGTTGGATTGTTCTTCTACCTGCCATTCGATGTCTACCGTTCCTTTATCAGGATTGGGATTCATATTGGGGCTGATCTTATCGGGGGCGAAGAATCCGAGCTGCGAAAGTTTTTGCTGTGTGCGAATGATATCTGACCTTCTGAACTTCTGGCCAGGCACGGTGCTCAGTTCACGGCGGATTACGTGATCGCTGGTGCGATCATTTCCGGCAATGGTCACTTCATTGATGGTGGCCTGCTCCCCTTCGAAGATGCGCATCTCCACGTCGATAGAATCACCCGCAACGGCAACTTCTACCGGATTGATCCGAAAGAACAAGTATCCGTCGTCCATGTAAAGGCCGCTGATGTCGAGACCTTTGGGGTTGAATGACAATTTTTTGTCGATAAGTTCTTTGTTGTAGATATCACCCTTGCTGATACCCAGCACCGAATTCAACTGCTTGTCATTGTAGATGTAGTTACCGGTCCAGATAATATTGCGGAAGTAATACTTAGGACCTTCGTACATCTTAAAGTCTACATTGATGGTTCTGCTGTTGTGTGCATAAACCGTATCGAGTTCAATTTCGGCATCACGATAACCTTTTGAGTTGTAAAACGCGATCAGTTTTTGTTTGTCTTCGTCGTATTCGGTCTTGATGAACTTTGAACCAGAAAATACATTGAGCTTGATGTTGTCGTTGATGAATTCTTTGGCGTCGTTCCAGCTTACCGGGTGGCTGCTGGATCCGAAATAGCGATACGGGCGCCCACCGAAGATCTCGCCCAGGATGGCGCGGTGCATGGAGAAACGCGGATGCTCTTTTGTTTTCTTCAGCTTGCGTTTCAGCGTAGCGTCTGAAAAATTTTCGTTGCCGGTGAAATTGATCTTGTTGATCTTCACTTTTGATTTTGGATTAACAACGATTTTCAGTTTAATACCGTCCTGGTGAAGCGTGTCTTTCTCTTGTACAACTTTAACTTCTGTGTTGAGGAATCCTTTTTTAACAAAGTATTTTTTTACAGCCAGCTCGGTGTTGCGCACCATGGCGTCGTTCACAATTTTCCCGCGTATCAGGTTGAGGTCATCTTTCAATCCGGACTCCTGCCCTTTGTTGATGCCAGTGAAGTAAAATGCGGTGAGGCGCGAACGCTCGGCAAGCTCAATGTTGAGATACACATTACCACCTTCGATCTTTACGACATCTATGGAGATATCGCCCACCAATCCGTATTTCCAAATTTTGCGAATAGCCCCTGTGATAGCATCTCCTGGTATTTTGATTTTATCGCCGACTTTGAGTCCGGAGATGGATATCATGGCATTCTTGTCTAGAATATTGATACCAGTCACGTCTATTCCTGCGATGGTGTATTCGGCGGGGTTTACGTAATTAAGATTGTTATCGGAGGGTGTATTGACCCGATCTCTTCTCCGGAACTGTGCCGATGAATTGAAGGTGACACAAAGTACTAGGGCAAAAAATAAAAATCTTTTCATCAACTAACCGGATTCAATTGTTCGCTTGTTTTTCCAAATCTGCGCTCGCGTTGCTGGTACGACCAGATGGCCTCATACAAATGCTCTTTTCGAAAGTCTGGCCAAAGCGTGGGCGTAATGTAAAGTTCTGTATACGCGATCTGCCATAATAAAAAGTTACTTACCCGAAGCTCGCCGCTGGTTCTGATCAGCAGCTCCGGATCAGGGATGCCGGAAGTGCGTAAATAGTTTTCGAAAGAGGTTTCGTTGATGGCAGAAATATCAAGTTTCCCCTCTTTAACGTCGGCCGCAAGCTGTTTTACGGCCTGCACGATCTCCCATCTCCCGCTGTAGCTCAGGGCTAAAATAAGTTTAAGACCACTGTTGTTTTTAGTCTTGTCTATGGCCCATTGCAAGTTGTTTTGACATTCCGCAGGCAGGTGAGAAATGTCGCCAATCGTGACCAGTTTTACCTGGTTTTCCATGAGCGTCTTGATCTCCTGCTTGAGCGTATTGACCAACAGCTCCATCAGTCCATCAACTTCATCTTTAGGCCTGTTCCAATTTTCAGTTGAAAACGCGTATAAGGTCAGGTACTTGACACCGAGCTCCCCACAGCCTTCGGTTACATCTCGAACAGCCTGAACGGCATTACGATGCCCGAAAATTCGCATAGCACCCTTCTTTTTAGCCCACCGTCCATTACCGTCCATTATAACGGCGATGTGATTGGGTAAATTATTGAAGTCAATATGTTCTTTAAAAGAAGCCACAAGGGTGCAAAATTAGGCAAAAAAGTTAAAGGTTAGCGAGGTAATGTCAGATAGTAAAAACCTCGTCGGGACGGCCTATTTATACGGGTTGGTCGGGCAAGGAATATCATAGAAAGTACGGGTGAGACTGATGCCCAAAAAGTAATAACTGTCGTTATCGAATGGGTTGCCGTATTGATAGGTTTTTCGACGCTGTCCAGAATCCGAGATGTTGTCCAAATAGTCGAAAAACGTCTTTCTAACCCCGAATTCAAAGGAAAAATACCATTTAGGATTGTAGATATATTTTATTCCCGCACCAAAAGGTATGGCTCCCTGAATATTGCTGTACTCGACGGTTTTTTTCTGAGCGCCGGAAATGCCAAAAATGCCAAGACCGGCGAACATATAAGGTGTGAACCGCAGCATACGCTTCTCATCCCTCCAATTTAGAAAGTGATATTCCATGACAGTAGAGGCTTCAAAAAGAAAAAGGTTGAATGACGCATTTCTTTGCACTGCAAAAGCGTCTACACCCTTCTTATCGCTGGCGCCGATCTTTCCGGCTGTGACGGCCGTCCTGAAACTTACCACCTTGCTTAAATTAGACCGATAGAACACCGTTCCGGCGGGCTTGGAAAAAGAAAAGTCGTAGGTTCTTACCAGGTCGCCGGTATAATTAAATGTGCCTATGCCAAAGCCAATCTCTGAGCGTTGGGCTAATAGATCGCCGGAAAAAAAAAGCAGTAATAGACAAAAAATGGAGGGATTTGAACGCATTACCTGAATTTAGCCCTGTGGAATGTTTTGCCTAGAATGTAGGTCAGGCGGATGGTGGTGACCATCATCACATCACGGTCGCTCT
>JBMOKS010000575.1:0-7630 GCA_049324355.1 Bacteroidota bacterium
TCAGCCCCTCATCACCACGCAGTTGGGTAGTCAGTGTTAAGGCTGTTCCCCACGTTCCGGTTCCCTTGTCACGACCACGCAAATAGTAGGTGCCGTCCTGGAACAACTTATCGTGATCGAAGAATTTCTTATTGGTTTCGGTACCTGTTGCACCGCTCACCCAGTAGTAATCGGCATAGGTAAGCACGTGAGTTTTATCGTCTACATTCAATACAACCTCGTTGTAACCTTGTTTTTTGATCTCGATTACCACAGGCTGTGGCGGTGTATAGTTTATGGCCACCTGCACAGGGCTTGAGGCCTGGGTCCAGCAAGAACCTAAACCCCGGCGAATGTAATACTGCCCCGGCTCGGTAACGAAGTAGTCGCCTGCCACGACGCTGGCCGTAGAAGTACCTTGTGGCGAGGTCTGCCAGAAGTGTTGTGTATGATTTTCAGAACCATAAACAGCTCGCTTGTGATACGGCATCGCCGATTGCACCAGGGGCTGAACCAGGGTGTGCGCCAGTTCAATATAAATCGCCGCGTTGGCAGCGCAACCGCCAATCTCTGCCGTAACCATAAACTGGGTTGACTGCGCAAGATTATTAAATGTAACGTCGGGCCCTGTAGCAGTGAGTCCAGGCGCCGTCCACTGATAAGTAACTCCAGGTTGTACGTTGGTCACCCACAGGTGAACATCATCGCCCTGATCGTTGTCGCAAAGAACATTCTTATCGGCCTGGATGGTGGGAACATCAGGTGAATTATAAACATTGATCGACTTCGGGTTTGCCAGCTCGCCGGTTGTAAAACTGACGGTGATCTCATGCGTGCCCGGTTGCGTGAAAACATGCACAAAGTCGTTCTGGCTGCTCACGGAAACACCATCGATGTACCAAGCCCCTACCGTGGCGGTTTCGCAACCGGTGTAAAAGTAAACGTTCTGGCCCACGCACGCATTTTCGGGCGTGCCGATCTCACAATAAGTCTGGCCCAATGCCCATGAGCTGATGAGCAGTAAAAGCGATGCTAATGTTATGGCTGATTTCATAGTGCTCATTCTTTTTTTAGTTTTCAGTTTCTTCACAACCGGGTCCGTTCAGATCGCTGCAATTTTGTGCGGGAGCAAAAGGTTGCAAGTCGGCGGGAAGGTCGGTAGCCGCAACGCGATACCAACTGCCCAACTGCCCGCAGTTGTCGTAGTAGGCATACTCCAGCGTGCCGTCATAACAAGTATCGCCCGAGCCCGGCACATGGTAGCATCTTACTTCGCCGGGAACTACATTGCTAAGGAACTTAGCGGTGATCGTATGATTGGTGAGCACTTTTTCGAAAGTGATCACCCGGTTGCTGATCTTCGCCACGGTGCCATCGGCCAGCGTATGGCTGGGTTGCTGAAGGTTCACAACTTTGCCATCGATCGTTACCGACTCCAGGCGCGGATTGGCGCATGTTTCTTTCATTTCGAACGTGAGGTTGTCGCCTTGTTTCACACTGACATTGCCCGAGGGC
Organism: Bacteroidota bacterium; assembly: GCA_049324355.1. Classification (GTDB taxonomy): domain Bacteria; phylum Bacteroidota; class Bacteroidia; order Cytophagales; family Cyclobacteriaceae; genus Chryseosolibacter. The sequence continues at coordinate 1,495 of JBMOKS010000575.1, forward strand.
ACGACCTGCCCCGAAGGTCCGGTTTGGCTTGCGGTGATCGTCAGAATATAAGGATTCTGGCTGCCGTAGTTATATTTGATCTCGCTTGTTTTCACCACACCCTGGTCGCCATACACGATGGGGCGCACAAAACTTTCTTTATAGGTTTCTTTCAGCCTGCCCATGCCGTCGTAGCGATATTCTGTAAACAAGTTGTTGTTATCCAGAATATGGCTCAGCTCGCCCCAACTGTTATACACATAGCTGATCATGGCCGAGGTGAGGGGGTGAATACGGAAGTCGTCGAAGTTGGCAGCTACGCTATTCGCTTCACACCACACTTCCAGCAGACCAGCTTCTGTAGCAATATCGGCCTCAAGCTGATACCATCCTTTAGCCATGCCCCTATTCTTTACAGTAGCCTGCTGAATGCTACCGGCGCCAAGCTGGTATTTAATAACCGCATCAGGCTGTGACGACCAAACACTGACATGGTACGTTTTGGCATTGGCGATAAACTTATAAGTAAATGCTCTTTGCGAAGGTTGAGCAATTACAGCTTTGGTACCGGTGTGCGCAGAAGACGTGAAGCCACCGCCACCGTAGTATACTCCTCCTCCAAACTGACTGGTGGCCGTCTCAGGCTCCTCTTCGGCTCCGGAGTAGGCAAATTCATTATATCGAGCGTTTGCGGCCGTAGCGAATACCCTGGTCTGGTCGATCGACATTTTCGTGGCGGCGAAATCGTTGTTGATGTCTGTAACCTCGAGCGCATGTGAGTTTACGTCATACAAGGTGACCTCGGCATTCTTCTGCCATCCGCCTGGTGTTGCCTCATCGTTCCAGGCGTTAAACTGTGCCAAGTTTGCTTCAGGATACAATCCATCACCTCTCAGTTGAACATTATCGTCGCCGATGAAGAAGTACGTTGCACGTCTGCGCCAGATGCCTGCCTGTAACGCTGCAGGAGCTGTGTATTGCTCTGGTTGCAATGCGGGTATCTGGTCACTCCATGTTTGTGCCGAAGCTGCGACTAAGCCAAGTTTCGTGTTATAATTTACAGCATCCACTTTGTATGTATAGCTTGCAGCCTGTTGTACCAGCATATTGTCGCCACCATTGATGCTCAGTCCCATACCGCTGTACTTTCTATACGCCGGCGTAGTCTCTGTTCTAAAGGTATTGCCGTAGCCATCGGTTGCTAAGGTTTCAGTGACTTGCCCTGAATAGAAATCAAATGCAAGATTCTTACTGACTTGAGTCACTCCCGTTTTGAAGTTCGTCGATTTCGACTCTACCGGGATTGACGGGAATTGAGAGAACTTGCTCAATAATCCCATAAGATCATACGTATTACCTTCTTTCGCTACGAACCTTGCGTCAGCGAAAACTTCTTCAATCAATCCTTGGTTTTTAAACCCGGTGAGGTGATTTCGATAGGATGTAAAATCAAAATCCTGCATCCTGTCGAACAAGTACTCGTTCTTGGTTTCTGACAAAATGCGTCCATAAGCGTCGTAAGTTTCAACGCTCTTTAAATTTCCTATAACCGAACTGAAATCCTGGATCGAAACAGTATTGGTGTAAATTTTATCGATTGTCAACCCGTCAATAGTCCGATCAACATTGAGTCGTTCGTCGCGCTCAGCCACCGTTGTATACAAGGAATAGCCCTTATCCGATGCACCGCTTGCCCCAGGGAGTGTTTTGTTATAGATCTCAATCAGCTTGGGGTTAAATACCTCAAACTGATACACATTATAACTCGGTAAATTAGTGAGTGTGTTGTTGATCAAATTTGCACTTTGAACCTTAACAGCGCCGTAAATCACGCCCGGTCCCGGCATCATTCTGGCGTTAGCGAAAAGATGGGCAAAATTGCTATATGCAACTTTAAACGTGTATTGACTTTTATACTCGTCTAATGCTATCGATTCCCTTTCACGTACACAATCAAGCAACGTTTCATGTATCCTGGGAACATTGACGTCAATGCCCACTGGCTCATAAGGAGTCACTCCATTTGAATACTCGTAAATAGTCCTAACACCTTGTTTCTCAAATGGCGCTACAACAGAAAGTTCATCAACCCTAAGTCCACCTCCAAGAGAAAACGCGCTCGCGTTTGTCGCAAATTCTACTTCGCCGCCAGTAAATTCATACGGCTCGGTTGTGTCGTATGGTCTATAATCGGGTGTACCCGCAGCCTGTTCCCGATAGGTCTCACAATCCAGAAATTGGTTATATTTAGAGGCTACGGTTAAGTAATTGACTACAATTGTCGGATCGTAAACAATGATATAATCCACTCCAACCTCCTGTATTTGTGCTGGTTGGTGGTATTGATCCCAAAAGTAAACCGTGTTCAGGTCCACACCATTACATCCGCATTTTAAAAAGTAAGGCCTTGAAGTATACTTTCTCCTCAAGATACCATGCACTTTAATTGTATTCCCGGGGCTAAAGATCTTGTTCGCGTTATTTCCGTAAAAAGATATTTTAACCAACCGCTCATCTGCGTTATGTAGCGAAAGATTCTTGATGATGTTTGAGGAGATTTGCTTAATGGAGTTCTGATAACGATCGGACCCGTATTTAACAACGATATCAGCGCCAAGAGATGTCGTAATTTTTCTCAAACTCCAGGCATCTACAGATTGCGCTGAAATTTCCGATGTCACCTTAGAAATGTTAGCGTGCCCAAAATCAACGTAGTCTGATTTATAAAAGCCCCAGATGTCGCTGGCATTCCTTTCATACGGTGGATTTTTCGTCTTTTGCAGCGATAAGATACGTGTACCAAATGCAGGCTTCTCCTCACCCAAATGATAACAAGTTAAGTTTAAACTTTCTTTGCTAAGCACCACTCCATAATAGTAGTTTCCAGAAGCACTTTCGAGCCTGATCAAATCTCCAATGTTGAATTGTTCGATGCTGCTAACAACCGCAACGCCTAGAGTAAATTTCTTATTTTCTGAGGGTTCACTATTGCCATAGCCAGTGTAACTTATTGACCCATCTATTCCAACCCCATACTCATCGGTCTCATATCCGAATTTGGTATCAGGCATTAAGGACTGACCACCTTTACCACCAAACCGAAGTGAGTTCAACGTAAGTTTCCCATTTGTCCATGCAGCATAATCTTGTGCGGGATTCATCTGATCTATAGACGAGGTGAAACTATTGGGGGTACCAGGGCAAAGGTCATAGCTGTGATTAAAATGTATTGTTCTGACCGTCTTGGCAATTAAGTCTTGCTCAATATCCTCTACATCATGAATATCAATCACGTTAGACCCGCGATGATAATTTACCGTGTGCGGAATGCCTTCATTAACAAGTATTGAATTGTCATAGACAGTGCTTCGCCCAGCCAGCGTATTCGGATCGTATGACAAGTCTTTATTCTGAAACAACAAAATCTCCTTCAATCTCAAAGTGCTGACAGCATGTGTAGAACCGACTGGTTCGAACCCACCTTCATCAATTTTTGTTACGTTGTGATCGCTATCTATTTGAACGGCTTCTGCAATTTCAGGAACTACACCCTTTCCATCGGGCCGCAGTTCTTTAACAAAGAGAGCAGTATGTGTTTGCGATCTTATGGCATTCAGATAGTATATCTCTTTCTTGCCTTTGGAAAAGAAGTCGTACAACTGGTCTACGTCTTTATTGTAACCTTGCGCCGGATTCCTCCAGCTATAAGATCCGGCCCACATTCCATAGTCAAATGTTATCCAATAACCAAAATCACCATCGTTAGCCTTTCCATCACTATTCCGGTCAACGAAGTCAGGCCCTGTAACCGCTGTGAGCAGCCATGTATAAGCATATCGCGTTTTCCGCTTGTAGGTATTACCGCTTTTTTTATTTTTAAAGTCTACTGTACCATTATAGGAGTATTCATCATACGAGTAAACTGGAAGTGCATAGTGATAAGACACGCCACTTTCATTGGTTATCTTTATTCCGGCAACTCCATTTTCACTACCATTTAAATTCGGTGTGTTGCCGTAACCTAGTGAATTGCATTTGATCAAATCTATAGGCTCAGTTCCAAAAACTTGCGCCTTGGTATACCACTTAATGCTTCGCGAGCCAGCGAGTTCTCCGTTTTCAAAGCCGTCCACGCCACTTCCATCACCTGTTGAGATCTTTTCATTTTTAAATGAAAACTTAAGAGGGTTATTCGCATCCGATCCATCAATGGTAAAATCATCCTGATCGTACAAAAAGCTGTTCGAAAAATCATTCACAAACCTGAAACCGGGTTTTATATTACCTCCCAGTGGGTAAGATTGAACAATAACTTTATTATCCTTGTCACGTTGCGTAGCGCGATACAAGTTGGAATTCAAATGATATGGGCGTATTGCTCCGCCAATGCCTTGACCGGTAACATTATATTGGTCGTAGGCTAAGAAAGTTCCGGCCATTCCCTTGCTGGAATTGTCAGCTATTTTTAACGGGCTATTAAAACCACCATTTTCAGCTTCCAAAAACGACAGATCGGTAATATCGTAGTTATGATCTCGTATGTCGTCATACCCAGGCTTTGTCTCAGGCAGGTACATGGATCCATATAATTTGGAAGTCACTTGTTCATCTATCCAGTATCTTTGATATTTGGCTGATAAGCGGTACGATACGCCCTGATTCTTAACCGGGATATTTATATTCACATCAAGTCCCTTGGTGCTTACACCCGCCTCTTTGGTTTTTTGAACATTGACCCCTATCCGATTACTGAAATAAGATTTTGCGGCTGTCTTAATCGATGAGAAGCTGCTAACCGACTCAAGCATTTGACTGATAGATTCGATCCGCCCTTCATGTTCCGATTTAAATGAAATGCCGACATCGGTATCCCTGTTGCCGAAAGCATCAACCGAATACGTAATACCCAACCCTGTTTTGTAGCCATGAGCTTCAATACCCACGGTGTGACTCACGCTTAGTCCACGGTAAGTATCCGATGAGTATGTGAGGTCGGCCGTGAGTGGCCCATAAGTAGCGCCTGTAGAAAAAGCTTTACTTGTCCCGCCTTCCCAAAAAGTGCGTTGAACACCATTCGATCCGAAGTAGTCATCCGGAGCGCCATCGACCGTTCGGTTTATTGCTCCTGCATTTATTGAAAAACCGAGTCCAACCCAGGATGCATCAAGATCAGGTTCGATACCGGCATGGTACGACAAATTAATCGGGTATCCTCCAGAAGGTCCAGGCACTTCCAGTAGCGGGATGTTATATACAAAATCGCCGGTTGATAAATTCACCATGTCCGTCGTATCCACCGGCTCAAAGCTCGTGGCTTCCGGCGCGGTAGGTCCGGCAGTTAATGCAAGCGACACAGTAGGTAAAACGGTGTTGACAATAATCTCTACTACAAAAAAGATTGCAAAGGATTTTAACAGTAATCGGCTTCTGATCATGATATTAGTTCAAAGTTCAATGTTCTTAATTCAATTTGAATATTCTATAGCTATTGGGCCTGGCTAAAACGCACCGGCATGCCCATAGTAATTCGATTATAATGATGAGATGCTGCGCAAACAATTTTCCATAAAGCAAACACACCTAACATGTTTTACGCTAGCATCTAAATGGTTTTCAATTTAAAATAAACCGATTGACAACGACTGGCACAGATGCGCCAAACGACGGAACCGAGGGAGAAGAGAGAAACGAGGCAACGAGAGAGTGAGGGGCCCGAGGATAACGGGTGAACGATAAATAAGTTTTTCTCCAACCATAAACAATGTTGTTTTAAATAAGCTTAGCCATCTAAAAAGATCGCGGCAAAGATGCAAAAATGTTTACAATCCGCATTATCGTGTAATGCAATTATTTTTAATTCTGTTGCCCCGATTCAGTGCCAACATTTATTCCGAAATGCGATGTGATTGTAAAATAAATTGTGTGTGAGGGCAAAGGCATACTTGCTGCACCGAAGGTTGACTGTGCGTCAGGGCGAAGGTGAATGACCAGTTGTTAGGCCCGGTTAAAGCGCAATTTGGAAATTTACAAGCAATAAAACAAGAACCTTGAACATTGAACCTTGAACCTGGAACATTGAACCTTGAACATTCGAACCTTGAACATTCGAACCTTGAACCTTGAACATTCGAACCTTGAGCATTAAACAATCAAGGCA
>JBMOKS010000576.1:0-6309 GCA_049324355.1 Bacteroidota bacterium
GTGACCGATAAAGCCCAAGGCTCACTTCACGTTTCCGAGCTCAATTGGAATTTTGGTTTATCACAAAGCGATTTCAAGGCAATACAACCCGGAACAACCTTAAGGGTTTATGTTATTGGCTTTGATGAGGACTATCGGAAGATAATATTGGGAAGAAAGCTTCTACCTGAAATTGAACGTCCAGCCCATTCCCGTATTTGGATGGACCTTGAATTGAGAAAGGTGTATGATGGGATTGTATTTGAGGCGTTGAGGAATAAGGTGGTTGTGCAACTTGAGAACGGTTTATATGGAACCTTTCCGCTGTTGGAAGGAAAAAATTATCGATATGGTGACTCCATAAGGGTACTACCCCTGGCAAAAAACAATGACCAAAATCTCATTGAATGTGCTCCTCCCCAGGTTTTAGAAACAGTAGTTGAGGAACAGATTGAGTCGGTAAAAGAGATTGTGAGTACTGGCCCAGCAAATGAGTTTGAATCAGCAGAGGGCTATTTGACATCTCTGGAAAAGTTAACCCAATCAATTTATTGGGGGTATTTTACGGAGCAAGAGCAACATGAAATTGGGAAACTATTTGAGCAAACTCCTAACCTGTTCTCTAAGGTTGAAAAGGGTGAAGAGGTTATCTATATAGAGTTTGATTTTTATTCTGACGTCTATACTGATTTTTTGAAAAATGTTGCTCCGTCAATTTTCAATTCTGAAGTACTTAAACCTGGAGTAACGGACAAAGATTTACTCCTCGAGCTTAGTAAGTTCAATTTTTGGTATACACAATTTTATTCTCAACGAAAAATTGAAGGAACAGATCAAACCCTTGTCGAGAGGACATTCTCTCTTTTTAACGAAACGGTATCTATCCGTGGCGGTATATCTGAAGATGGAGCATTGAAAATAAGGCATATTAAATCCAAGCTTAAAAATGACTTACTCAAGGAGAAGACAAGTTCAATCCGATTTAATGATGTTCTCTTCATAAGGAGACCTATCATTTTTACCCAATACGCTCCAACTACCAAGCACAACGCTCAGTTTATTGAGATCGTTGAGAATAAGCTAACAGCTTTCCGGCTGTTTGAGGGTGCAAAGAAGAAATCTCTTGATCTTCTTGAAAAGCAAGGGAAAGATTTCAGGATTTTCAATAAGTATCTTGAGTCGCAGATTGATTTTGAGACAAAGTCTGCTAATGCAACAGAGCTCAAAATGAACGACTGCGTTCTAAGTACAGATGTTCAGGTTGATGGTATTACCTTCACTGGCACCTCAAGTGAGAAGGACAAAATTCAAATTGATGATAGAGTCTCTATTTCCGTAAGGACGGATGAGGGTAGACCTTTTAGCATCGGATCAGGTTCAATCATTGGATTAAAGGGTAATGCGATAAAAGTAAAAAGCAATATTGAAAGCTTTGACTTGATAAAAAACGGATGCTTTATAAAAAGGATATCAAGTATTAAACAGCATGTTGTACAATTAGAAGTGCTTGGCAAATTTTTTGCGAACAAACTGCCACTTGATACATTCTATAAAGTGTTTCATGATCAAGATGGAATTGAGCCTCCCGAAAATGTTGACGTGAGATTTGAAGACCCCGTTTTTGTTGGAAAGCAAAACCCGCAGGCAAACGCTGTTGAGATGGCTGTTGGTAATAAGAATATACTCTTGATACAAGGCCCTCCTGGAACCGGGAAGACAACGGTAATTACTGAGATCGTAAAGCAGTTGGTAAATCGAGGGCATAAGTTGCTCGTAACAAGTCAAACTCATGTGGCTGTTGATAACGTGTTGGAGAAAATAAAGGACACACCTTCAATTCTTGCAGCAAGAATAGGCAACGTAGAGACAGCTTCGGATGTAGCAGCTCCTTTTTTATTGGAAGAAGCAAGGAGAAAGTTTACCGAAAACGCTCAACGTTTCATTGATATAAAGATTGATCTTCTAAGGCACCTAAAACAAGGTGTAAGTATTTCAGAATATTCAAGTGAAAGTATGGGGGGAGCTGAACCCAGTGACGCATTGGCGATTCAAAATTTTATTGAATTGACTTCCGCTTATGGTGAAGAAAAAGCTGATTTATTAATCGAGTTATTAGAAAAGTGGAGGACTGTTATTGCTAAAACACCTAAGCTTCTAACAAGCATTTTTTTGCAGGAGCTAGATGTCGTTTTCGGTACCTGTATTGGCATTGCTACCAACAAAGAGCTTAGCGAAAGCGAGACTATGTTTGATACTGTAGTACTGGATGAGGCAGGGAAAGCGAATATATCAGAAACGCTTACCGCAATCTCAAAGTCTAAGAGGATTATCTTGGTTGGCGACCATAAGCAATTGCCTCCATACCTTGATAAGGAAAGGGTTGATTACTTTAAAAAATATTCTAAAGATCTTCTTGGGCATGTTAATGATGACGATGAGCTAAAACGTGCTTTGGGATCTAGTTTCTTTGAATATTTACAAAGAGATGGTGTGCTTCGAGCAGAAAATAAAATAATGCTTTCTGAACAACACCGGATGCACCCCGATATCGGAAACTTTGTATCACAAAGCTTTTATGGCTCGGAGTTGAAAAATGGTGACCATACAGTACACAATGTAGTTTCCCTGCCAGAGCCATTTAATAAACAAATAATTTTCATTGATACCTCCTCTGATAAGAGATCGACTGAAAGTTTTGATGGTGCATCCTATTTCAATGAGATCGAGGCTGAATTGATTGTAAAAAAGATCATACCTGTATTGATAGAGAATAGTGTAAGTATAAAATCTTTTGCGATTGTTAGTCCCTACAGTGGGCAATGTAACAAGATCAGGGAGCTACTGGCGAATTCAAAATTGGTAGACGCAACTAAGGCAGAGGTGGCGACACTTGATTCGTTTCAAGGTAGAGAACACGATATTATTATTTTTTCTTTCACCAGGTGTGGGGTTAATAAGAAGGTTGGTTTTCTGGATGATGCGCGAAGACTAAATGTTGCCTTTTCACGGGCTAAGAAAAAATTAATCCTTGTTGGTAATGTTGAAACCCTTACAAATCCCAAAAGTCATTTTGATCAATATTACACCAACCTGTTTAAAAGGCTAAGATACCATGCTGCAACATATGGACACGTTTATAGGGTGAATGAACTTGATTCTAGAAAAATTCAAGCGCTACCAAAAGTGGGTACAACCATCAAAGGGAAAGTAAAACTGATTAAAGATTATGTTGGTGTTTTTGTAGATATAGGACCAAAGAATGGACTTATTCCTTGGAGTTTTTTCAGCACAAATCCTCGAAAAGCACTTGAAGTTGATCAAGAGATTGATGTGTTAATTAAGGAGATTGATGCTGAAGGAAAGGTAACCTTACAGTACGGACAGCTAAAAGCTCAAAATAGTAGGCCGCAAAACACAAGTAATAATGATGGCTTTAAGCGATTTGTTAATGAGCACAGAACAGATATGCCAATAGAGGGTGTTGTTCAAAGGATTTCTGAGTTCAATCCAACCACATTCAAAGTGCAAGTATTATTGAAGTATGGCGTTAGAGGCTCCATACTGGTGTCCAAGAAAATCACTTTGCAAAGTGGTAAGCCGGTAAAATTGACAATACAAAGTTTTGACTTCGAAAGGCAATACGTAAAGTGTAAACTAAGGTCATGATTCAATTCAACTTAAATATTGATCTGTTTTATGAATATGAACTTAAATCAGGTTCATCAGTAAAAGCTATTGCTACTATTGAGTATCCTGTTATTCACATTATTGCCAAGACTGTAGAAGTAGCAGAGGAGGAGTATGATGAGTTGGATCGATTTATTATTCAGACTGCTCATTTATTTGAAGGTATTCAATTTGATCAGTTTGCCGCACTTACAGGATTAAGCCCAGATATATTCAAATACAGGGTTCGAGAGATGGAGCGACAGCAGTACTTATCAATTAGAAATGAGGCGATTATTCCACTGGGGGATGGTATTAAGTTTATTCAAGACCCTTCTTTTAAAAGAGAGGTACAAAAGACTCGATCATTCTTAGTTGATGGAATTACCCTCAAACCATTGGTAGGGCATTTTTACAAGGATGGCAAAGAGTATTTGATTTCATCTGAAGACAAGGATTCATTTGGCAATAAGATTTTTAACCCTGCGATAATTCACAATCCTCCATCAAAACAAGTATTGACTAATATTATTGAAATAGCGGTTGACCAAAGAGCTCATTACAATATTCCTGTTGGTCTTAAAGAGATACTTGACTTTGACTTTGTGTTAATGACCTATCCTGTCGGTGTTGTATTATCGCGCACTGCAGAAGGGATAACTCAGAAAAAGTTGGCGGATCTAAATGGTTTTTATTCTAACGAGGCTAATGTAAATGAATGGCAAAAGTTATTAACGGATGACGTTAGAAGGGTTGAAGTTTTAATTGAGGATAAACAAAACCACAGTGAGGCTGGTGCAGTAAGAAAGCAGTTCCGGAATAACTGGGCCAGGTTTAGAACCGCTGAGGATGGCAGAATATTTAGTCTAACGAGAGATAATCTTAAACACTTTATAACTAGAAGTTTTGGAGTTCAAGGACTCGATGAGAGGAACCTTCAGATAGATGGCCATACTATAGAATTGATAGTTGATAAAATTCTATTTGAAACCGAAGGTGTAGACAAGAAGAAGTTAATTGAAGCTTGCGTAAGGGGAAGAGATTACTTCAGGCAGAATCCTGGTTCCGGTGTTTGGCTTGTGTTTATTAAAGTCAATATTGGAGACCGGTACGTACAAAGTTTAATTGATTTGTATAAGCTATTGACGGATAAAAAAGTTTCATGTTCTGAACTTCTCATTGAATTTGAAAACGATTATATCCTCTTACGCCAAAGTCTAATAGCGATTGAACGCTTTGATGAACTTGAGGAGTTGGATACGTACTTGTTCTTAGGAACAAGGGAGAGCAATTTTACACGGAGGCATTTATCAATTGAAAATGAGTAAGGTCATAACAGATATTGGCAATTTTCAAGGAGGGTTTTTTGTTCTGAATAAAAGAGCTGAAAGTAATAGCTATGAGTCAGGGAATGGTTTTGTTGTAACAAGTAAGCATTCGAAAGGACTAGTGGAGGAAATCTGTAGATTAATTTTGAGTGCTGATAATTATATAAAAGTATGTTCATTTATTGTAGACAATTATCAAGTTGTTGATTGCCTAAGAGACAGGCTCAAAAAGTATAAGCTGCCGGTTTTTATTTTAACAGCTGTAGAAGAACGGAGTATTAAAAGTAATCTCTTAGATGATGAGGAGTGGACTGACTCTTCTAAGTCAAGGCATTTTGAGTTTATTGATGAGCTGGTGAAGCTGGGCGCTCACGTACGCGCTTCTTCAAGTGCCCATGCAAAGTTTGTAGTGAGTGATGGTAAAGAAGGATTAATCATGTCCTCCAATTTAACTGAGCCTTCCTTGAATGCTAATGAAAAGGGGCTTCCTCCAAATGATGAGAGCGGTGTTTTGATAAATGAATTAGGCGAAGTAGCTGTATTAGAAAGAATATTTGATTCTGTTTTTGAGTACGGTACTGAGTATAGGCGATTCATAAATATTGACGATAAAACGCAGCTAATAAGTAAGAGAGAAATTGAAATAACGGAGAGCGATTTTCCTGATGAAGGTGCCAATGTTATTTGGACATACGGCAGTTTTCATAATACTATTTACAGGGAGTTGTGTTCTTTAATCAAATCAGCCAAGCATACAATTGAGCTTTCAACTTATAGTATTGTAGAGCTTGCTGCTTTACCCGAATTAATAGATTCGATAAAATATTTTCATGAACAAAATAAGGGTAAGATTAAAGTGTTTTGCAGAGCAATGAATCATCGCGGTGACCATTTACAAGCCTGCAAGATTTTAACAGAATTAGGGGTTGAAGTATATGGTGACATGTTTAATCATTCGAAAGGTATTTCGGTCGATGATAGTTATGGTGTCATTTTTACTGCAAATATTGATGGCAATCACGGATTAAAGAATGGTTTTGAGGTTGGATATAAGCTAAATACATCACATAGGGCATTCACAGGTTTTTCAGCATTTAACAAATATCAACTGTCATCTGCACCTTATGTATTTAGTTTGAATCCTTCAAAGAAGGACCTTTTTGAATTTTACCGATCATGGTATCAAGCCAAGGGAACAAAAATTACAAGCCAGTTGCCTGACTCATTTCAATTGAGAGTGCGAGCTAATGCAGACTATACGAGATATTTAATGAACGATATCAGCGATTCCCCAATTTTTTACACTCCTCATCATAAGACTGGTAATAATGAATTT
>JBMOKS010000576.1:6319-7586 GCA_049324355.1 Bacteroidota bacterium
AGGATCAAGCCTATCTAGTTGAGGTTTTAAATGAAAGCATATTGGCGGTAAAGCGTCAACTAAAAAGGAATGAGCTACTAAGAGCCGAACGATATATCTTAATTTATAAACAGATTAATATTACTACATATGAGTCCTGACAAATTAGATCAAAATATAAAGGAGTGGATAGAGCTGTCAAGGAGCGGAAATTCGGATAAGGCTGAGAAGTTTTATTACGACAATATTTTCAATTCTGTAATTGACAGGTTTGAAAAAAAATATCGTGAAAATAGACCGGGTGAATTGCTTGTTTCACTTTTAGGATTTAGCCCTGAGCCAATTATACTAACTGCTAAGGCATTAAACCCTGAGACGCATTTAATCATTACCAATCCAGTACGAAAAGATGTTGTGCAGGTTCTTGATGATTATTTAGAAAATGATTACAAACTGGTGGTTCTTAACTCTGATGACTTTCAAACCATTTATAAAACCATTAAGGAAAGCCTTACAGAATACCCGACAAGAAACATAACTATTGATATTACTGGAGGGAAAAAATCGATGGTGGCTTCTGCCGCAATTTTTGGCAAGGACTATGGGAGTAGAATAGTGTATGTTGATTTTGCTGAATATCTAAAGGATCTAAGAAAGCCTATCCCTGGAACTGAAAAGTTGAATATTGTTTATAACCCTATGCGGGACCAGCCAGAAAATGTTTTTAAGCAATGAAACATCAAATAGCATTTGTCGGAGGACAACTTTTGCCAGTCTTCATTGGAATTAAAGAATTCACTCCTGACACAATTCATTTCGTTGTGTCCGAAGAATCAAAGGATAGTGTCACCGCACTGAAATCTTTTCTTTCCGGCAAAGTATTCTATGAAATTGTTTGCGACCCATTTGATTTTACGTCAATTAGATCTGCTTGTGAAAGCATTGTTAACAGAATACCATCTACAGATGAAGTTCATTTCAATTTGACCGGAGGAACCAAGATCATGGTGTTGGCTGCTCAATCTATTATTTCTGAGGGACGAGGAGCGGGATTTTACGTAAATCAAAATGACACTTTGCTTAAAATTCCCACGTACCAGATTAACAAACTAAATACGCGAATCACAACGAAGGAGTTCTTTGAAATTAGTGGTCACAAACTGATTATTCCGGGAAGTGTGACCCACCGATTCCGGTAATTGTTTGACCCACCTTTGGGCCATGAGATTTTGATAGGACAAAGCTAGCGTTTTTCTGAGGAGTTTTTCACTGATTTTTTTCTTAACGA
>JBMOKS010000577.1:0-7552 GCA_049324355.1 Bacteroidota bacterium
AAGCTTAAGTGTCATTTTAAGCCTTCTCTATTGCCTCCCAGCATTTGCTCAAACCGATTCCACTAAGTCTTATACAACCGCACTGGTCAGGGGCACTTCACCGCACATCGACGGTGTGTTAGACGACGCGGCGTGGGAACAGGTGGAGTGGGGCGGTGGCGACTTTCGTCAACTCAACCCGGACAAGGGGAAACCAGCTTCCGTCCAAACCAAATTCAAGATATTATACGATGCCAAAAATCTTTATGTTGGTGTTCGCGCTTACGACCCCGAGCCCAATAAGATTGTAAGGCGCATGTCGCGTCGCGATACATTTGAAGGCGACATGGTGGAGATCAACATTGACAGTTACTACGACAAGCGTACGGCATTTTCCTTTACAGCTTCGGTCTCGGGTGTAAAGGGCGACGAATACGTTTCTAACAATGGTCAGGATTGGGATCGCGGGTGGGATCCGATATGGTATCTAAAAACCAGTATCGATGACGAGGGGTGGATTGCTGAGTTTCGGATTCCACTAAGCCAGCTGAGGTTTACCAACAAGGAAGAGCTTGTCTGGGGAATTCAAGTTATGAGAATTTACTTCCGTAACCAGGAACGTTCGATTTGGCAATATATTCCTCCGGATGCTGCGGGTTGGGTACATCTATTTGGTGAGATGAATGGAATCAAGGGAATAAAGCCACAAAAGCAACTGGAGATCCAACCATACGTGGTGGCACAAACAGAGTCGTTCCAGAAAGAAGAAGGTAATCCGTATCAAACCGGCAAATCTTCTGATGTCAATTTTGGTATCGATGCAAAGATCGGCATCACCAGCGATATCACACTTGATCTGACAATAAATCCTGACTTCGGACAGGTTGAAGCGGATCCTTCGCAAGTAAACCTTTCTGCATTTGAACTTTTCTTTCAGGAACGAAGGCCATTTTTTCTTGAAGGAAATAACATACTCAATTTTCCGGTGTCTCAATTCAATGAGAACAATGTATTTTATTCCCGCCGCATTGGCAGGCCACCGCAAGTGGGCATTGACACCGATGCCTCGGGCGAAGACAATGTGCCGGAGTTTGTAAAACCCAACAACAGAACTACAATTCTCGGGGCAGCGAAGATCACGGGAAAAAATAAAAAAGGATTCTCCTGGGGATTATTAGAAAGCGTGGCTGAGAAAGAGTTTGTCGAGGTCGACAGCATCGGGCATCGCAAGCAACTTGCTGTTGAGCCTTTGACCAATTACATAGTATCACGGGCGCAGCAGGACATCAATAAAGGCAATACAGTGATAGGCGCCATCTTCACGGCAACCAATCGAAAAATTGACGATGTGCGGCTGAGCTGGCTTCATACCGACGCTTACTCTGGTGGCATGGATTTTCTTCATCACTGGAAAAAAAGGGAATACTACATCAGCGGTAAAGGAACGTTTAGTCATGTGAGAGGAAGCCGAGAAGCGATCGCCAACACGCAGCTTTCTTCCGAGCGCTATTTCCAAAGGCCCGACAACTATCACACGGAATTTGACCCCAACAGAACATCACTCACCGGGTCCAGTGGGCAAGTTGTTGTGGGAAAGAAGAGCGGTAATATAGTTTCCGACCTTGGTGTAGTGTGGCAGTCGCCCGAACTCGAGCTAAACGATATCGGGTTTATGGCGCAGACCGATATGATCACACAGTGGTTCTGGATGCAGTATCGCATTCTTCAACCGAAAGGAATTGCCCGCTCGCAACGATACAATGTCAACCAGTGGCGCGAGTTTGATTTTGGAAAACGGAATCTTGGGTCAGGCTATAATGTCAATGCGCATGCGCAGTTTAAAAACTTTTGGAACATGGGCGGCGGTATTACTTACCAAACATACAATGTTTCCAATGCCGACCTCCGCGGCGGGCCCTCCATTCGCTATCCGGGAGCAATACATTGGTGGGGTTACGTCTATACCGATCAGCGGAAAAAATTACAGGCGTCGCTCGAATTTCAGCAATCGAAGGGACGGAACAATTACCAGGACCGCTTGAATTTTGACCTATCGATCACTTACCGCCCTACAAACGCTCTCAATATTACGATATCGCCAAGTTTCTACCGAAATAAAAACGAGATGCAATATGTGGCGACGGCCGATGCTGCAGGAAACAGCCGTTACATTGTCGGCGCGATCGATCAGACCACGCTGCGTGTCTCCATTCGTGCCACCTATATGATCACACCGAACCTTTCTGTTCAATATTGGGGGCAGCCGTTCGGAACGGCCGGGCATTACAACAACTTCAAAAATATCACTGACGCCCGCGCCGAAAGTTACACCGCACGTTTTGTGCAGATACCATACGAGGGCCTTACGCTCAACGGCGATAATTATCAGGTAGATGAAAACAATGACGGCTCACCCGACTATTCGTTTGGTCAGCCCAACTTTAACTTCGGACAATTCCGGTCAAACATGGTTATCCGCTGGGAGTACATTCCGGGTTCGGTCTTGTTTCTCGTGTGGACGCAAGAACGGAACGGTGCTTTCTACGACACCGATCCCGATCACAAGCACTATTCATTTGACTTCGATCGGAAGAGTCATAATATCTTTCTTATAAAGTTTGCTTACCGGTTTGTGCTTTAAGTGGCCGGGGATTTTATTTGCAAATAGTTGCACCTTTAAGAGCCTCAGCTGTAAAAGTATAAGTGTACCTGAAATGCCACCTGGATATTATTTCTGGCCGGTAGTTGGTTGCTGCTACAGATTTTTCTTCCAAATGGATCACGCATAGAGTATCATTCAGCGTTATGATGTTGGCCGGAGAGCCTCCTTCAAAAATGTTATTCAATAGGCCCTGAAGGTGAAGCTCTGACGGTGGTATTGGATAATATTTATCATACTCGGAAGCATATGACATATTTCCATCCTCATGGGGTAAAATGACAATAGGGGTTAGCCGATAGTATGGACCTCTAATTTTAAAAATTAGAGTACTATCTGTTTCGTTGTCAAACTTTAAATCCATAGTTATTTGAATAATGTTTTCATCATCTACGTGACCGCATGCTGTTGTAAAGAGCCATGCATTAATTCCAATAATCAAAAAGTGCATCAAGATTGTTTTCAGTCGCATTGTCGTAGTTGTTTTTTATGTTTTCGCGCCATTCAATCCAATTTGTTTTTCCACGAAGGGCGTCTTCAATTTGCCGTATATTGTATCCGGAAACATCATCCTGTTCTAATTTTTCAGTACCGAGATTAATATCCTCAGATACACCTAGCTGGTTTAGTGGTGCGCTGGCATCTATCATATCGATTACTACCAGTGTATAATTGGGTCTTATTTCGCCCGCACCTGGATAGCCTGCCCAGACCATTCTTGTCAGCTCCCACTGTACTCCTCTGGCCCAAGACTCCTTCACAATTGACTCGGTGTTGTCAAAATCATTGCCATTTCTCCACATGTTCCAATGCGAGGCGTGAGCAAGTTCATGAATAGTGGTGGAATAAATATCGACAAAAGGATTTTGAGGATTGTATATTTTAATCTGGCTACCCAACCCCAGAAAGCGTCTTTCTTCTACGTGGTTGCCATTGCTATGAGCATTTTCTTCATAATAGCACCTGATGCGCATTTGAGTATTGAAGTTGCCATTTTCCGGCGGCCGTCTGAGTCCTTTAATGTCTTGATAGTAATAGTGGTAGGCTGCCATAAACACGCGTGCGTGAAACATGCTCACGCCACCGCTGAAGTCCAGGTTCCAGTCGCCGTCTTTTTTAGGTCCGTTTACATTGGCGCCATTCAGCCATCCTTCGCGTAAGGCGAACTGGTAGCGCTCCCAATCGAGACTGTAGTTTGCATCTCTTTTAAAAGTACCGTCGCAGGAGTAATATCCTTCTGCGTTGGTTATTCCCTCGTGAGTTGTAAACCACCTTCTGGCTTTTACTTTTACACCTTCTATGGATCGCCAATCGTTTGGTACGATAGAATCATCCAAGACTCTGATCCTTCCGGCGGGACGCCAGCTTCTGGATTGTGTTCGTCCATTGGCTGACGAAGGGCCTTCTTCCGAATTGCCGGTTATCTTCAAGGCTTCATCTACCAGCGCCTCCGTCAGCGCTATAGAGGCGATGCGTCCGCCGTTGGCGTCGGCGTAATCGTCAGGTATAAACAGCTCTTCCAGTAATTCATATTCAATGCCTTTCGGAATTTGCTTGCCTATGGGGATGGAAACGTATTGGTATGTGGGTACACCTATTGGAACTTTAGGATCGTGGTAAAACGTGCCGGCTTCCACTATTTCATAATCCAACGGGTATTCATAAAGGATCAGGGTGGAATCTCTCTTGAGTATGGCCAGTTCATCTTCATTTTGTGGCTTGAACTTCACATACAAGTGCGTAACTGTGATTGCAATGTCTTCTTGCGAACGTCTGTTGATCTTGGAGGCCTTCAGATTTTCCCAAGCCTTGCGCATGTTCTTCACCGCGTAGGGGTTTTCAAGCTTTTTGCCAAGCTTGGTCATGCTTTGCGTGCCGGGCAAAAAAAACTGATCGTCTTTTTGAGGCGC
Organism: Bacteroidota bacterium; assembly: GCA_049324355.1. Lineage (GTDB taxonomy): Bacteria > Bacteroidota > Bacteroidia > Cytophagales > Cyclobacteriaceae > Chryseosolibacter. The sequence goes on from JBMOKS010000577.1 coordinate 4,549, forward strand.
TAACGTTTCATTTGTTTCGCACGACCAGATAAATACCAGCATGATCAATGCTATAATACTTAAGTGAAAGTAGTGGAGATTACTTTTCATAGAAAGGGTTTTAAAAGATGGATATTAAGACTTCAGCTTCATCGACACTGCTGGCGGAACATGCCGCTGGCAGAATTCTTCAGCGTTCAGGGGGAGTGGAGAGAGTAATGATTGAAAGCTAAAAATTAGAAACGGGAGTTACAAAGATGTGACCATTTTATTCACTGGTAAGATTTGAATCTATTGGTTTTTTAATTAAATTCTGTGTGGGCTCACTCATATGCAATGATGTGACACCACTAAAAAAAGAGGCTGTCCTTTTGAGACAGCCTCTTCTTGATATTTTTTATTTTAGCCGTTGTCGTCTAAACCTTCAGTAAGCTCTTCCAGCTCTTCCATCACTGGTTCGAAAACATTTTCAAGTTTTTCTTTCGAACCATCGGAGTATCTCAGGTAAGCAACAAATTCCGGGAAGCCGTTTACATTCTCGTTGATAAAAATGATATCGCCCACTTTTTTGCCATCGCTGTAGAGTGCCAGGTGAACGTATTTGTTCGGATCGCCATCGAGGGAAGCATCCATGCCTGAAATGTTGATGCTACCGGCTAGTTTAAGATTCTTCAGTTGAACAAAACCTTCGATCGCAGTGAGGTTGGGCGCCGTCTTTGTACTATTCTTATACTTGGCTGTAACACTAACAGCGGCGATGGTCTCCAGATCTCTTACCAGAGAAACACTGAGACTTGATGAGCTGGTATTGGAATCATCAAAAGAAAGAATGGCGGTGAACGGCTTTACAAAAACGATAATGTCCGCAGTTATGGGTATTCCCGAATCGTGCCATTGGATGTTAAGATCGATTGAAGCCAGTTGTACCTGGTTGACGAGCAACGAAGCTTTCAGAACGGACGGTTGATAATAGCTTTCTTCGAACTCTTCGTCGAAGATCTCCACTTCGCTATAGGCCGATAATTTTAACTCGGCATTGTTAGTGGGTGATCCCTCTGTGGGGAATTGTATTCTGATGATGTCAGACTGACCCACCAACTCGAATTTTTGGAGGCTTGCATTCCATGCATAGAGACCTTTGTGAGCGCTGTAGTCAAAAGGCTCGTCGCCCTGCGTGCGACCGGCAACTGCTTTTTGAGTGGCAAACACTGACCTGAATTCTTTTCCTTTGTTGCGAAAGAATACTTTGATACTTTTTCTGTCGTGCCCGCCGATTCTGCTGAACGGATCATCGGTGTCGGCCAGTTGGAAGAATTCTTTCAGGGCCTGCAATCCATCAGCGTCGGTTAGCGCTTGTAAATCTTGCGCGGCTGAGGTGTTGAACTCGTTGATCTCAGTTGTTGCGTCGGTCTTTGAGAGCCCATTGTTTTCATCTTTGTTACATGACGTCAGGGTAAGAACTACAAAAAAAATTGCGAGAGGGAGTAGTCTTAGTGTTGCTTTCATTTTTTTAGGATTTTGATATGGTAGTATATGGTTTTAAGAGGGACATAAGTAACCGTAATATACGAGGGTTTACAATGAAATAAGGCCAGGGGGAATTATTCCACGTTTAGCATAGATTAGACCCGATCTGTTGCCTTTCGGTTGGATTGCAATCGGCGATTTTTTTTCCAAAAAGATAGGGTTCCGAATCACGGCAGGCAGATACGGAACCCTATTTGCATTCTTAAAAAAAAATTAATTTTTCAATTTGTTATAGATACCCCTTTCCATTTTTATGCCCAGGCGTTCATAGAACTCCACCGGATTAAATCCGACTCTCTTGTATTCTGCCTGCACGGCATTTTTGGCATTGGTCAGATGATCTTGACTTTCCCAAATCGCTGTAGTAACGATGCTGTAATTGCCATCGGCATCCTGGAGTTGATAAGCTGTGTCTTCCACAAAACCCGGAAGATTTTTAATATAGCTCCTGTTGTAATTCATTCGTTGTGTAAATTCCTCAATTGAATTTTTGGGTACAAAGAATTTATCAATAAAGATGATCTGGCCAGGATGTTCCTTTTTCCCGCCAAGGGAATTCACATCGGCGGGTAAGACTCCCAGTTGTTGAAGAAAGCCCAGGCGGTCGGTAAGTATTTTATAACTTTTTACTTTGCCGTGCTCCAGTTCAAAAATGGCCATGCCTTCGTTGGAAACTTTTTGTCCGGTTGCCGCGATTCCGTTGAAAGTTTCGCGATGTGTCCCCTGTATCTGCCAGCGTATCGCCACGTTGTTGTCTTCGGCCACGAGTTCCTGAATTTTCCATTGCACATCCGGTACGGCTTTGATGATGGCCCCAACAGGCTCCTCGAACCCCTGCACGCCCTTTTTTCCGTTGAGTCCCACGAAATCATCGGCGATAAGATCGCTCAGGAGCCCCATGTTGCGCTGGTTCAAAGCTTGTTCGTATAACTTTTTAATTACGGCCTTGTTTTCCTGTGTTGCTGTTGTCGTAGTCATATACTGTTTGTTTTTAATGTTCGAATTCGGCTGTTGGCAAAAAGTGCTTTTGGTCATTGCCATAAGGCAAAAGGTAAAAAGAATGAAGTGCTCCCGTTTTTTCATTTGTTTTTTGTTTGAACAAAATTAGTTCGGCGTGCACCAGCCAGAATTGTAAAAAATCATTGATTTACCAGAACGCGGGCGACTTAAAGAACTGCGAAGGCGTTTGACCAGTGAAAAGCTTAAAATCCTTAATGAAGTGTGATTGATCGAAATATCCGGCTTCGTAAGCCAGATCGGTGAGACTTTTGTTGCCCTTGCCTTTCTCGAGAAGGGTTCTCATTCGTATGATATTCGAAAATTGCTTAGGTGATGTTCCGACAATGCGCCTGAATTTCTTCTCAAAGGCGTCGCGGCTGATCGGCAGCGTCTCCATAAGTTCTTTTACACGGATGCCGCCCTGGCCTAACCTTATTTTTTCGGCAGCGTGAAAGACCAGCGGATCGAGCCGTTGTGTTTTCAATTTGCCGATCAGTAT
>JBMOKS010000578.1:0-7548 GCA_049324355.1 Bacteroidota bacterium
AAAGGTGATGTGAATGGCGACGGACTGGATGACTTCTTCATTGGCGGACCAAAAGACCAGCCTGGTGCTCTTTACATCCAGACTTCGTCGGGACAATTTGTGCGAAGCAATCAAGCTGTGTTCGAAAAAGACAAGATCTGCGAAGACATGGGCAGCGTTTTCTTTGATGCCGATGGCGACGATGATCAGGATCTGTATGTCTGCAGCGGCGGAAATGAATTTTCTCTTGCTTCCACTGCGTTGATCAGCCGATTGTATATCAATGATGGCAAAGGAAATCTCACCAAATCTGATCAGATACTTCCTACAAGTACATTTGAAAGTTCATCGACGGTAAAGGCGGCGGATTTTGATAATGATGGAGATCAGGACTTGTTTGTTGGCATCAGGGTACGCCCTTTTTCGTATGGACTTCCTTGCAACGGCTATTTGTTGGCCAATGATGGCAAGGGCAACTTTCGTGATGTAACCAAGGAGGCGGCGCCGTTTTTGAATTCTGTTGGATTGATTACAGATGGCGCGTGGGCCGATGTGAATGGCGACGGTTTTCAGGATCTGATCGTCGTTGGCGAATATATGGCTGTGAAAATCTATCTCAACAAAAATGGCAGGTTCAATGACTTCACGGAACAAGCCGGTCTTGGCAAAAGTAATGGCTGGTGGACCCGAATAAAAGCGGCTGATTTAGACAACGATGGCGATGTTGATTTCATTATTGGTAATCATGGATTGAATTCCAGATTCCACGCATCATGGGATAAACCGGTCAGCATGTACGTAAACGACTTTGACGAGAATGGCTCGGTCGAACAAATTGTTACGTGCTACTATGGCGAAAAGAGTTACCCAATAGCCCTCAGACACGACCTCGTCAGGCAGATTCCGTCGTTGAAGAAAAAGTATCTGAAGTACGAAGACTATAAAGATCAAACCGTGGGCGACATTTTTACGCCCGATGAGATGAAGGGTGTTGTTAAACTTGATGCGTTTACACTGGCGTCCAGTCTTTTGGTCAATGAAGGAAATGGAAAATTTGATCTCCGGCCACTACCGCCACAAGCACAATTTTCGTCGCTGTATGGAATAGAGACCGGTGATGTTGACGGAGATGGGAATCTGGATATTGTGATGGGGGGAAACTTTTATCGTGCAAAGCCCGAAGTTGGTCGATACGACGCCAGCTACGGCTTGTTACTGAAAGGCGACGGCAAAGGTGAGTTTGTGCCCTTACCATCCTGGAAATCCGGAATAAAGTTGGACGGTGAAGTCCGTGACATGCTGTGGCTAAAATCACGCCAGAAAAATCTACTGCTGATCTCAAGAAACAATGATTCGATTGTAATCCTTAAAAAATAGAAACATAGTGAAAGAACCTTATTTTACTTGTTGCGCCGGTTTACTTTCATTACTGCTTTTCCATTCATGCAGACCTGATGAGGTAGCTGAGCGTACACTGTTTAGCCAAATTAATCCCTCTTATTCCGGCGTGCATTTTAAAAACACTTTGTCGGAAGATACGGTGTTTAATATTATCGAATACTTGTATTTCTACAATGGAGGTGGTGTGGCCGCCGGCGACATCAACAATGATGGGTTGGTGGATTTGTATTTTTCAGCCAACCAGCAGCCTAACAAACTTTACCTTAATCAAGGGAATTTTCATTTTCGCGACATTACAGCTTCAGCGGGAGCCGAAGGCGTTGGTAACTGGAAAACCGGTGTGAGTATGGCCGACGTTAACGGGGATGGTTGGCTCGACATCTTCGTGTGCGGTGTAGGGAAGTACAAAAAGTTTAATAGCAAAAATCAAATTTATGTCAACAACGGAGACCTCACTTTTACTGAACGGTCGGCCGAATACGGACTGTCGTTTCAGGGATTTTCTACTCACGCTGCGTTTTTCGATTATGACCTGGACGGTGATCTTGATATGTACCTCCTGAATCATGCCGTGCACACGCAAAGCTCGTATGGTAAAGTGCGCGTACGATATCAGGAGGACTCACTTGCGGGCGACAAACTTTATCGAAACATGCTTCGAGAAGATGGCAAAACTTTTTTCCTAGATGCTACCAGGGAAGCAGGCATACACTCAAGCCCGATCGGCTACGGATTAGGTGTAGCCATTGCTGATCTAAATCAGGATGGTTATCCTGACATCTATGTCTCCAATGATTTTATCGAGAACGATTATCTGTACATCAACAGTCGTAATGGCACCTTCTCGCAACAACTTGAGGCGTCGATGCCCCACTGCAGCCGTTTCTCAATGGGCAACGATGTAGCTGATATCAATAACGACGGCTGGGCCGATGTGCTCACACTCGACATGCTACCCCGCGATGAATCAGTGATCAAAACATCGGCTGGAGAAGACTCCTACGAAGTCTATGCATTTAAGCTCAAGTATGGTTATCACAGGCAGGTATCGAGAAATGCACTTCAAATCAATCTTGGCATCCTTGATTCCGGTAGGCTGAGTTTTCAGGATATTGCTCCTGCGGCTGGTGTGAGTGCCACGGACTGGAGTTGGGCACCGTTAATTACTGATTTTGATGGTGACGGCTGGAAAGACATTTTCATCAGTAATGGTATCGTTCGACGCCCCAACGACCTCGATTACCTCAACTACATTTCAGCGGATTCAATCCAGCGCATGCGCAACATTCTTCCCTGGATCGCAAAAATGCCGGAAGGCAAAGTGAGTAATTTTGTTTTCCGAAACAGGCGCAACCTTACGTTCGAAGACGCAACCAAAGCTTGGGGAATAGACCTGCCGAGTTTTTCAAACGGTGCTGCTGTGGCAGACCTGGACAACAACGGTACACCCGACTTGGTAGTGAACCGTATCAATGATACGCCGCTGATCTATCGGAATAACAGCTCTCCGGAAAAATTTGTTAAGGTTAGGCTCCATGGCGATTCTCTTACAGGGAACAAATTCGCGATTGGGGCAAAGATTGGTATAACACAGATCGGTGTCACACAAATACAAGAGCTGTTTCCTGCACGCGGTTTCTGTTCTTCCTCCGACTTCACTCTTACATTTGGCCTTTTGGATGCCCGGCAAAATTTTACTGTCTCTGTAATCTGGCCCGACGGAAGCCTCAGTACTCAAACAACCAAAAAGAACAATGTCTTATTGAAGCATAGCGAACGTTTGAAAGAACCAGCTAGGTTACCTGCCTCTTCAGACTCAACAATATTCGAACCTGTGAAGTTGGTGAACTTCAGGCATAGAGAGAATGAGTTCAACGCCTTTTCGCGTGAGGCACTGATCCCCCAAATGCTCACTAACGATGGCCCAGCTCTGGCGGTGGGTGACGTAAACGGTGATGGACTTGAAGATGTTTTCATCGGAGGAGGTAAGAACCAAGGCGCATCTTTATTTATGCAGGAACGAAATGGTTCTTTTACGCTGAAACCAACTTCTGATTTTGTGCGCCATCGCGCGAGTGAAAAAGTTGCTGCCACTTTATTCGATGCCGATGGCGATGGAGACCTGGATCTTACCGTTGTATCGGGCGGGCAGGAAGAAGCTCAGGCAAAAGAGACAATCCAACCTTGCTTGTATAAAAACGACGGAAGGGGAAATCTACAATTTTCAAAGAGCGCATTTTTAAACATCTTCCTCCAAGCCTCTTGCGTAAAGCCTGAAGATTATGATCGCGACGGAGACGTCGATCTCTTTATTGGAGCCAGTGTCATGCCGGGCCTTTACGGCATGAGTCCCATGAGTTACCTCCTTAGGAATGACGGAAAGGGAATTTTTACCCCAGACACCCGATGGCTTGGACAAAGTCAATTTGACAATCCAACCAGGGTAAGACCCGGCATGGTGAAAGACGCAACCTGGTGCGATATCAATAAAGACAATTTACCCGACCTTGTTCTTGTAGGCGAGTGGATGCCCATCACCCTTCTTCTTCAGCAGCCGGATCATCAGTTCGTTAATGTCACAGCTCGTTTTGGCCTTCAGAATACCAGGGGATTGTGGAATGCAATAGTGGCAAAAGATTTCGACCGCGATGGCGACATTGATCTTGTGGGTGGCAACCTGGGTTTGAATTCGCGAATTCAGACAAGCGAAGGGAAACCGCTGCGGATGTACCTCGGTGACTTTGACTCAAATGGTGGATCAGACCACATTCTGGTTTACTACAATGGCGACCAGGCATATCCGTTTCAGTCGCGCGATCAGCTTGTGAAACAAATGCCAGGCCTCAAGAAAAAATTCCTAAACTATAAAGACTACCGGAATGTAAGATTGGACGACATCGTAACGCCTCAACAAAAAGGAAATTCCGCCCTGATGCAGGCGGATATGCTGTCGTCTGTTTATCTAAAGAATGAAGGTGCCGCCTTTGTAACATCGCCACTTCCGTTTGAGGCGCAGCTTTTCCCGGTCTTCGATCTCCGGGCAGAAGATGTTGATGGTGACGGCCAGGAAGATCTCATCATGGTCGGAAATCAGACGCTGACGCAACCGGAGATCGGTCCCTATGATGCCGGCTTGGGTCTGGTATTGAAGTCAAATGGTAATGGAGAATTTCGACCGCTTTCTCCGGCGAAGTCCGGTTTTTTTGTCAAAGGTGAAGGGAGGAAAATAGAGGTATTGCAAAACGTTGCAGGAGAAAAGATTTACTTAGTGGCTAGAAACAATAATACTGTTCTTACATTTAAAAAGAAGACAAAATGAAACGTGTCTTGATATTATTTTTATTTGCCGGCCTCCCATGTCTTCGGGCCCAGGATGCGTGGATCGTTACGGCCGACGCCATTGACCCAAGCAACTACTACGGTGTCACTGTTGCCAACGGCATGATAGGCCTGGTGTCATCACCCGAGCCCATGAAGGTTCGCGACGTGGTCCTTAATGGCGTTTACGACTATTATCAACGGGGCAGGGTTTCCAACATCCTCAAGACCTTCAATCATGTGAACATGAATCTCGATGTCGACGGCCAGCGTGTAGGACAAAAAGACATTAGCAATTACAGGCAAAGCCTCAACATGAAACACGCCAAGCTCACCACGATGTTTGAGGTTGGAGATAAATTAACAGTTACCCATACCCTGATGGCGCTGCGACATCTGCCCTATACGGCGCTGTCCATCGTGGAGATCAAAGCAAAAAAAGATATCATGGTCACGCCTATGAGTGTTATCGAAGCACCCAATCACCTCATGGACATTCGCAATACTTACAGTGAGATCGACCGGCCCCACGTTAAAATTCCATTGTTAACATCGGCGGCTAAAAGCCCGTCGGGAAAACATACCGTGGCGGCAAGCAATAGCCTGATGTTCCCGGAGCCTCACGGTCAAGAGCCCGTCATTATTCATGAAGATTGGGACTATAATATGCACCTGGCCAAATTTACCAAACGCTTGAAGGCGGGTGAGTCGTACACCTTCAGTGTTGTTTCGTCGGCCACGTCTACGGAGCATTACGATGATCCCGTGAATGAAGCCGAGCGGTTAACGATCTTTGCCAAACTCGAAGGAACCGAGCGTTTGCTGCGCCGCCACGAACAGGAATGGGAGAAATTGTGGAATAGCGACATCGTCATCGAAGGCGATCTGCAGGCACAGAAAGACATTCGGTTCGCACTTTATCATTTGTATTCTTTTGCCCGTGAAGGTACGGCATATAGTCTGTCGCCGATGGGCTTGTCGGGTTTAGGTTACAACGGACACGTATTCTGGGACACCGAGTTGTGGATGTATCCGCCGCTGCTGGTCCTGCAACCCGAGATCGCGAAGTCGTTGCTCGAGTATCGTTTTCAAAGACTGGATGCCGCCCGTCAGAATGCGTTCTCGCATGGTTATCAGGGCGCCATGTTCCCGTGGGAGTCGTCGGATGAGGGAACCGAAGATACACCGGTGTGGGCTTTGACAGGGCCATTTCAGCATCACATCACAGGATGTGTGGGTTGGGCTGTCTGGAAATATTACCAGGTCACTCAAGACAAAGATTGGCTTCGCACAAGAGGTTATCCGGTGCTCGAAGCGGTAGCTGATTTCTGGGCAAGCAGAGTAGAGCGCAAGGGCGCGGGCAAGTATGAAATCAACAATGTGATCGGCGCCAACGAATGGCAGGAGAATATCGACAACAACGCGTTTACTAATGGTATAGCGATCACTGCACTTCGGTATGCTACTCAAGCTGCGAAAGAACTCGGGCTGACAGCCAATGCCGATTGGGAACATGTGGCGCAGAACATTCCCATCCTGAAGTTTCCCGACGGCACAACACGCGAGAATGCCACCTATGACGGCGTCGATATAAAACAGGCCGATGTAAATCTTTTATCTTATCCTTTAGAAATTGTTGCGGCCCGTGCACAGATCGAAAAAGATCTGAGGTATTACGAGCCGCGAATGTCGCCCAGCGGCCCGGCAATGGGTAATTCCGTACTCGCTACCTTGTATGCCAGGCTGGGTGATCCTGAAAAAGCCTATGAGCTGTTTGTGAAGAGTTATAAGTCAAATGAAGTACCCCCGTTTGGTGTGCTGGCCGAAACAGCGGGAGGCACAAACCCTTATTTTGCCACCGGTGCCGGAGGCATGTTGCAGGCGGTAATCTTTGGTTTCGGCGGTTTGCAGATCACCGATAAGGGTATTAGTCAAAATAAGACTTTGTTGCCGAAAAACTGGAAGTCAATGCAGTTGAAAGGTGTGGGTGTAAACAGAAAAGAGTTTGGTGTACAGAAGTGATTTTATCGAGATCGAATTGTATTTTTGAAATAGCCTTAAATCCTATGAAGAAGATTGTTCTGCAGCTAGTGTTTGTCCTGGCACTGATTTCCTGCTCTTCCGAACCGAAGAAAGATTGGGAAGCATTCGTGCAAAATCCCGAATTCTTACACGGCTCGGTGAAGCAGGTCACCGATGTGATTGTTCATGATATTTTTTCTCCCCCTGTGGCTTCGCGCATCTATGCCTACATGAGCATTGCCGCCTACGAAGCGGCGATCCCGCAGGATCCAAAATACTTATCCATGGCCGGCCAGCTTACCGGTCTCGAGCCATTGCCCAAACCGGATCCCGGCTTATCCTATAGTTACCCGTTGGCATCCGTTCAGGCGATGCTGAAAGTGGGAAGGGCGTTGGTGTTTTCCGAAGACAAGATGGATGTTTTCTACGACAGCATCATGCAGGAGTTTAGAAATTCGGGAATGCCCGAAGACGTCTTTAATAACTCCATCACTTTTGGAACACAGGTTGCCGATCATATTATAGCATGGTCTGGAAAAGACACCTACAAGCAAAGCCGTTCATTTGCTAAATATTCCATCGAAGACGATCCGGCCACCTGGAAGCCTACACCGCCGGCATACATGGATGCCGTGGAGCCGCACTGGAATAAGATCCGTCCTTTCGCCCTGGATTCGGCTCAGCAGTTTAAACCCAAGCCACCCACCACATTTTCGAAGGATGTAAAAAGCCAATTCTACAAAGAGGCTTTAGAAGTTTACGAGACCACAAAAAACCTGACAGAAGAGCAACGGCAGATCGCGTCATTTTGGGATTGTAATCCTTTTG
>JBMOKS010000579.1:0-7519 GCA_049324355.1 Bacteroidota bacterium
GCTCCTACCCTCTCAGACTACACAAAACGCTTGTATAAATCCGTGCTGAAAAATTTCTGCGACTGGGCATTGCTGTATCAGAATATATCCAATCAGGATTTGTCCAAGGAACAGCGTATGGTCAAGAAAGGTCTTTCCCTGATCAGCGCACAATCGCTCAGGGAGATCGGTGATATAAAGGTTCCTGTATCTAGCAACCAGATGAAAGGATATCACAAGGATAGCTTGTCGGAGAAACAGCGAGTCAAACTCTTAACGGTCTGTGAATCTCCTAAAGAGCGAGCAATCCTGTCATTGATGGCTTGGAATGGGTTGCGCACAATCGAGGTGATACGGCTATCTGCAACGGACTGTGATTTCAGAGGGAAAAAGATAGCAGTATCCGGAAAAGGAAGGTCAGCAAGAAACAAGGAAGCGATCAAGCTCTTTGCGGTGCCGCGCACCGAAGTAAAAAGGTATTTGAAGGAAAGTGGCATCAAATCAGGCAAAATGTTTCCTGCATTGAGGAAGACGGATATTGAGGATCTCGTACGGGTTAAATTTGAGCAATTGAACATCCTGAAAAAAGGGACTAAATATACACCTCATAGCTTAAGACATACTGCGGGTCAGATCATGTACGATAAGGGTGTTCCGCTTGAATTTATCCAAAAAACCCTTCGTCATTCTGTTATGGAAACGACGTTGGTCTATGCGCAGCGTGCCATCGACCGAAAATACTTCAAGGTTGTTCCGGATAACATATAAAAATCGAGTGCCTTTTTAAGTGCGTAACAATTTTTCGTACTGGAAATTCTAAACGATTTTCTTATTGGCCCATCGCCAGATGAAAGCAAATAGAATTTCCATTGCCAAGAATGTAAGCACCCCCACCTTCGTCGAAATTCCAAAAAAGTAACCGACCAAGATAGTTATTCCATAAAGGCAGCACACGACCACCGATCCCGAGAACATATAAGCCGAGACAGCGCGCTGATAAGCCCAATCTGGAATCGCCATTCCCTCCGAAGTCTTGGGTAAAACTCCAATTGTATTGACCACTAATGGCGGAAGCGAAATCGCCATTGCAAGAACAGTTAGTAAAAACCGGTCGGAATTCACAAACATGCTGCGCTCGTAGACAAACAAAAACAAATAACCACATCCAATACAAGCCGCTACTGCCACCAGCACTGGGATTGGGAAATAATGCGATTTAGCTTTAAGCGATTGACTTTTGCTTGGTGTCTCCATTAAGATTAAGCATCATGCCTACCTACAATGCATCAAACTTTTCTTTCTTCAAGATGGGTCTCAGCGATTCCATATAGTGTTTCAAGACTTCAGCGATAGTCGGCTGGATATGCTCATCAGGTACTACAAACCTTAGTTTTTCCGTCAAAATGTAAAGGCTGTCATACATGTCCTTTTGAGCTTTTAGTTTTGCAATAAATCGATGGTGATAAGAACTATATAGGTTCTTAAGAACAACCTTTCCAACAACATCCAGGAAGTATGGCTTCAACTGCTGATCTTGAATGATCTGGTTGATATCGATATAATCTTCCTGGATGAAATCCATGTGATAACTATTTTAGGGATTAACAAACGCTTCCACTTTCCTTGTCACAACCTGGTCTTCCTTTATGAACTGCGTGTAGCGCATATACTGGTCATTGATGAATACAATCTCGTATGTGGTAGGCTTCAAAGATGAAAATTTCGGATCGGCAAAAATCATCTTCGAATCTTCAGTCACCTGGTACTGTAGCATTGATTCTTTATTACCCTGCTTAAAAATACATTCACCACCGCCATTCATTTTCATTGTGAACGGCTTCGCGGCCATGTCAAGTAAGAACCGTGCGCTATTGCTTGCACTTACCTCGGATTTTACGAGTTTATAAGACTTGCCAATTATCGTATTGTTTATCCGTTCAGCAGAAACTGGGTTAGAATAAAAAATATACTTTGCTCCGTCTTCTGTTTGACTGACAATGACCAGAAAAGCGTTGCATGCGTAACCCATAAACTTGCAGTAATCCTCGGCTAACTCGGATCCGGATCCCGTTATACCTGATCCTTCTGCGGTAAAGTATTCGTCAGGGAGTTCTTTATATGCATCATAGTGCACTGTTTTAAATTCACGTTTAATTGCATTGGGAAATGTTATCGCAATTTCTGAAGCCCGTTCTGCAGTATATTTTACTACCAAAAGATTGGGCTGAAAATCCAGGTTTTCCGGAATTTCACGAATGACGAGTTTCTTTCCGTTGGAGGGGAGTACTTTGCTGACATAGAGAGAGTTGAGTTCACGTTCAAGTACTCCTTCTTTAATGGTCAATTGTCCCTTACCTACTTTTATGACCTGGGCCTCAAGGGTATCTCCGTTTATTAAAACGATCCCATCCTGAGTGAAGGCAGGCTGGGTGAATGCAACAACCCAAAAAGTGACGAAAAACAGCAGAAAACGCATAGAATTTCCAATTGAGGTAAAAATAGAAAAATAGTCCAATGTTGCCAATTGGCAGTGTTCTAACATTTTGTGTGGAAATAGCTTTAGACCATGCAAAAAAAGGCTTCGGTCAAGACTATTTTGGGGAAAGTCATCCGTCAGGTCCGCGAGGAAAAGGGCGTTACCCAGGAAAGATTAGCCGAGTTAGCCGAGGTCGACCGAACCTATATTTACAGGATCGAGTCCGGCAAGCGCTCCCCTTCTGTTGATATTATTTTCCGACTTGCCGATGCGCTAAAAATCTCTCCTGGAAACCTACTCGATAGAGTAAATCGATTAAGATAGCGTCAATTTGCTACGGGTTTTTGCACAGGGGTTGCATATTTTTCTTACCCCATTATCAGAATCTTATAAGTTTTTGCCAATCTTGACCCTCCGGGTCATAAATTCTTTTCAGATTGGTTTAATAACTATTTATTTAATCCGTATGCTCCTTTTCCTTGGTGACGTACATGGTGAATTCCCCGAACTTTCAAAAAAAATTGTTCGCTACCAAATCAGTAATGCCTCCATCATCCAAGTTGGTGACTTTGGGATCGGTTTTAGAATTAAACAAGAGATCGAAGAGCTTCAAGTTCTAAATAGCATTCTAGCTGAATCGAACAGCACGTTATACACTGTGCGAGGAAATCACGATGATCCCTCCTTCTTTACGGGTAGGTCAGCATTCAGTAATATTGTTTTTGTTCAAGACTACACATTGCTCACCGTTGAAGGCCATAACATTTTGCTGGTGGGCGGAGCAGTGTCTGTAGACAGATCTGTTCGCGCTTTAGGCTCGGATTATTGGAAGGACGAAGTATTCACTTACAACGAAAAACTTTTGACGGACGTATTAGCAAATGTGTCATCATTGGACATAGTAGTAACACACAACGCACCAACTGAATTTTGGCCATACACATTTGACGGTATCGTCTCGAAATTTGCTCAGCGAGACGATTTGTTATTGCGGGATCTTCAGCAAGACAGAGGTAACTACAGTAGGCTACTCAAACATCTGCAAGTTATGAACCTGCTTCCAGAGTCGTGGTACTACGGACATTTTCATGCAAGTTACCAAGCTATCTATAACAGTATCACCTACACCCTATTGGATTGCATGGAGCTCATTGAACATTTTCCGCAAACGCTGAAAAGAAGTTAGCACTAACTCTTTGTTCATCAGCACAAAAACGCACCTACCCTTTCGCATCAGCTATATTCCGGCTGGCAAAGAAGTGGAATGTGTTAGAGGACAAGGCCTGCTGACACAAGCTGATCGAGTAGAGTAAAGCAAACTGTTAAACTGTGGAGTCCACAAAGGAGGTTTCTTTACAGATAAATTGATTTTGCTTTCGGATTAAAGTCCATGCATAGCTGTATCCAATACTCGAGATCTTTATCCATGTCAATACCAACTGGGTCAACAAAGACAAATCCCTTCATGGGCCTGCCTGTAAAGTCCATTTCGTGGCAACCTTTTTTCTTCAATGCTTTATCATAGATTTCAGGGTCGATCCGCGCCATGAGTTTGTCCTTCTCGACACCTATGCACATTTTTCCGTTGACCATAAAACAAAGTCCCCCCATCATTTTCTTCTCCTCGAATCGGACTCGCTTTTCTCTGAGCACTTTTGTTATGCGTTCTGCCAGGTGTTCATTGTATGCCATAGATTGAAGATAGCAAAGGAACCGCATACTTATTAATAGCAAGCGGCCCCTTGTAGAATTACTTGTTTTGCTCCGCGTAAGCCTTGAGCCCTAAGAAGAACTTTTTGATGCCGGAGTCGGATTGCTTTTTTACTACCATTGCATCAAGAACTTTTCCAAGAAACCCATACTTCACTTGGTATTCCATCACTTGCTTGACTTTGATCCCATCGCCATTTTGCTCGAAGCTATAGCTGTGTTTCAGGCAATGAATTGGGAACGAACACGCGGTCAATTCATACGTAATAGCCTGGTTCGGTTTCCAAACGGTGCACTTTTCTTCAAACCAGTTTTTACCGTCTTTCATTTCTACTTTCCGCGCTGAACCAATGCCGTTTTTGCTTGAAGAAATCGCGCTGGATTTTCTTACGGTGGGATCATACTTTTCAAGCTCCTCGATATTCGAAAGTGCTTTCCAGATGTTTTCGATAGGAGCTTTGACGGTAATCTCGTTAAACAGGGTAGTCATCGCTAACACAGTTACTTCATTGAATGGAATGCAACTCGATTGCCTTCCGTATCGGAGATAATTGCCATGAACCCATTTGGGCCAATCGAAGTCTTCGGCATTATTACTTTCCCTCCAGCCTTTTCAACTCTGGACAGTGGCTTGGCCAGGTCATCGCCACCATTTAGGTAAACT
Source organism: Bacteroidota bacterium (assembly GCA_049324355.1). Classification (GTDB taxonomy): domain Bacteria; phylum Bacteroidota; class Bacteroidia; order Cytophagales; family Cyclobacteriaceae; genus Chryseosolibacter. The sequence continues at coordinate 4,830 of JBMOKS010000579.1, forward strand.
ATGGTACCCTCTGCGTTAGGCTTGTTGCCATTTCCATAGGTTACACAACCGCCAACGCCATTATCTGACGCAGGGAAAAAAGCCATCTGTAGCCCATTGTTTTCCATTGGCTGAAGTTCAGCATCAAGGACTTCACCATAGAATTTTACGGCACGTTTTAGATTCGTTGCCGGAATCTCGAACCAATTAATTGCATTTGACATAACTCTTAAAGTGTTTAGTTAATTAATGAGTCCAAGGTAAGGATGTTTGAAAAGGCGAGGTTATAAATCGTCATAAAAACGTAGGTTTTATAAATCGGATGATATTTACTTTTTGGTTAAATTTCGTTGTTTTTTAATGCCTTTGCGTAGGATTCTGAATGCATAAGAAGAATAACCTTTTTGACCTTGTTAATGCCCTTACTCCTTCAGAAAAACGGTATTTCCGGCAATCACTTTCAGGAGGAAGTAATAAGGAAGGCAAGAACTATCTACGATTGTTCGATGCCCTTGACAAAATGGAACTGTATGACGAATCGGTGTTGAAAAGTACGTTCAAAGGGGAGACGTTTACTAAGCAACTGCACGTTACAAAAATCTACCTGCACGATTCCATCTTAAAAAGCCTTCGGTTGTTCCACGCACAGTCGTCCTCATCGATGGTCATTAAAGACCACTTGAAGAACATTGAAGTATGTTTTAATAAGGAACTATACAATGCCTGCGCAATTGAAATTCAGAAAGCCGAAAAGATTGCCACCAAAATGGAGGACGATTTATCATTGCTCGAAGTATTGACCTGGAAAAGAAAGCTTGCTCAAAATCTATCACCACAAACTCTTGATGTTCGTGAAATCATCAACCATCAAGGGACAAAGTTGCAGCGACTTCAAAGAGTGCATAAACTTTGGGAACTGTTGTTCGGATTAAGCAATGATGCGGTGCCCGAAATACGGGATGCGACATCACTAAACGAAATAGTCCTGTTATCCCACCTTAACTATCGAACAGAAATTCAAAAGGGTCGAAATGACGAGGCCAAACGATGTCTGCAAGAATTAATAGAAACCCTGGAGAAAAGTCCTGAGCGAATTAATGAAGATCCCGGAACCTACCTCTCCTCATTGAATAACCTCTTAAGTTTTTTCGTTTTTACCAAGCAGCACGATGAGGCTCTTTCACTACTTGCCCGTGGTAAAGCTTTCTACGAAAAAACCGACAGGGCGAAAAGGAGTCAGAATAATTTCCGGCAAATACTTAGGATGTACAACATCGAGCTCGAAATTTATCGTGATGCGGAAGAATTAGAAAAGGGGATCGCCCTGATGCAGGAAATACAAAACGTTATCCAGCAGCACGCTGGCACAACACCGCGGGAATACCTGATATCTCTCTGGTTTCAATTCTCGTACATATTCTTCCTGAAACGAGAATTCAAGTCTTCACTTCACTGGATTAATGAGATAATGAACTCGTCATTTGCGCATCTCCGTCCTGACCTTCACATCCAGACCCATTTGCTTAACTTAATGGTGCATTTTGAACTTCGAAACTTCTTCGTGATGCGTTATTTTGTCGATGCGACAAAACGCTTTGGAAAAAAGAACCAGTCATTTAAAGAACATCACAAGAAGCTCATGGATTTCTTTTCAAGGATAAGTGGTGTGCCCGAAGCTGAATACAACGGTTTGTTTGAAAAGCTCCATGCCGAAGTGGTTTTGAAAAAACTCATCCCACAAAACGATCTCGATTATATAAACTGGAACAAATGGATTGCGTCAAAGGTTAGAAGTGGTTGAGAAAATTTCAAACTTAGCTCTATTCTCAGAGCTGGTTGAAGAAAGCGGTATACTCCGCCAGGGAACTCTCGGTCAAATAGGGCTCCAGAAGGCCGCAGCAAATAATCATATAATGTTTAAGCTTCTTTTTTTCATTGCCTTTAAACAATAGTTCGGCATCAACTAACCAGGTTGCATTCAATATCCTGCCCACATTCACCATCCGGTCAAACTGTTCTTCTCGTACACCTTTTTTCAAAATGCCCTTGCTCACATAATGGCTCAATAGCTCCTTGGCCATCTTTACTTCAATCTTTGAGCTTGTTTGATACAATTCTTTGATCTCGGCATTGCTTGTCAAAATCTCAAACAGGTTAAGGAAAAAAAACTTGTACTTATTCTGAATAATAAACAAGTTCTTGTGGGCTTCAAGGTATGATGATATTGTTCCGTCTTTACCAGATACTTCACTTAAGGCCAATTGAGACTCTTCGGTCATTTTTTGATACAGCTCAAGGATAATTCTGCTTTTATCTGGAAAGTGATATGAGAAATTGCCCAAACTGATATCAAGTCCGCTGCAAATTGTTCTGGCGGACACATTGTCCACACCTTTTTGGTTAAACAGATCCCTGGCCGTGTCCAATATACGGTCGCGTGTCGTCATCCCGTCAAAGGTAATAGATTAGTACGTTTGTACTAGGAGAACAAATTAAATTAGTACATTCGTACTAATTAAAATTTTTCTGGCTTGTGGATTTTGTTGATTTCCTTATCGGACTAACACTTATAAATACAATTCCGCACTTTGTATTAGGTATATGGAAGGGAAGGATGTTCAGCGGCCTGGGGTTTGGTAATACCGCGAACATCCTCTACGGTGTGATCAACTTCGTTATTTCGATCAGCCTTTTCCTTTATAAATATGGAA
>JBMOKS010000580.1:0-2722 GCA_049324355.1 Bacteroidota bacterium
TGAAAGGAGGTGCCTGCGCCGTAGTCATACGTAAGATCATCTATCGTGGTGCCGTCTTTTCCTTTGCGCATCAGCTTTTTGATGTTACCATTCAGGTCGTAATCGAAGCCTGTTTCGGCAAAGGCGCTAATTTAGTATTCACTATTGTCCGACCTATCTGGCAATCCATTTTGCGATTAATTTCTTTGCATACTCAGGAAATACAGCGATAAAAAGAGAAAAAATTAACGAGATACCCATTAAGATGACATAAGACCGGGGTTCAAATATCTTGTACATTCGTTGAAGTGCGATGAGCCCAAATACAACGAGCGCGGTGACAATTGCCGTAAAATTGTATACTCTTTGAAGGTGCTCATTAGCGAATGTTATGAAAGGCTTTGCCCAAGCTGAGTTAGTAATAAATCTCTCGCCACGAATAACATATTTCACAACTTTTCTATTGATCCCCAATCGATGGCTTGAATCTATCAGAACGTGATAAATTGTCTTTCGTAAATCAAAATCATCTTTATTGAGATCGGCATCCAAAGTTTGAAGCAGTCGATCTGACAACAAAATAGCGTCATTAAAGTGCGAGGTTTCAAATGCAGAAAATATCACAACCTGTAGCACCTCAATAGAACCTAGATCAACCCGGCCCTGTCGATACAGCGATAAAACTTCGTCAAAATTCTTTTGCTCGTAATATTCCTGCGGTGACATAGTTTTAATTTGATAAAGTCAGTGTAATTTATTGTTTTGCTCCTTTGAGCAGAGGCTTTTCTGAAAGGGCTCTATATATTAAATTATAAATAACGGCATCTCGCTCGGCCTGCTTTTCATTGGCAGCCTGGATAAAATAATTAACTGTATTATCAGTCGCATCAATGAAATAATCAAGCTCTCGAATTCTTTCATTTCTCCGCCAAATGTCATTTTGCAATTCCTGTAATTGTCTTTTTTCTTGTTCAGAATAGTCTTCAGGGGCTTTATTGCGAAGTGCCTTTAATTGGGCGTCACGTTCCTTTTGTGAGGCGAATTTTCCCTTAAGCTCCTTATCACGCTGTTTGAGCATGTCCTTTCTTGTCTCTATCATGAAATTGGCGTACTCGAATATTTCCTTAACTGTCGCCATTGCAACAATTGCCCCCAGACCTCTACCTCCATACTTGTTAAAATTGTTCCAGTCTTCCGGATCGCGACCTTCTAACCCTGGGCCTTTATAACCGGTTCCGACATTTGTATACTGATTGTTGAAAAAATCCGCAAAATAAGGTGGCTTTGCTCCTTTTCCCTTCGCCTGCAGAGTAAATATATCATCAAGTGTTAAATGAGTCTTATTAAGAGAACTATTTGCGTAAGAATAAATAGCCCCTGCTGTAAATATATAGTTGCACCCTCGACTACAAAGTACAGTGCGAAAAACACCGGATGCTCGCCGTTCTTTTCGACAAAAAGCAGTGGATTATTCATGGCGTAATTGTAGCTATTCAATGCTTCAAGTTCTTCAGATTTAGGATCTACTTGGAAAAATCTTCCTAAATCTGGGCTGTACATTCTTGCTCCGAAATCATAGGCACCGAGTTGGAGCTCGTCCTGGATTTCTTTTCCGTTATATAAGTATTTATTTTCAACTGAGTTTTCTCTCTGATAAGATTGTGATACAAGTCCGAACGGATAGAAGTCATCCAACTGCAACATGGATGATTTGATATGCAAAACTAAGCTGATCCATTCGTAGCAAAATCAAATATTTTTCCCTTGCTCAAATTAATTTTAAGTTCGAAATAGCAAACACCACCGTCGAATACTTTTATTAATGTTTTTTTCTTGTCAGAAAACTCATTGGGATTGCAGAAACAATTTATATAGACTATAATTTCACCAGCAGGGCTTTTAACCCCTACGTACTGCCGGCCGTACTTTTCCAATTCAATTCTACTTGGTGCATTTTCGTTGAATTTTGCTATTTGACTTTTTAGAAGCAATTCGGAGGTGATGATGTCATGTTCTGAAAGATCAAATCCAACAAATTCTTTTGAGAATAGACTTGATCTTACATTTTCTGGTAGATTCTTGAAATCAAGGATGTAGTACTCAACTGACTTAAGGTCATCTTCGCGTTTACTTGTTTTGCCATCCCTGTTGCATGACAATGTTCCAATGCTTATAAAAAGCAGGAAAGCGAACGCCCACTTACTCTTATGCATAGATTTGATTCCGTTATTATTCTCTGACATATCTTTTAGGTGGTTTTATTTTTATCACTTTACCATTTTCATCCAAGACATTATATGTGGCTCTGGTTTTACCATATAACGCTTTCCTCAAAATATTCTCGATGTTTAGTGCCCTCGCCTCAAATTGACTATATAAGTAAACTTTATCCGAGTCCTCATAAGTCCAATCAACTTTTGCGCGAGGATCCCTGCCCTTTGCGTGGTCTGATGAATGCTTCATCTCGTGTACCAGCCCTATCCGCGGGTCTCGTTTGCCCTTTGCTTCCTTATCAAAATCGTCCGGCTCTTCCCAGTTTAAAGGATTATAGTCTATGGTCGTTTTTTTACCCGAACCTTTGGTTTTGTTCTCCTTTGAGAGTTGGATATTTATTGTATGCTCGCCGGACTCTTCGCTTTCGAGAAATGAAAACATTTCGCTTATCTCCTCATTTTCTCCAAACTCTTCTTTTGTTGCATTCAACTGATCTTTGACAAGTTGAAAGAATGGATCTGCAACATCG
>JBMOKS010000580.1:2739-7519 GCA_049324355.1 Bacteroidota bacterium
CATATTCATCTCCATTTTCATTATAGAGTTTTCCATCCTTATATTGATACCGTGAAGTAACTTCCTCATCATTTTCATTTCTATAAGTGAAGGAAAGCCAAATTTCAGCTCCATTTGGATCTATAAATAATGTGGGGTTATTTGCCACATAAGCGAACGGGCTTATTTCAAGATATTTTTCCGCAAGCGGATCGATTCCATTCCATCTTCCCAACTCTGGCTGATACATTCTAAGCCCGTAGTCAAGCCAGCCTAGGTCAAGCTCAGTTTGCTCTTCCTTACCATTAAACTTGTAGTTATTCTTGAGTGAGTTCTCACGCTGATAAGTACTCATCGTAAGACCAAAAGAATAATAATCATTTAAAGCAACCACCACCGAAGGTGAATGGATCATTTTCACATCATCAAAATACGAATCTGCGAAGGTCGGATGTTCGTTGCTCACATACAGGTATGCGTACCCTGGCTCCTTCACCGTGTAGCTTGCGCTGATCAATGCTCCTGAACTTGATACCTGTTGGTAGGCCACATCCTTAAAGTTATGCTCGCCATCAAAGATAAGAATTGTGACGAATAATTTTGGGTCTGTATTGGCGGTGCCATTGGCGTAACCACCCGCAGCCTGCGCTCCCCATGCGTTTATAGCCGATGAGGCCGTGCCAGTTTCTCCGGGAACCGGCGCCGACAAATTAAAGGCGCTTAGCAAGGAGGTAGCAAAAGCTGCAAGGTCGCTGCCTGTGCCCGAAGGAGTGTTGTACTTTACATAGGCTTCTATCTGAAGCACATCGCCGGGCATAACACTGTAGCTTTTCGCAACGCCTACCTGGCCGGCATAGCCGCCGTTGAGATGTAACGAGTTAGTGCCAGTGTGCGCATTGGTCGATTGCGTGTTGATCAGTCCGCCACCTGATGGATAGTTCTCAAACTTCTCTGCTTCCGTGGATTGATTAGCAGTTTCAAATCCTGCCTTTCTTTCATCGGTTGTGGTTTGTGTAGTAAAAGTGAGGCGCACATTGCCTAAGTGATCCTTCAAATTGTATTCGTACACGGGCTCATCGGTCATCACCACTCTACCTTCTTCATGATTCACAAACTTCAGCGTTTCGTTCGTATAAAAATATTCGCCCGCATAATCACAAGCTATTCGCCAATTCACTTCGTAGGCAACCTACTGGCATTTTCAGGTTAGCATTAATAATAAGGTCGGCGTCATCAGGGACAACAGAAAACCTTGGGTGGCCCATAGAAAAGGTACTTGTCTGATTGAACATAGGCCCGAACGATATAGTACTCACCAATCGAATTCAGAGGAGTTTCCCGCAGTCTTGTATAAGAAAATTCTTTTGGAGAAGATGTAGGGCCAAGGGAAATGCCTTCCGCGTTTCCTCCCATCGGATCTTGATATTTCGCCCATTTAAATCCATGATCAACGATCTCTACCGAAGTGAAAGGAATCTCGCTACTGAAAGTGAATATTGACCCTGTTCGGGTAATCGTTGTTTCTTCCACCTTTGGATAAGGTCGGTCGCGAAGAGGTTCTTCCTCTGTGCATGCTGCATAAACTAATATCCCGATCAGTAAAATATATTTTTTCATTTTTCAAAAAGTTAAACCAACCAAAACAGTTAAATTATTGCCTCTTGATTTTGAATCTGGAATTGGATTCGTAAAACCTGTATTTACTTCATAGCGGCACCCTATGAAACTTTGAATTTTTCCTATCTGCCTTTGATAGCCTCCGCCAAGCCAGAATCCATTTCCATTCTTTTTAACAAAAATAGGGTCAAGTACGTCTTTTGAAACTACGCCATTCACCTCAGTTTCAGAAATAACGTCTCCGTTTAGTCTGAACACGAAATAATGCACAAAACCTCCGCTGACGTACGGCGTGCCTGATCTCTTGAAAAAATTGTAATGAACGCCTACTGGCATTTTCAGGTATGGATATTCCACATAAAAATCAGCCCGCGTTAATGCGCCGTTCTGGATCGACTCATCGTATACCTGGTAGTATTTTTTTTCGTAGAATAATTCAAGTGTACCAAAAAATTTATCGCTCAACCTTGGAAGACCTATCCTCAAGCCAGCCCCAACGGGTACAGATATACTTTTTGCGTAGGAGAATTTCTCTAATCCTTGTAGGGTTACGGTACTGCGATCGACCCCTGCGAGAAGCATCACGTTGAGCATGATAGAAGCAAGATTGCTCTTCACTATCAATTGCGAGCTCCCCTTACAGTTGTTATAATTAGCAACAACGTTAGCTATATCTTCTACATTGTAAGAAATTTTTTCAATGTCTTGTTTGCAATCACCCATGAGGAAGGCCAGGACTCCGATGTACCTGGGATTCACTTTTCCTCGTTTCGGCCTCTCTAACAAATAAATTATAGAATCCTTTTCTGCGTAGAAAACATGTCGGTCGTTATAAAGACTTAATCTACCTTTGACGAGCACTTCCACAAACATCGGTTTTTTACCCTTTGTCGGAATGATCTTTGACTCGAAATACTTATAACCCGAAATACCGAATCCGCTTATTTGACCAGGCAAATATTTTCCAGGCTCACTTGTTTTCGTTAATTTAAAAAGGCATGCTTCTGAATTTTTACGGGCCGATCTGTTGGCTACAAAGCCTATCAGAGAATCTCCGTTTGCCGTTATAACAAACCCAGGTCTAAAATCCTGGCTTCTAAGGATTAATGCCATGAAAACCATTACCGATAGCAGCATGGTCTTTTTCAGGAAGAGTTTTGAAATCATGATTTTTTACAACTATAGTGTTTTATTGTTTTACTGCCTCCGTTCGTGGCTATTGGGGAACAGAATAACTTCGGGGGGTACTCGAAGCTGGCGAAGGGTGTAGTGATGGTAAGTAAGCGATCTGCCAAAATCGTCTTCGTCCCTGGCCAGGTACACCAGGTCGCTCATGATCTCGTCAAGCTGGTTGCCTAACTCTTTGGGGTCGTAATTCTCGGCAAGGAGCTTGTCTAATGCCTGGTAGTTGTAGCGGTAGGGTTCGTTTTCGGCTGCCATGAAAATATTTTTTCGTTAGAACTATCAGACACAAAACTATCCCTTAATTTTCATTTCATCAATTTTGCCCATTAAACAAGAAACCCGGCTCATCACCGGGTTCTTGTTATCGATCAATTCTTTTTTGGAGGAACAAACTTAATTACTTCTACAATCGGAGGGCCCAACACATTAATGGCACTGTCACGATTAACTATAACCGAATCTTTCACCAACTTAATTTCCCAGGCATGAGGATCATATATCCTTGCCTCATAATCAGGATCTATTGTCTTTCTGTCTTCCAACAAATTATCCTCGATCCTGTTGCCTACAGTCTTTTCTAATTCCTTCATAAAAGTGCTATCCGGCATTTCTAAGTGCTCCAATCCTGTGTAAACCAACACAACATTATCATTCACTTTGAAATAACCTGAAGGAAGAAGTTTATACAACTCATCGTATGTAGTTAAAGCGCAGATCGAAATAGATGTGGTTAAAATATCTTTTCGCTGTACTACCATTGTGTAAACTTTAGGGATTCCGTCCTGGTTGCCTTCAATGTACTCCTGTATAACAGAATTTATTTTCGGATTGCTCAATTCGGGCACACCGAATTTCAGTTCAAAATCTTTTGCTTTAACTGCAACTTCTTTCCTGGTATCACAACTTTGAAAAGTTGCGCCAATCAAAAATATTGAGAGAGTATACTTAATAATTTTTTTCATCGGTGTAAAAGTTATTTCGGTAACAAAGGCAGTAAATCGCGATACACAGACGCAGCACCAGAGAATAAATCTTTAGTGTCTGCTATCACTCCATGATATTTCGGATTATCCCAAGGGCCATATCCAACCCAGACAGTGTTGGATTGAATTGCAAAAACTGGAATATTCCACGTCACCGCAGCGCCTAAATCCTCTGCTGATAACATATTGGGATTGCCTGGATGCGTATGCATGGCTGCCAGAACATTAATCCAGCTACCGTTATATTGAACTTGAAATTTGCCGTTAGATGTTCGGGTGGGAAGAACACTGAAATCAGAACTTCTTGAAGTACTCTTTGATGTGACTGGTAAAACTAAAACTCCTTTACTTGTTACCCATGCAAAATTCTCTTTCCATTGTTCACCATTCCTGAAGCTGTTTTCCCACATGAATTTATATGCATCTGCTTCATTAGCACGGCCATACATTGTAGGATCTCCTTGCTGGGCCTCCTCATAGGCCCCATTGAAATACTTGTTTCCATCTTTGTGCTTCACTGATGGGTCACCGCCGCCAGCTAACCACTCTTCATATGAGATTTCGTCGCCGCCAAGCGGGTTCCATACTTTATTATCTTGTGCTTGCTGCCAGTTATAGCTGGCAGCCGATTGTCTTGCATCGATGTCGTACATGCCAGTTGTCGCCCCACTTTCATCTGCAGCTCGCGCCATAGCATCGGCTCCGGCACCCCACCAATCTCTACCATCGGGGTCTATATTTCCAACTGGGTTATTAGCCACCCAACTATAGCCACTCCATGAATAGTAATTTTCGGCGTGCGGGTCAACCGTTGTAGTACGCCAGATATACGGATCGTATTGCCTCCATTCCGAGTCGTACAGACCAAGCCCAAGATCCGCTATCCATTCCTTCTGCTGATAAAGAAATGTATTTTGAAAATTATTTTCGCGTACATATGAATTAAAAGTTGCACCCCCAGCGAAGTAGTCGTCTGTCTGCACCACTGGAGACTTCACATGCTCAACTTTAAGATC
>JBMOKS010000581.1:0-7501 GCA_049324355.1 Bacteroidota bacterium
AAGAATTCAGTCTGAATATCCCGCTCACCAAGGAATACTTGTCACGGAATAGGTTAGAATACAAAGGCAAAAGACTTGCAGAAATTAAAGTAGCCGGCAGCTTGAGCAATTTTTTAAAGGGCGATTTGGCCAGTTATTTTGATGGATGCCCCGATGCTAAACCGAACCGCATTTCTGAATACGGAATCCGTCGGTTGGTTAAAGCCTACAATGTGTGTGCTAGCGGAATACGCTCTGATCTTAGAAAACCTCAATCGAGCTTCAATATCATTGCCGGCGTGGGCGCTACCACACTTAAGTTTGCCAACTCGACTGAGCCCATGCTCAATAGCGCAAAATTCGACACTCATCTGACCAAACGATTTGGAATCTCAATTGACGTATTGCCAAAAAAATTTCTGGACCGCTCGGTATTCAGTTTTCAGATTATCTATGCCGACTATAAGTTCTCGGGTAAAAGCTCAACGCTTCAGGGAGGAACAACCCGCGACGATGTTTACGAATTTAGCTATAACACTCTCCGATTCCCTATCTCCTTTAAGAAATACTTCAACTACGGACGGGACGGCCTTTTCTTAAATCCGGGTGTCTATCCATACTTTTCATTGAATAAGAAATCGTATCATCAATTGCGTTACTCATTAGGTGGTGTCGATCTGTCCAATACAGAGTACGTAGACTTTATCCATTACAAAGGAATGAATGGCGCTGCGTTCCTAGGTCTCGGGTACACCAAGTCCCTTACCTCAAAAATGAAATTGTCATCCGTTCTGAGAGGAGAGATAGATTTTGCTCCGTTCCATCAATCCAAGGTCTATACCGCGAGCTTAGACATTAACCTGTCATTTTAGTCCCCATTCAACTGCGTCGCAGGTAATCCAGGATCAAGTACCCGGTTAAATCTCAATCTTTATCGCCACCGGACAGTGGTCTGAGCCGAGATACTGATTGTAGATCATAGAATCTTTTACATTTCCGATGAAAGATTCGGAAACAAGGAAGAAATCGATGCGCCATCCCACATTTCTGGAGCGTGCGTTAAAGAGATAATTCCAGTAAGTGTATTTCACTTCTTCGGGATAAAACCTTCTGAAAGTCTCCACATACCCGGTCTGTAATAATTTTGCAAAGCCGTCGATCTCGCGTTGAGTGTATCCCGCTGACTTGTTATAATTTTCTTTCGGGCGGGCAATGTCTATCGGTTGAGGGGCTACGTTAAAGTCGCCGCAAACGATAACGTTTTTCTTCTCTTTCAGACTCTGCAGATAGTTTCTGAAATCGTTGTCCCACTTTTCACGGTAATCGAGCCTTTTCAAACCTTCGCCGGCGTTGGGAACGTAGACCGTTACGAGATAAAAATCGGGAAACTCAGCCGTGATCACGCGGCCTTCCTGATCATGCTCTTCGACACCCATATCGCACACTACGTTGTTGGGTTCGGTCTTGGACATAATCGTGGTACCAGAATACCCCTTGCGAGTCTTGCATGAGTTCACGTAGACCTTATAGTCGGGCAGCAATTCCAAGGCAGACTTCACTTCCTCTGCGGCAGCTTTTGTTTCCTGGAGACACAAGATATCAGGATTCATTTCCTTGATATCTTTGATAAAATCCTTCTTAATGATAGATCGGATACCGTTGACGTTCCAGTTGACCAGGTGCATTTGAGCCATTGAAGTTGAAATTTGATACGCGAATTAGCAGGAAAGGGGGTAAACAAAAAAGTCCTGCAGGGCAGGACTTTGGAAATTATTTTTGCGGCTTATTCCCCTCGGCAGGCGGTGCTGGCGGAAGGCTCGGTTTCTGTTTGTCTTCCTTGCTTTCTTCGCCCAAGTAAGACGGAAGGTCAAGGCCGGCCATTTTGAAAACATCCTGCAAAGGGGGCACTGATTGATACAATCCCGAAATAAAGTTAGCGGTTGAGTTTTTCCCATCCTTGCCGTTACCGCCTTCCCACACGGTAACCTTGTCGATTTGGATATTTTTAATAGCCTCGGTCTGGAGGCGCACCAGTTCTGGCAACTTATCGGCTATAATGAGCATGGCGGCGTCTTTCGAGTTGTTGCCGGCTGAGTTTACGATCGCCTTTAAACCCTCGGCCTGTTTGGTCAGGATCTCATAGATACCCATGGCTTCCGCTTGTTTCTTCAGCAATATGGCATCTGCCTCACCGCGGGCGCGTTCCCTTACTTTTTCGGCTTCCGCTTGCGCTTCGATGATTGCTTTTTGCTTTTGTATCTCTGCCGTAACAACCACGTTGGCATTTTGTGATGCCCGTTCACGCTCGGCACGTGCGGCTTCAGCCTTTTGTTCAGCCAAATAAGCTTCTTCGAGCGCTTTCGCAGATTGTACTTTCTCAGCAGCAATAGCCTTCTTCAACGCCTCCGCTTCACGTTCACGACGCTCGGCATCGGAGTTGGCCACGTTGATCTTGGATTGGTTTTCACCTTGTACGGCAAGCGCATTGGCTTCTGCAGATTTGATACGGGTATCTCGCTCGGCTTCAACTTTACCAATCTGCTCATCGCGCTTGGCGGCTGCCATCAATACTTCTTTGTCCTTCACGGCTACTGCCACCTGCGTATCACGATCGCGCACCATTTCGGCAACTTTGATATCACGCTCTTTTTCAGCTTCAGTTTTACCTACATCACCAATACGTTCCTGCTCGGCAACCCTGATCTTGGCTTCGTTGATGGCTTTGGCAGCAGCTTCTTTACCAAGGGCGGCGATATAACCGCTTTCGTCTTTTATATCGGTGATGTTTACGTTGATCAGCTTCAAGCCGATCTTCTTCAGTTCAGCCTCCACATTGTGCGACACGTTGCTCAAAAACTTATCACGGTTGCTGTTGATCTCTTCTATGTCCATCATAGCAACGATCAGACGCATCTGGCCCACTATGATATCATGCGCCAACGCATGAACATCCTGGCGCGCCAAACCCAAAAGGCGCTCGGCAGCATTCTCCATGACACCAGACTCTGTTGAAACACCCACGGTAAATTTCGAGGGAACATCGACGCGAATATTTTGCTTGCTCAACGCATTGGTGAGGTTTACTTCAATAGAGGTAGGCGTAAGGTCAAGGAAAGAGTAATCCTGGAATACCGGCCAAATGAAGGCCGCCCCACCATGGATACACTTGGCCGAAGATCCGTCTCCGACTTTACCGTACACCACAAGAATGCGGTCTGAAGGACAACGCTTGTAGCGCCGAAAAAAAGAAACAATGATCACAAAAAGAAAAACGACTGCGATCACTACAATGGGTAGAACAAAATTACTCATGGGGTTATCGTTAAAGAGAGAAAATTATTTAGCAGTAACTAACAAGATATTTTCATTGACAATAGCTTTGACCGTAATGATTTTCCCGGAAGGAATGTCTTCATCATCATCGGTCATGGCGTCGAGGGTGCGCACAGCACCCTGAACCTTGATCTGCACTTTGCCGGTGCCATTTCGTTTGCCTTGAATGGTCAGGTATACTTCGCCCACCCCACCAATGGCTCTGCGTATTTTCATGGTACCATCGGCTTGGGCTTTGTGGAGGAAATAAAACACAACAGCCATCAGGGTCATTATGATCACGCCTGAAATAAAAGCTATTGTTAGTGATAGGCCCGACGAAAATCCCGCGTCGGTTGCAGCAATACCGGCCCAGCCGAAAATGGTAAAGAAGGCTATGAAATTTTTCAGTGTAAAGAACTGAAATGGAATGCCATGGTCGGCATCTACTTCCACATCTGGCGTATCGTCAGGCACCCCGTCGCCGCCAAAGAACGAGATTACAAGTTGTAAGATAAATAATAAGGTAAACGGGACAGCAATGGCCCAATAAACCATAAGAGGAAAAGTGAGTCCCTCCCACCATGTTGAAAAGCTACTCATGAGCTGGGGTTAAGCAGTATGAAAAATAAGAGGAAAGGGGTAGAAATCAAAAAGCCCTGTGTAGCAGGGCTCTCTAATATTTTTGAGGGAAGTGAATTATTTCTTCTTCTCGGCCTTGGCCTTGAACTCTTCCTTGATCTTTTCGATATCAATGTTTTTAATAACAGGCTTGAAGTTCTGCAGCTTGAGTGACTGACGTCTTACAGCTGACTTTGCCTTATCCTTGCGGTTTTTTCTCTTAAGTCTGGTTACTGCCATGGCGCTTTCTGTTAAAAGGTGCGCAAAAATAAGCCGGAAAACTGGGAATACAAAGAATATCTGAGAAAAATCTCTGTTCCGCGGTCCTAAAAAATGTCCATTTAGGGCCTAATTCGGTGCTCTTTAGTGAACGGCTGCGGAGCCTTGAGCCACGAGCTTTGAGCTTTTTAGCTCAGAACTTGCAGCTCGTAGCTCATCGCTCGAAACTAATACCCTGCCTCCCAAATGTTCGGCGCAAACATTAGCACATCTGCGGATTTGCCTATTAATTTGCCCGCGATTATGGAAAAGCCCACACTTCCGAAAGGTACCCGCGACTTTGGCCCCGCTACCATGGCCAAAAGACAGTTCATTTTTGACCAAATCCGCAAAGTTTTTCAGCTTTTTGGCTTCCAGCCGCTGGAAACCCCCGCGATGGAAAACCTTTCTACCCTCACCGGAAAGTATGGCGAGGAAGGCGATCAACTGCTGTTTAAAATTTTGGACTCGGGAGACTACATCAGGGAGGTTAAAAAACTCATAGAAATTGATCCTGTTCAAAATAGTAGAGTCGGTGACCTCTTGAGAGAGTTTTCGAGGGATCTTCGTTCAAATTTGAATTCTAAAAATATCTCTACCTTCTCCTATGAAAATCTCGACAGAATAGCTGATGAAATTAAGAGCTTAAATTCCAAGTTTGACTTTTCTAAAAGTTCTTTTGCTAGTTACCTAAAAGGTTTTATTGAAAACAATCCAGAATATCTTGCTTACATAATTATCAAAGAACCTAAAAGTGAGTCCGCCTCGACTGAGCCTATGGCTCTGATGATGGCATTTCTTTTAAATACAAATGCTATAGCTGATCGAATTAAGTCAGAATTTGAAAGTAGGAGTCTAGTAAAATACATCAGTGAAAAAGGACTTCGTTACGACCTCACCGTCCCCTTCGCCCGCTATGTTGTCATGAACCGAAACGATGTATCTTTTCCTTTTAAACGTTATCAGATGCAGCCAGTGTGGCGTGCTGACCGTCCTCAAAAGGGACGTTATCGCGAATTCTATCAGTGCGACGCCGACGTGGTAGGAACCAACTCCCTCATTTGTGAAGTGGAGATCATTCTTATGATCAAAGAGACTTTCAAAAGACTAGGCATCACCGACTATACCATCAAATTCAACCACCGCGGCGTACTCAACGGCGTGGCTGAAAGCATCGGCGCCAAAGGCAACGAAACGTCTTTGTTCGTCGCCATCGATAAACTCGACAAGATCGGTGAGGACAAAGTAAAAGAAGAACTGCTCACAAAAGGTTTCACTGAAAACAACCTGAAATTTTTGTTCGATGTGCTGAAAGTAAAAGGATCGATCGTCAACCGGCTGACATTCCTCGCCTCCCGCATAGAAAAGACCGAATGCGGATTGAAAGGCCTTCACGACATCAGAGAAGTATTGAATCTCCTGGAAAGCTATGGCGATGATGGCACCCATCTTGAATTCGATGTTTCGCTGGCGCGCGGACTGAGCTATTATACAGGCTGTATCTTCGAAGTGAAGATCAACAACGTGAGCATTGGCAGTGTGAGCGGGGGTGGTCGCTATGATAACCTCACCCAGGCTTTCGGCGACAAAGAAAATCTTTCCGGAGTGGGATTTTCGTTCGGCGTAGACCGGATCTATGACGCCATGGAGGAGCTCAATCTCTTCCCCAGGGAAGCTCAATTGTCTTCGAAAGTATTGATCTGCCACCTCGACGAAGAAAGTAAGCTATATGGATTGAGTGTTACTTCAAAACTCAGAGCGGCGGGCATCACAGCAGAAGTTTATCCCGATTCCACGAAACTGAAGAAACAGCTCGACTACGCCAATAAAAAAATGATTCCTTTTACCATCGTCATCGGCTCGGAAGAAGTGAAGAGCGGTGCGCTGGCGTTGAAAAACATGGAACGTGGCGAACAGGAAAAACTTTCAATCGACAATATCATTCAAAAACTCCAGTAGCCACCCTCGTAATACGCTCTTACATGTCTGAATCCGTTCATTTCATCTCCGCAAAAAAACTAACCTTATCCGATCTCCATCAGGTAAACCAGGGCAATCTGAAAATCGGTTTATCTGACGATGCCAGAAATAAGGTCGTTCGCTGCCGCGAATACCTCGATAAAAAAATCGCGACCTCCCGCGCGCCGATCTACGGCATCAACACAGGTTTTGGCTCGCTGTACAACAGAAATATCTCCCACGATCAATTGGAGAAACTCCAGGAGAATCTGGTGAAGTCACACGCGTGTGGAACGGGTCCCGAAGTACCGCTCGAGATCGTAAGGCTGATGATCTTTCTCAAAGTTCAGTCGCTGGCGTATGGTAATTCCGGCGTACAACTGCTCACGGTAGAAAGACTCGTGGACATGTTCAACGAAAGCGTGTATCCGAAAATTTTTGAAATGGGATCGCTCGGCGCCTCGGGTGACCTCGCACCGCTCGCGCACCTGTGCCTGCCGATGCTGGGGTTGGGCGAGGTTTATCACGACGGACAATGGCAAAACGCTGCAGAATTAAATAAAAAACTAAACTGGCCTTCTATTCATTTTCAGGCTAAAGAAGGCCTGGCCCTGTTGAATGGCACTCAGTTTATGAGCGCTTATGGTTCATGGTGTATACTTCATGCACATCGGTTGCTGAAATTGGCTAACACAATCGCGGCGTTGTCGCTCGACGCCTTCGATGGTCGTATCGAACCGTTCTTGCCCGAAGTCCATGCCATCCGTCCCCATCCGGGACAGATAAAGACCGCGCAGGACATCAAAAAAATGTTGGAAGGCAGCGAGTTGATCGGTCAAAGCAAGAAGCATGTACAAGATCCTTATTCTTTCCGCTGTATACCTCAAGTACACGGCGCCAGCAGCGACGCTATCGATTATGTGACCACCGTTTTCCTGACAGAAGTGAACAGCGTAACCGACAACCCCAACATTTTCCCCGACGAAGACGAGGTTATTTCGGCAGGTAATTTCCACGGTCAGCCTCTGGCGTTGGCGCTGGACTTCCTGGCCATTGCTTTGTCAGAACTCGGAAATATTTCAGAACGACGCACCTATCAGCTCATCTCCGGATCGCGCGATCTGCCGAATTACCTTGTGGCCAATCCCGGTATCAATTCGGGTATGATGATCCCGCAATACACGGCCGCTTCCATGGTAAGCCAGAACAAACAATTAAGCACACCGGCTTCTGTCGACTCGATTGTTTCGTCTAATGGCCAGGAAGATCACGTGAGTATGGGCGCAAACGCGGCAACCAAAGTGTATCGTATTGTCAACCATCTTTATTCTATTCTGGCAATCGAATTGATTACCGCGGCCCAGGCGTTGAC
>JBMOKS010000582.1:0-7488 GCA_049324355.1 Bacteroidota bacterium
CTCAGGAAAAGGACGCTGAAGGTTTTCAACTGGTGCGCGAGGATGGCGACATCAGGATCTACGAACGCTGGATCATCTTTCCAAAGTCCAATCCTCCCATCAAAGCACGGGAAGTGAAGGGTGACTGGTTTGTTAGCGCATCACTCGAAGACGCCGCAGCCATGTTGGGTGATGAGAAGAAGATCACCCAATGGCAGGACCATGTGACTGAATTCAAGGTCTATCCTCAAAATGATACGGTTTGGTTTGAGTATTCGTATCACGATATCCCATGGCCGGTGAGCGACCAGGATCATTTCCTGGAATACAATCTAAAAGAAAAGAACCCAAATGAGCTATTTATCACCTTCGAATCAAAGGTCAATAATTTGCTGGCGCCTGTACGGGAAGGCGTTACCCGCATGCAACTTTCTGGCAGTTGGAGACTCACCCAAGTGAATAGTCAAAAAGTGAAAGTTTCATACAGAATCTTATCCAAACCCATAGGCATCCCCAGGATCTTCACCGATCCTGTGATACGCAACAACCTGATGAGCACCATCAAGGCGTATACGAAAGTGCTGGAGGGCGCGAAATAAATCTGGATACTGGATGCTTCCTGATATTTTGATGGAGTTGAAATCCAGCTTCCAGTACATCAAGCCTGAAGAATCCAGAATATCCAGTATCAATCTTGACACACCGACGCGCAACTTTTCTTTGAATTCCTTCTATCACCGGGTTTTGCGGGCTCGATCGTCATATCGCCAAATGAGTTTTTGGCTTTCAACGCCCACTCTTTCTTAACCTCTTCGAAGTCTTTCAGGAATTTTTCGTTCTTGAAAAGAAGGTTCACCAACTGCCGAGCGAGCATGCGAGAGCTTTCGGAATCGCTCGGATAGTGCACACCGATAATTTCCCGCGAGTGTGCCATATCATACGCATCTTTTAAGAACACGTCGGTGAATTCAGGCGCCAGCTCCTGATATATGTAAGCGTTGATGTAGGAATTGGCGGCATGGCCGCTGGGGTAGGCAGCCCAATCAGTTTCTTCTAAATTTTCAATGCGAGTGTCTAATACATAAGGGCGCACGCGCAGGAATTTGTATTTCAACGACCAGATATAGTAACTGGCGTCTTGCCAGACATGCGCCATGAAGTCGGCCGTCAACGGCAACGATTCGGCATTAAACCATGTGCCGATGGATCGGACCAATGAAGAATAAATTCTGCCTTAGTTGTTGATAGCCCTCGTCGGTGGGTTTTGCGCGGGGTGAATAAAAAACAGCGCCCATCAACAGGCTGGCGTCAGTGTCAATCTTGTTTCGCTGCAGTTGTAGTTGCAACAGGTAATTTAATTCAGCGCGGGTCTGCGCAGAGCTGTTGGCAGGTGGATCGGGGATCTTAAAAACATCGGCGGAGACATTTTCAAGATAATACGGCATGAGACTGAGGCGGCGCGCTGCCTGCTCGGCATCGTATGGGAATTTTTGTTCGTCCCATGACGCGTTTTCAAGCCGTGATTTCACACTGAATTTCTGCAGCTCGACATAGTGACCGCGTGCGGGCGTGAGTGGTTTTTCATTCGCACTCTTTTTTTGCGCCGAGGCATCGAAGGTTGAAGATAAAAAGAAGATCAGGATGAGTTTAAAAAAAGATCTGTTCATAACCATGTGATTTAATTTCACTTGTTATGACGGAATGTCTGTAAAAAAGACTCACTCGCAGAAAACGTCCGGCGCACAGTCGCAAGGCACCTTGTCTTTGCAGACGATCACATTGCCGTACATATCTGTTTCGATCAGATAAAGTTCTTTCAGTTTTTTCCGAAGCATTTTCCTGGCCCGCTGCACCCGCGATTTGGCTCCAGAATGGGATAATCCCAGGGCTTGCGCGAGATCGGTTTGGGGCACTTCTTCGATATCAGCCTTGATCAGCGCGGTTCTGTATGGACCGGGCAGGGTATGAATGAGTTGTTGCAGGCAATAGGCCACGCAGATGTTATAGGAGTGATCAGGCTCAGTTTCGAGGGAGGGATGAGTTTCCATTGCCCGTTTGTCTTTCTTGCTTTTCCGATAGTGGTCGATAATGGCATTGCGGGTGATGGAAAACATCCAGCCGTTTAGCCGGCTCATGTCTTTGATCTCATTTTTGCGAACCTGCGCCTTGATGAACACGTCCTGCAAGATATCCTGTGCCACATGCGCATCGTGCACCTGCTTTTTGATGTAGTTGAAAAGCTTAAGCCTGTAGTTCTTCCAGATTTTCTACTGTAGTCATAACCATCCTTATTGAGGTAAGACGGCGATACCCTAAAAAAGATGCAGGATTTTAGCAGCAGGAAATCAAAAGCATCCGTAACGAGGCTTTCGGGATCAGTATCAGGAAGCTGAGGGGCTGGAATCCAGCGCCACCAAGCTTACGGCCCGATGGCTGACTATCGGAACCAGCATCCAATTGAACAGGGCAACAAAAATGGGGTGGAATCAGGGGATTAAATATTGGCACTAACAGTCTACGACTGGCTAGTACTCATCTTCGTTGAAAAAGAAGTCCTCTTTGGTAGGGTAATCAGGCCAGATTTCTTCGATGCTCTCATAGGGTTGTCCGTCGTCTTCAAGTTCCTGGAGATTTTCAACAACTTCTAAAGGAGCACCGGAACGAATCGAATAGTCAATCAGTTCGTCTTTGGTGGCAGGCCAGGGGGCGTCTTCCAGGTAAGAGGCAAGTTCTAGGGTCCAATACATAAGTTTTTAGTCCTCCTTTAATTTTCCGCAAAAATAGAATTTAATTGAACAAAACAAACAACCCGTTTTCTTTATTTCCAGAGCGTCAAAAACAGCTAAAAAACTTCGATTTTAAATCGATTTATCCACAAAAATGTAACCTTACCCACCCCTCCACACAAGTTATTTGCCATATTTGCGCTGCCTTTTGCCAGCCCTGATTTGCCGGTTCTGTCTTAACCCGGTTTACAGACTGCCGGAGGCTAAAAATTCGGGATTGAATGTTAACGTCAGCGCCATTGTTTTAATTGTTTGCTGCGTTTGGCTCAGTCTTGTTCTAAACACTTTTAATCTTTATGGCCGACGAAAAGATCATTTTTTCGATGACGGGTGTAAACAAAATTTACCCGCCCAATAAACAAGTTTTAAAAAATATTTACCTCTCGTTCTTCTACGGCGCCAAGATTGGCGTGCTGGGTTTGAATGGTTCCGGTAAATCATCGCTACTGCGAATTATTGCCGGCATCGACAAAGAATTTCAAGGCGAAGTCGTGTCTGACCTGACGTTCAGTGTGGGTTTACTGGAACAAGAGCCCCAATTGGATAAGACCAAGACCGTGAAGGAAGTGGTGGAAGAAGGTGTTCACGAGATCGCCTCGCTGCTCAAGGAATTTGAGGCAATCAACGAAAAGTTTGCCGACCCTGCGGTCATGGACGATCCTGACGCCATGGACAAACTCATACAGAAGCAAGGTGAAATCCAGGAAAAGTTGGATGCCGTAGGGGCCTGGGAGCTCGACCATAAATTAGAACGCGCTATGGATGCGCTACGCTGTCCGCCACCTGATGCCCGCATAGAGCACCTTTCCGGTGGTGAAAAAAGACGCGTGGCGCTCTGCCGTTTACTGTTGAAAGAACCCGATGTGTTGCTGCTGGACGAACCAACCAACCACCTGGATGCCGAGTCGGTGCTGTGGCTTGAACAACATTTGAAACAATACAAGGGAACGGTTATCGCCGTTACTCACGACCGTTATTTCCTCGACAACGTAGCCGGATGGATACTGGAGTTGGATCGCGGTGAAGGTATTCCCTGGAAGGGAAATTATTCGTCGTGGCTTGAACAGAAACAAAAACGCCTGGCCCAGGAAGAGAAATCGGAGTCCAAGCGTCAGAAGGCGCTGGAGCGTGAATTAGAATGGGTTCGCATGAATCCGAAGGGACGTCAGGCCAAAGGAAAAGCCCGCTTGAACGCCTACGAAAAACTGTTGAGCCAGGAAACACGCGAAAAAGAAGAGAAGCTGGAATTGTTTATTCCGGCTGGCCCCCGCCTGGGTAATAAGGTCATAGAAGCTACCGGCGTAGCCAAAGGTTATGGCGACAAGCTGTTGTATGAAAACCTCACGTTCTCGCTACCTCCGGCCGGTATCGTCGGCATTATAGGGCCTAACGGTGCTGGTAAAACCACCTTGTTTAAGATGATCATCGGCAAGGAAAAACCAGATTCGGGCGCATTCCAAGTCGGTGAAACGGTGAAGATCGCCTATGTAGACCAGGAACATGATGACCTGAAACCCGAAGATAGCGTTTGGGAAGCCATCACCGGTGGCAACGAGTTGATCGAACTCGGCGGCAAACAGATCAACTCCAGAGCCTACGTCGGTAAATTCAATTTCAACGGCACCGATCAACAAAAGAAAGTAAAAGAATTATCGGGTGGTATGCGCAATCGGGTTCACCTCGCCATTGCGCTAAAACAAGGCGGCAACTTGCTGTTGCTCGATGAGCCCACCAATGATCTTGACGTGAATACACTTCGCGCGCTGGAAGAAGCACTGGATAACTTTGGCGGATGTGCCGTCATTATTTCTCACGACCGCTGGTTCCTTGACCGCGTGTGTACCCACATCCTGGCTTTTGAAGGCGACTCTCAAGTATTTTGGTTTGAAGGCAGCTTCAGCGAATATGAAGAGAACAAGAAGAAACGCCTTGGCGACGATCAGCCACATCGAATCCGGTATAAGAAGCTTGTCAAGTAGAAATAAACTGCGAGCTTCAATACCACGAAGTCTTTGGAGTCTGTGCAGCCTGAACTTTTAGTTGTCGTCATTCGAGGCTTGAAGTTCGTGGCTTTAGGGGATTACATTCAGCTATGAAAGCATTTATCACAGTATTTCTGCTGGTGCTGTCAAACACCTTTATGACTTTTGCCTGGTACGGGCACTTAAAATTTAAAGAAATGAAATGGAGCCAGAGCCTTCCGCTGGCGGGCATCATTTTGATCAGTTGGGGCATCGCGCTCTTCGAATACATCTTACAAGTGCCAGCCAACCGCATCGGTTTCAAAGCATACGGGGGACCATTTTCACTCGTTCAGTTAAAAGTTATCCAGGAAGCCATCACCCTCATCGTTTTTGTGATCTTCTCGCTGATCTTTTTCAAGAATGAGACTATTCGAATGAATCACGTTATCGGATTCATCTTCCTGATCCTCGCCGTTTACTTCATCTTTAAAAAGCCGTAGAACGCAAAATTACAGTTACGCAAATATTATGTGGCTGCGGAGTCGGGCGGACGTGTTTTCCAACGCTCGTGCATCCAGACCCATTGGTCCGGATATTTCCGGATCTGCGCCTCAATAAAATTCGTAAGCAATTGTGTATTGTAAACGATGTCGCTTTCTTCGTCGCCGCTGATGCGCATGGGCACCTCGGGGAGAATATGCATATGTTGAAGGCCGTCGTCACCAAGGTGAACGTATGTAGGCACTACTGATGCTCCGGTTTTCATGGCAAGCACTGTTGCACCTACCGGCGTCGCTGCTGGCATTCCGAAAAAGTCGACAAAAGTCGTTTTCACTTTAGTATCCTGGTCGATAAGCAAAGCCACCGAACCTCCGGATTTCAAAACCTTAATCATGCGGAACGTCTCTTTCCCACGCTCGATGGCAATGGCCCCATGTGCATTCCGGTACTGCCACAAGAGATCGTTTAGCCTTCGGTCTTTCAGCGGTGTGCCTATAATGTTGGGGTTTAAACCGCGCATGGCCATATTGGTGACCTGCAGGTCGAATGCACCGAGGTGCGCCGTAAGAAAAATAACACCCTTGCCTTTCTTATTGGCCGTTTCAAAATGTTCATACCCATGGGTCACCAGGATTTTCTCCAGGTCTTCCAGTGACCTGACGGTGGAACTTCTCAGTATGTCGCCGGCATTTTTTCCGAGCATAGAGAAGGTGCGTTTGGCCAATTTTGTGATCTCTTCATCCGTTTTTTCCCGGAAAGCCATTCGCAAGTGACGCCATGTAAGGGTACGTGTTTCCCGCGCGAAATAGTAAACGATAGATCCTAAACCTCCGCAGATCTTTAACCACACGTGACGCGGAAGCACATTGGACAACCAAATCAGGAACCTGACAGTCCAATACACAAAAAAGTAACGAATCGACCTTCGAGTTGCTTTCCAGCTTGCCATGGCTGCGAAGATAATATTAATTTGATCTCAAATATCGACGTAATTTCTATGAAAACATTGTATGTGGTTCGTCACGCAAAATCAAGCTGGGACAATCCAGAGCAAGCTGACTTCAACAGACCTTTGAACGAACGCGGAAAACGCGATGCGCCTCGCATGGGTAAACGTCTCAAGGAAAAGGGCATAAAACCCGACGTCATGATGTCGAGCCCGGCGAAACGCGCGTGGTCTACTTGTAAAAAAATAGCAGAAGTCATCGGTTTTCCGGAAGACAAGATCAAAAGCGAAAGGTCGTTGTACCACGCCAGCGAAGATGATATTTTATCGGTTGTCAGAAACATCAAAGACAAACACGACTCGCTCATGATCTTTGGTCACAATCCGGGACTAACCGATTTCGTGAATGAGCTAATGGATGAAGAAACACTCGTTGACATCGGTAATATCCCCACTTGTGGTATAGCGGCATTTACCTTCGACGTAGAGTCGTGGAATGAGGTAAACTGGGAGAAAGGGAAATTAATATTTTACGACTATCCGAAGAGTAAAGAGGACTAGCGCTTTTTAATCGCTGCAATAATTCCAAGTTTTGCTGGATCTTCTCGTGGTTGCAAGCTTCAGGTCTCAGGCCGCCAGTCTTGTGATTTAGGGTGTCTTTGAAGCGTTGAACCAGGAAAATGGAACCTTGAACGAGCGTTAGAATAATTAGATCTTAAACGGCAGTAGATCCCAAACACGCTTCTGAAGGAAACCAAATTCTTTGAATCTGTAACCGATAAGCATTTTAAAAGTTCCGTTGTTGTTAGAGAACTTAACATCTTCGAATCGCACGTTACTGCCCTGGCTCACAAATGTGATTCCACCGAAGAGCCTGTCGCCGTTATACCCTAGCGAAATGCGGGCGACAACGAACGAATTTATGGCGATCTCATTCAGGTCGGTTCCATCCTCTAATTTGTAATAAATCCAATGGTGTGCGGGTCCGATAGACAAAGTACCATTCAGAAAGAAGTTCTTAAAAATAACACTGTAGGTATAACCGGGAGCAACGCTGAAAGTTGTATAGCGCAGCCGTGTAAAGGCAACCTGTTTGCCAAACATGGCTTCCTCCTGATTACTCAAAATCGATGAGTCTGCTCTCATCCTGAATGAGTTGATCGTGGAAAATATCAGGAACGAACCTTTACTATAAAGCTGCCTTTCTGCGAAATTGTAAGCTGACCGAAAGGAGAATTTATGGTTATTAAACACATAATTTCCGGTTATGCCAAAGTTGCGCGAGTGAATATCGGGCCGTTGCGGATACGGC
>JBMOKS010000583.1:0-7488 GCA_049324355.1 Bacteroidota bacterium
GGCGCACATGGCGGGGCAGGCACCTATTTTATCAATATGAATCCACAGACAGGCAAAGAGGTGAAGCTTGATGACATACTCAAAAGCGGGTACGCCAATGTACTGCTCAAAGAAGGGGAAAAAGCCTTTAGAATGGTTCGTGATTTAGCGGATACAACTTCGTTCTACGATTATGGCTTCGAATTTCCAGACAACAAGTTTCAATTGAACGACAACTACGGCTTCATCCAAGAGGGAATCGTGTTCTTTTACAACCGCTACGAGATAGCGCCATATGCCGCGGGGCCCACGCAGATTGTTATACCCTATGAAAAGCTAAGGGGCTGGCTAAAGTAACCAGCCCTTTTTTTTACTGTAACTTGAATTTGATCGGGATCACGAATTTGGTTCGTACTGATTTGCCATCCTCCATTCCGGGCTTCCAGTTTTGAAGTAGTTTCACTACACGAACAGCCTCCACATCACAGTCATTATCGATTCCCTTAACTAATGCTGCTTCGGTCGCGGTTCCGTCTTTCTCGACAATAAACGAGACGAACACGGTTCCCTCTATACCTTTTTGCCGGGCAGCTTCCGGATAGGTAAGATTTTCACTTATAAGGGTAGCCATCGATTCAAAACCTCCTTCGTACTCGGGCATTTGTTCCACAACGGTGAAGACCTGCTCCTGGGTGGGTGGTGGTGACAATTGTTCGGCCTTTGCCGGTGTTTTGTTTGTTGTCTCTTTTCCATTGCCAATTTGATCCTGGCAGGCCAGGGTAAAAAACAATAGGGGGAGCATGGCGGCTATGGCCATCAACTTCCATGATTTCATTTTGCTTTTATGTGTTCTCATCATGTTGATTCTTTTTAAGGTGATAGAATTGTTAAAATGATTGGCGAGTTTGAAGTCGGCCGACTGTAATGCAACCTTCGCCAACAGGCTGCAGTAGTTGCTCAGGTGATGATTTTCCACAGCGCGCGCATCTGCTTCGAATTCATGTAGCTGAACAAATATTTTTCTATAAATTTTTACGACAGGATTGAACCAGAATACGATTTCCACCAAGGTCAGCAACAGTATATCGAGCGAGTGAAGCTGGCGGGCATGCACAGCCTCATGCGCGATGATCTGAGTTCGCTCTTCCTCCGATAATGAGTCAGGCCGGGCAATACAGATGAAGTTGAAGAACGAAAATGTACTTTGCGCCAGTTGCGATTCAACGATCGTAAGACTTCCGGTTCTCGTAACGAGGTTGGCACTCCGCATGAGTTGGCGAAGGTGACGGAAATGCATCAGAAATCGCAGCAGGAAAAAAGTGAATCCAGTCGCATACAATGCCGATATAATCATCCAAACGTCATGAGCAGTCACGTCCGCAGCATTTCCAGACGCACTTACGCTAACTTCCGGAAGCCAATAGGCTGGAATAACTTCGCTTATCGACAGAATATGGGTTTGTGAATTTTCAATGTGCAGCAATGGAAAAGTCGCGCACACTAAAATACCCGCGATCATAGCCAGGCGGATGAGCTTGAAATCTGTTTCCTTTTCCAGCAAAAGTTTGTAGAACAGCATCAGCGACATCAGCCCGATGTTGGCTTCGATCATGTAATTGATGAACGTGCTCATGATTTTTTCTCTTTAAGTTCTTCCAATAGCTTCTCCAGGTCTTGTGCATCGAGCTTGTTCTCCTGAGCGAAGAAAGACACCAGGTTTTGAAACGATCCATTGAAGTATCCTTTGATCATGTTGTTGAGATAAAACCGTGTGTACTTCTCCTTCGTGATAAGAGGAAAGTATTCGTGCGTTTTACCGTAAGCTTTATGGCCAACAAACCCCTTGGTTTCCAGTATCCGAACGATGGTTGAAACGGTATTATATGCAGGTTTGGGCTCGGGCATCTCTTCAATTATGTCTTTCACAAATCCTTTTCCGAGCGACCACAGTATTTGCATGACCTGGTCTTCTGCACGGGTGAGTTCCTTCAGATCTTTCATTGACTATGTATTTAGGTATAAAACTAAAAACTTAGTTATAAAAAACAAACTCTGGACTAATTAATTTTTTGAAAGGCCTTTTTAGAAAGAGTTAGTAAAACAGTAGGATAGAAGATTGGCGCCCATTCGCAACGCCTGCTGGCGCTTTTCTTCGGGATCGTTGTGAATGCGTTGATCTTCCCAGCCATTGCCAAGATCGCACTCATATGAATAAAAGACCACAAGTCGGCCATTATAGACCAGCCCGAAACCTTGCGCAGGTTTGCCGTCATGCTCATGAACCTTAGGCAGCCCTCTGGGGAAGTCAAATTTTTGATGATAGATCGGGTGATCGAATGGTAACTCGACCAGTTCCAGCTCCGGAAACACCTTTCTTAATTCCAGACGGATGAATTTGTCCAGGCCATAGTTGTCGTCGATATGCAAGAAGCCGCCACCAACGAGATATTTGCGAAGGTTGGCAGCTTCGGTGTCTGAGAACACCACGTTGCCGTGGCCAGTCATATATAAATAAGGATACAAGAACAGGTCGCTGCTGCCCACTTCAACAATGTCTTCCTCGGGCGCCAGGCTGGTACCAAGCTCTTGGTTGCAAAATTTAATGAGATTGGGAAGAGCTGTTTTATTGGCATACCAGTCACCACCACCATGATACTTTAATTTGGCTATTTTAAGGGAAGATTGAGCGTAAGTCGCCGAATAACTTGCGAAAAACACCAGAAAGGCTGCAAATCTGACGCACGTAGTTACCATAACTCTATTTTCAGAACTTAAAAAAAGAAAAAAATTTGTTTTGGTGCTTAAACCATATGCCCTCGGGCCGATCTAAGCTAACGTAAAAACAGAATCCACTAGCTATGAAAACCAACAAACTTATGAAGTTTTTCTCTTTCGCGATGATTGCCGGAATAGTCCTGATTTCATCATGCGTAGACGAAGAAAGAATCACCCTGCAAGATACGCAGGATATCACCGAAGAAGCTCTTACCGATTCTTATTTCCAGGATATGGACGATATGGCCGGTGTGGCCATCGAAACGCCTACAGACAATCAATACAGTGGAGGCAGAACAGCGACGACCATCACCATTCAGGACGATCGCTTTAAATGTAATGGTGTTGTAGTGACCATCACGCCCGATGCCAACTCAACGGTTGATGTTCCCAAAGGCGTCATGGTTGCTGATTTTGGAACAGGTTGCACAGACCTGCGAGGAAACGTAAGAACCGGTAAACTTATCTTCACTTACAGTGGCAGGCGCTTTCTGCCGGGCTCGAAGTTGATCACCACTACCGATAACTATACCATCAATGAGATCAAGCTGGAGGGCACCCGCACGTTGACAAACGTGCAGACCAGTTCGACATCGGCCCCCAGATTTAATGTAGTGTTGAGCGGCGGAAAGGCAACTTTTACCGATGGTACCGTAGCCACGCGCGAATCTAACATAACATACGAATGGGTGCGTGCTGCCAATCCTGCAAGCGATCAACTGGTGGTAGATCAAAGCAGCACAGCTTCGGGTAAAACCCGCGCCGGCAGGTCATACGCCCTTACTTTGCTGAAAAGCCTGAAATACCAGCGTTTCTGCGGTATCGCCGTTGAAGGTATTAAGAAATATGTGATCGATGGCGGAAAAGAGATCACCATCGACTATGGAGATGGAACTTGCGACAAAAGCGTAACGATCACAGTCAGTGGCGGTACCAGCAGAACCATTAATGTAGGAGGTTAAGCGTATCTGAATAAGCTTCAAATAAAGCCCGGAAAGATCCGGGCTTTATTTTTTTAGTCACTTGAGATTTATCTTCGCAGTATATTACTTGCACTTGGTTTAGTACCTACACTTTTGAAATGACTCTGAAATGAAGCAGTATCTCGATCTCATGAAAGACATCCTCGAAAACGGGGCGCGTAAAACAGACCGCACCGGCACAGGTACTTTGTCGGTTTTCGGGCGCCAGCTTCGTTTCGATCTTTCGGAAGGTTTCCCTTTGGTGACCACTAAAAAACTGCACCTCCGTTCCATTATTTATGAACTCCTTTGGTTCCTGAAAGGCGACACCAATATTAAATATCTGAAAGATAATGGCGTGAGCATCTGGGATGAATGGGCTGACGAAAATGGAGAGCTGGGGCCTGTGTATGGTCATCAGTGGAGGAGCTGGCCCGCGCCCGATGGAAGGTCGATCGATCAGATCACCCAGGTGTTAAATCAGATCAAACAAAAACCGGATTCGCGACGCCACATTGTAACCGCCTGGAATCCGGCAGAAGTAGATAAGATGGCACTACCTCCCTGTCACGCCTTATTTCAGTTTTATGTTGCCGATGGAAAGTTGTCGTGTCAGCTTTACCAAAGAAGCGCAGACTATTTTCTTGGCGTCCCTTTCAACATTGCTTCGTATGCATTGCTAACCTATATGTTCGCCCAGCAATGCGATCTGCTTCCAGGTGAATTCGTTTGGACTGGCGGCGATGTCCATTTATATACCAATCATGTTGAGCAAGCACAGTTGCAACTCACGCGTGAGCCTTATGCGTTGCCCCAGTTGAACATCAAGCAAAAGCCCACGTCGGTGTTTGAATACAAGTTCGAATATTTTGAGATCTTGAATTATCAAGCGCATCCTTCCATCAAAGCGCCGATCGCGGTTTAAGTTTCGCGCTCGCCTATTTTTGTACCCATTCGAAGAATGAGTTCTTGCAAATGGCCTGCAAGACTTTTTAACTTTTGCAGAACAGGACTGTAGACAGAGCCTGGATCGGGATCCGGTTACAGATATCGGGCACAAATTCTATTTTTGGGAGGATGTTAGATTTATTGTAACTATTCCACCTTTTTAACGACAAATTGCGTATTGAACTCACATGGCGGAAAAAAGTAGTGTTTTTGATATGATAGGCCCGGTAATGATCGGCCCCTCAAGCTCCCACACGGCAGGGGTGGTTCGAATAGCGCGTACTGCCTTGAAGCTGCTGGGTGGTAAACCCGAGGAAGCTGATATTATTTTTTACAATTCCTTTGCGCGGACCTATGAGGGTCACGGCAGCGATCGGGCCATAATAGCCGGCCTGCTCGACTTTAAAACCGATGACAAACGGATCAAAGAATCGCTGGATATTGCTGCCAAGGAAGGTTTACAATTTAAATTCAAATCCATCGGCAATGCCTCGGCCCTGCATCCGAATACCATTCGGTTGAACCTGAGGCGCGGTGATAAGAAAATCGAGGTGTTGGGCGAAAGCAAGGGCGGTGGTGTGATCAACATCAGTGAGGTCAACGGCTTTAAGGCCGACTTCAGCGCCAGCCTGCACACACTGATTATCACGGCAGGCGACGTTAAGGGTAGCATAGCGTTTATTGCTGATGTTTTGGCCCACGATGATTGTAATATTGCCACCATGTCGGTTTCCCGGAAAGGAAAAAATGATTTGGCTTGTCTCGTCATCGAGATGGATTCTGGTGTCAAGGCTGTAACATTAGAGTATTTAAGGAGTCTTAGCTGGGTGAAAGAAATTATTTACGTACCTGATATTGATCGTTAACCATGATGAAGAAAGTTTTTTACAGCATTGTGCTGGGCCTTTTAAGTTTCGGGGCCCTCGCCCAGGAAAACAATGAAACCACGGTAAAGGTCTGGACCTTGAAAGAATGTATTGACCATGCTCTGGCCAACAACCTCGATGTTCAACGCAGCCAGTATAATGTGGAAAATAGTGAGATCGACTACAATCAATCGCGGGCGGCGCTTTTGCCTAGCGTAAATGCTTCGGTATCCAATGGCTTCAACTGGGGGCGTTCGATCAACCCGGTGACCAACGCATTCACGACACAGGAGATCCGTTCTCTGAGCCCCAACGCCAGCAGCTCGGTGACATTATTCAATGGATTACGCATACAAAACACCATCAAACAGACTTCAAGAAGCTACCATGCATCGGAGGAAGATTTGCAAAAATCGAAAAACGATGTTTCGTTGAACGTGATCAATCTTTATATTAATGTGATCTTCAACAAAGAATTATTGGATAACGCCAAATTCCAACTGAGCTCCAGCCAGCAACAGTTGGAACGCACCAAAAAACAAGTTGCTGCCGGCGCGCTGCCCAAGTCAGACGAGTTGAACCTCGACGCTCAGGTGGCCACCAACGAGCTGAATGTGATCACCAACGAAAATGCATTGAACCTGTCGATGCTCCAGCTGAAACAGGCATTGCAACTGCCCGCGTCCACACCTATGGATGTGGAGGTTCCCAACATCACCGTAGAGGATCTAACCCTGGACCAATCAAGCGAACAAGTTTTCGAGATTGCAAGGCAGAGCATGCCCGAGATCAGAAGTGCAGAGCTCAAAGTTCAAAGCTCTGCTTATGCGGTGAAGGCAGCAAAAGGGGGACTGTATCCAAGACTGTCATTAGGGGCCTCCATCAGCAGCAACTACTCTAGCGCCAACGATGAGCCACAGCCGATCATTGCCGACGGCTTCGATATTGTGCCTACAACAACTCCCATTGGATTTGTAGACGGTTCGACTACGCCAGTGTACGGATTCAGGTCGCAGTTCAGGAACTATTCAGACGGTTATGGCTACAGCGATCAGCTGCAGGACAACCTTTTCAGATCGGTGAGCCTTACACTTTCTATTCCAATCTTCAACGCTTTCCAGGCGCGAGCCAGTGTAAGACGTTCGGTGGTTAGTCAGCA
This sequence comes from Bacteroidota bacterium, assembly GCA_049324355.1. Lineage (GTDB taxonomy): Bacteria > Bacteroidota > Bacteroidia > Cytophagales > Cyclobacteriaceae > Chryseosolibacter. Next base: position 6,690 of record JBMOKS010000583.1, read on the forward strand.
CCTGGCGGAGATATCCTCTAAACAGGTGTATCAAACACTTCGGCAGAATGTAGAAACCGCCTATAACGATGCCTATGCAGCGTCGAAGAGTTACAATTCTTCGATTCGCCAGGTACAGGCTCGCGAAGAAGCTTATCGCATGACCAAGCAGCGTTTTGATATCGGCGCCGCCAACTACGTAGAATACCAGGTAGCCGAAAATGATCTCTTCCGTGCGAAGAGTGATCTGTCGCGCGCGAAATACAACTTCATCTTCAGGAAAAAACTTTTGGACTTTTATCAAGGTAAACCTCTCGGATTTTAATACCCAACTCAATGGCAAAGCAAACACGAAAATCAAACAAGCTAATTTATTGGCTCATCGGAGCTTTAGTAGTCATCGTAATCTTTCTGGTGGGCGCCAAATCGGCCGGACTTATCGGAAAGCCAAAAGAGCTCGAGGTTGAACTGGCCAAAGCGAAACGGGTAACGATCATAGAGAAAGTAAGTGCATCGGGCACTGTTCAGCCAGTAACCGAAGTTAAGATCGCCCCCGAGGTTTCCGGTGAAATTATCAGCCTTCTCATTGAGGAAGGGGATTCCGTAAAAAAAGGACAGCCCCTGGTGAAGATCAGACCTGATACATGGCAAAGTCAATTGGATCGCGCTGAAGCCAGCCTGAGCCAGCAACGCGCCAACCTTGAGCAGTCGCAGGCAGGTTACGAACGGGCGCGGGCAACGTTTATCCGCGCCAAACACGAGTTCAACCGCCAGAAAAAACTTCACAATGAAAAAGTTATCTCCGATGCCGACTGGCAAT
>JBMOKS010000584.1:0-7447 GCA_049324355.1 Bacteroidota bacterium
TTGACGAAAAGAATGAAAAACTAAACCATGATGTACTAGTTGGTGATCTAGACCTCTTGGAAAGTGCTCATGCGAAGCTACATGGCCTTCTCATCTCAACACGAATGCGAAAATTAATGACCGAATTTGGACAAAGAGAAACAGATGTTTATGTAGCGAGTTACCCCAGGTCAGGTACAACCCTAATGCAAATGATGCTCTACCAAATGACAACACCGGGAGCAATGGACTTCGACCATCTCTATGAGGTCTCCCCGTGGTGCCGATTCTCAGCTTTCTTCAAACGACCGATGGCGAACGCCGGCGATCCAAGGATCGTAAAAACACATGATCCCTATTCTCTGTTCGAGCATATTCAGAAGGGCAAATTCATATTTATCGTCCGCAATTGTTTGGACGTAATTCCATCCATTTATCAACAGACAAAAGATTATATTGACCCGATAGCCAATTTTGATCAATTGAGCGACCGAAACATGAAAAACTGGTTCGAGTATAATATGAAGTGGATTGAAAACAAAAATGGACACCCAATATTGTATGTAACCTATGAAGACATCTTAATCAATAAAGCGAAGGTGGTTTCTACAATTTCCAAATTTCTGAACATCGAGCTAACCGATCAAATAGTAGACCGTGTTCTTCAAAGAACATCGTTTGACTTCATGAAACAACACGAAGCAAAATTCGGAGAACAACCTGAGCATTGGAGGGTTTACAATAATTTCATTCGCAGTGGTCGCGCCGGAGAAGGTAAACTTAAATTTAACAGTAACCAATTGAGTACATTTCAAGATCTTTCAAAACAATATAAAATTGAAGGAACAGTTCTCGAAAAATATATTCTATAAAAAAGGCACACGAATCCAATAAAATCAATTATGGGGCTATTCAATTTCCTCAAAAAAGACAAACCTCAAGAACCTGTAGACGAGTTTACGCAACAGATGATCGCTGAATCCACCAAGTGCGTTGACCGTTTTAAAGACCGGCACAAAGGACTTGACTTCACCGTAGATAGTTTGAAAGTAGCCGACAACATCCTGGAAGAAGTCGGAATTTAAAGGAGAGATGAGTGATGGCCAGCTCAACTGGGTGATCCAGTCGGTTGGAGCTTATATTTTCGAAGTAGCTCGAAAGAACTTCGGAGGCAAATACTTTTGGTACGACCAAATGAATCAACCGATTCTGGTTACAGGACAACCTAACTTCGAGATATCGTTGTTAGCCTTTGAAAAAGTAAAAGGAAGAATACACAATGGCAAAGAAGACAACATACCCTTCTTCTTTCAGGGCTACGTAGAAAGAGTCGCCAAAGCAAAGCCGGGCGATAAGGCAATGATCGTGTAGTTATTCAAATCTGGAACTTACCGACGGACTTCTATGTAAACAAGTTGGGTTTTAAAGTAGTGCAAGATGTACCCATGGGCCCAGGTACGCGCTGGCTTACGGTGTCGCCACCCGATCAGCTCGACCTTGAGATCGTATTGTTTCCCATCACCGTGAGCAAAATGTTTCCCGAAGAAGTTGCCAACATCATGATAGAACTTATTAAAAAAGGCACGTTTGGCTGCGGAGTTTATCAGTGCAGCGACATCTACGCCACCTACGAGGAATTAAAAGGCAAAGGCGTTGAATTCATCAAAGCACCCACCAAAGAATTCTATGGTACCGAAGCCCTCTTCAAAGATGACTCGGGAAATTGGTTTTCATTGCAACTCAAACCATAACCCCTCCCATGAAAACAGTATTCGATGAATCAGTCAGAGCCGAATTGATCAATAGGATCAAAGCCCTAACCGAAAGCAACACGCGCCAATGGGGCAAAATAACCATTTACCAAATGGTGAGACACTGCATTTTGTGGGAAGAATGGATAGCAGGTAGGGATAAGCCCCGATACAAGCGAGCCTTCATAAGTTACCTGGTTGGCAAAATTGCATTGAGAATAGTATTAAAAGACGAAAAACCACTGAGGCGCAACACCCGAGCTGTTCACAAAAGAAAAGTCGGGAGATATCGCCAGCGAAAAAATGAAATGGACAGCGTTGATAGAAGGATACACACATTTTCATAATCCAGACTTCGTGCACGACTTTTTTGGAAACATGACGGTAGAAGAGATCGGATATTTTGCCTATAAACATAACGACCACCATCTGCGACAATTTAATGGTTAGGTTAGGTTAGGTTAGGTGTGCCCCCCTTAGTCATCTTTCACCCACTTGAAACACCCAAGCACAAATAGCGTAAAATGCATTTTAAATCGCGAACTACAATTAAACGCAGAGAAAGATGCAGCGTGGTGAAACGAAGAAAACCAGTTAGTGTCTACGCACAATTTCCTTACTCGGGATCCTTTGCCCCGCCCACGTTCCCTCCCCAGGCTCAGGATAACGGTTCATTTGGGGGGAGCGCAGGCTCTTGTTGAGGAGCAGCGGCCGCATGGGTTATTTCTTCCCCTTCGCCTTTCCTTGCTGAAGCTGAAACACCTGAAATGCCAGTTGATCGATCAGAGGTGTAACTGCCGAGCCGGCATCTGGGAATTGATTGGAGAAAAACGCTTTGGCCGCCCAGATCTCCAGCACATCTTCGGCTTCTACAGCGTAAGGTTCATATTGCCGGTTGTCAGAAACCAGTAACAGCTTGTCTTCCTGATCTGCAAAATTGAAAACACGTTTAAATACGATGCCGTCTTGCCGGGTAACGAGTACGTAAAGTTTTCCATTCTTGATGGAGGCTACATCTTCTACGTATTCGCCGAAAATAATACTTCCGGGTTGTACGGGCAGCATGGAGTCGCCCTGTATTTCGAAACCTCGGTAGGTTTTATTCTTGGGCAGTACGGGCATGCTGATCTTGGGCAGGTCTTTCACGAACTCCGGATCCTGATAACCCGACAAGTAGCCCGCAGAGGCCTTCTGAAAAACCAGCTCAACATTCTCTTTATTATTAGGATCGACCGTGATAGCCAACACTTCTTTGCCGCGAGGTACTACTTTAGATTTCCACTCCTTCTGTGGCACCTTGCTCAGATCCTGGCTTACCAGCATATCGAGGCTCAGGCTGAAGGCCTTGGAGATATCGAGCAAGCAAGTGAGCGGCGGCGTGGCGCGCTCCTCTTCGTAAGCACCGATAACGGCCTGTTTCAGGCCAAGCTTTTCAGCGAATTGCTTCTGCGTGAGGCCCTGCTGAGCCCTCAGAAATTTTAGATTCTTATTTACGATTGCCATCTGACAAATTTTGATGCTCCAATATAAATTACTTGTGACGTCCCGCAATGACATCGCGGAACGATCACAGTAGTAATTTAATGACCAACTATAAACCTGAAACTTTCAACCCATTGGTATAGCTGAAAGTGTTGCTATGGCATCAACGATACAAAACTAAAAATTTTAGCGATAACCACAAACATTTAACTAATATTTTTAGTTAATTAGCATTGTGGAACGCAACATCATACATCTCGATCTCGATGCCTTTTTTGTAGCTGTAGAGTGCAAAAAGAACCGGGCCCTGAAGGGAAAGCCACTTATTATAGGAGGTAGCAGCCGTCGGGGTGTAGTGGCAGCGTGCAGCTACGAAACCCGGGCTTTCGGCGTGCACTCGGCCATGCCCATTTACCTGGCCTTGCAACTCTGTCCCGACGCCATTATCATCTCCGGCGATGTAGAAGGCTACAGTCAAGCATCGCATGAAGTTACCGAAATCATCGCCGAACAGGCCCCCACTTTCGAAAAAGCATCCATTGACGAATTTTACATTGACGCCAGCGGGATGGACCGTTATTTCGGCGCCTTCAAATGGGCGCTGGAGTTGCAAAACAAGATTGTCAAGAAATGCCAGCTGCCCATCTCCCTCGGCATGTCGGTCAACAAACTGGTTTCCAAGGTGGCCACCGCCGAGTTTAAACCTAATGCGAAAATGCACATACCGGCGGGCACCGAAAGAGATTTTCTGGCTCCGCTCTCGGTCGATAAAATCCCGATGATCGGAAAACAAACCTCCTCTTATTTGTATGATATGGGTGTGCGCACGGTACAAACGCTGCGCGAGATGCCGTTGAAATTTCTGGTTAGCGCCTTCGGCAAAAACGGTATCTCCATTTGGAACAAAGCGCATGGCATCGATCATTCGCCCGTCGTGCCTTACACCGAACAGAAATCCATTTCCACCGAGTGCACCTTCGAAAGCGACACCATCGACGTGAAGCGATTGAAGTCTATACTCATCGCTATGATCGAAAAAGTAGCATTCACCTTGCGTGAGCAACAGAAACTCGCGTCGTGTGTTACCGTGAAGATCCGATACGCAAACTTTGATACGGAGACCAAGCAAATGCAGATCCCCTACTCCGGATCAGATCATGTGCTGCTGCGCGCCGTACTGGAACTGTTCGACAAACTCTATAATAGAAGAATGCTCATCCGCCTGGTGGGAGTCCGCCTCAGCGGACTGGTGCATGGCAATTACCAGATCAGTCTCTTCGACGACACCGCCGAAGACATTAACCTGTATCAGGCCATCGATCACATCAAACACCGTCACGGCGTAGAAAAGTTGATCCGCGCCAGCACTATTGACGTCAACAAACGAGTGCGCATGGAAGTAAATATGTTTAAAGGAAATATCCGGCCCCTGCGGTAGGGACGCAAGATTTTGCGTCCCCGCAGATTTTGCGTCCCCGCAGATTTTGCTACTGCAACGACCGGCGAAAAAAAATGGAAAAATATAAAGGTAAATATCGCAATGAGTCCACGAGGTTAAGGAATCGTGATTACGGCGCGCCCGGTTTTTATTTCGTCACGCTGTGCACGAAAGACCGCGAGCATTATTTCGGCGAGATTGCGATAGAAACGGAAGATTCTGTACGGACGCAAGATCTTGCATCCGTACAGACGTGCCCTCACGTTTCGTATACTGAAATTGGAAAGATCGCCTGCAAATATTGGTTGGAAATTCCCGCGCATTTTCCATTCGTGGTTCCCGACGAATTTATAGTGATGCCCGATCACGTCCACGGCATTCTACACTTCGATAAACCGGACTATCGCGTGTGGAAAAAAAGTGAATTCGGCCCGCAATCTCAAAACCTTGCATCAGTCGTCAGAGGATATAAGGCGGCCGTGAAAAAATATGCCACCATGAACAAAATAGAATTTTTATGGCAGCCCCGGTATTATGATCACATAATCAGAACTGATACTCATTTGAATAACATTAGAAATTATATTAAACGAAATCCCGAAAAATGGGCGAAAGATCGAGATCGTGTTGAGACGCAAGATTTTGCATCCCAACTACGGGACGGCGATCTCCGGAGGAAATAGCACTATGAGAACTACCGAACAATCTGTCAAGGAATTATTTTTTATCATCTCTCCCCCACCACACATCGTGAGCGATGTGTCGGTGCTGAAAGATGATGTGCACTACCTGATCGGCCGCCAGCTCAGCGACCGGTATTCCAAAGCATATATTTCACTGTTTAAATATGGCGAGATGTATATTGATGATATGATTCGGCATGTGGCTTCCAAAGCCATGACTTTTAAGCCGTTCAATGTTTTCCTGAAAGATTTTGGCGTATTCTATACGGGCTCGAAACGAACTGTTTATATGGACATCGTCAATAAATATTATATTCAGGAGATTTTTGAAAGATTAGTGAAAGAAGACTCTGGTTTTACCCCGCACATTACCATAGCCAAGAATTTGGAAATGGACGACTTCCTCCGCTGCTGGCCTTACCTGAAAAGTCTGAAATACGGCAATCAACATTTCTTGTGCGACCGTATTACAGTATTGGCCAGGACCGACAAAAAATGGATGCACTACAAAGACATTCTTTTCGGAGGATAACGATCTAATCAATTTATACAATGACACCTCTCCATATTCTTCAAAAAAAATTCGGGTACCCTTCATTCCGGTTAAATCAGGAGGCGATCATTAACGCCGTTCTGCAAAAGAAAGACACGTTTGTGCTGATGCCCACCGGCGGCGGTAAATCGCTCTGCTATCAAATACCCGCATTGTTGCAGGGTGGGCTTACGCTCGTCATTTCTCCCCTCATCGCCTTGATGAAAGATCAGGTTGATGCGCTACGCGTAAATGGTATTGAAGCTGCGTACGTCAACTCCACCCAAAGTTATCAAGAGCAGGAAGAAGTCATGTACAAAGCCAGGACGAAACAATTAAAACTTCTCTACCTGGCACCCGAGCGACTGCTAGGCGACAAGAAAAATTCGTCGACGGATTCGTCGACTAATTTGGCTTTCCTGAACACCCTTGGCACTATGGAAATCAGTCTGATCGCTATCGATGAAGCTCATTGCATTTCACATTGGGGTCACGATTTTCGTCCGGAGTACCTGATGCTGGCACAACTGAAACGGTCACTGCCGAATGTGCCCGTGATTGCATTGACAGCGACGGCGGATAAATTGACACGAAAAGACATTGTGGAGAAGCTGGAACTTAAAGACTCCTCTATTTTTATTTCCAGCTTCAATCGACCCAACATCCGGTATACCGTCGCGCCCAAACAAAGTAATTACGAAGCACTGTTCCAATTTCTGAGCACAAGAAAAGAAGAGTCAGGTATCATCTATTGCTTGTCGCGGAAGTCGACAGAACAAGTAGCCGAGAATCTCGTGAGCAATGGATTTCAGGCATTGCCGTACCACGCCGGATTGGAACGTGATCAGCGCACGCGACACCAGGAAATGTTTCTGCGCGACGAAGTAAAGATCATGGTTGCGACGATTGCATTCGGTATGGGCATCGACAAGTCTAACGTGCGTTACGTGGTACACATGGATCTGCCAAAAAACGTGGAGAGCTATTATCAGGAAACCGGTCGCGCCGGCCGCGATGGACTCGAAAGCGAAGCTTTACTTTTTTATTCCTTCGGAGACGTACACAAACTGAAAAGATTTGCGCAGATTGAAGGCAACGAAGAACAGACCGAGGTCTTCCTGAAAAAACTGGATCAAATGGGCCGCTTCGGCGAACTGGTGACCTGCCGCAGAAAATATCTCCTCAATTATTTCGACGAAACCTCCGACGATTACTGCGGCAATTGTGATATCTGCCTATCTACCGCAGAATTATACGACGCTACCATCGTGGCGCAAAAAGTAATTTCCGCTATCATCCGATTGGAAGAGCGTTTCGGATCAGGTTATGTGATCGACTTCCTGCGAGGTTCCAATAATGCAAAAATGCTGGAGGAACACAAAGCACTGAAAACATACGCCGTCGGCGCCGATATCGGCAAGACCGAATGGAACCGCATCATCCGCGAACTCACGGAACGCGGCTATCTGGCAAAAACCGGTGGCATGTACCCGGTATTGAAAACTACCGAAAAAAGTAACCTCGTTATCAAAGGGCTGGAAAAAGTAATGCTCACGAAAGCCAAAATAAATCTGGAGCCATC
>JBMOKS010000585.1:0-7433 GCA_049324355.1 Bacteroidota bacterium
ATAGTGTAGACACCAACCTGCGCGACATGGAAGGTGTATTGAATTCTCTGATATTCCACGCCACATTACTGAAGAAAGATATCGATCTCGAGCTTGCAAAAGAGGTGTTGAAGAACATCATTAAAGAGATTCAGTCAGATGTCAGCGTTGATTTTATCCAGAAGACCGTGGCCGAATACTTCAAGTGCGACTTGGAAGCCATGAAGGGAAAAGTAAAGAAGCGCGAAATCGTTATTCCCCGGCAGGTGGCCATGTATTTCTGCAAGCGTTACACCCAGCTTACCTTAGCACTCATCGGCGAAAACTTCGGTGGTCGCGACCATAGCACGGTGATCCATGCACTTGAATCAGTTGAAGACATGATGAAAACCGACGCCAACTTCAAAGCCTCTGTTGAAGAATTGGGCAAGAAGCTCAAGATGCGGGTTAGTTAAACTCTCCGATCGTAATTCAGTTTTATTTATCGTTTTGCTCTTCGTAGCTAAAAATTCAAGGTTCAAGGTTTGGAATCTTGTCATTAGAAGCCTTAGGCTCTGAACTGCTCGACCAAAAACAGGAACCTGAAACGTTGAACTTCGAGCCAGGGACTTTGAACCGTCTTAGCGGATTCTAAACGGAATTTCCAATCGCTGCTTCGACGTATTAATACCTAACACGGCTCCGTCGCCCTTGTATTTTTCAAAGAACTCGATCACTTCTTCGGGTTCGCGAACTCGTACACGGTTAAGGGCATAGATCGTAAAATTCTCGGGAACACCAATCTTTTTCAGCACGCTGCCGTCTTTGATCCTGAAAACTTTTATGCCGTACTCAGTTGCTTCGAGTTTGGCTCCGAGGGCGTCGTAGATCTTTCTTTTGATCAGCTCAGGCAAACCATTACGGTTTACAAGGGTGAGCGACGCGTTGTTCGTCTTATTGTCACGAATGTAGGATATCGAGATCTTATCGCCAGGATAGCGATAGCTTAATTCCTCTTCAAAAGCGCTTTGACTGTTTACGTCCATAGCATTGACTTTGATAATGACGTCGCCGGGTTTCATACCGGCCTGGTCTGCGGGACCATTCTTCTCCAGGCTTTCCAGCAGCACACCATTGAAATTTTTTACATTTGTATCCAAGTCGTATTTTTTGGCGTGTTCATAGTCGTATTCCACCACGCTGCCGCCGAAGATTGCTTTTTGTACGATGCCGTACTTCACAAGGTCTTCAAAAACTTTTTTAGCAATATCCACCGGAACGGCAAATGCGTAGCCGGTATAAGAGCCTGTGCGCGACAGGATGGCGGTGTTGATACCTACCAGTTCGCCTGCTTTGTTGACCAGAGCTCCGCCCGAGTTGCCCGGATTGATCGCAGCGTCGGTTTGAATGAATGATTCAATGGGAAATTTATCTTCGAGGATACCGATGCGTCTCCCTTTGGCGCTGACAATTCCTGCTGTCACGGTTGATGATAAGGTGAATGGATTACCTACGGCAATGACCCATTCTCCAACCTGGACATTTTTGGCATTGCCAAGCTGAATGGCCGGCAAGTTATTTTCGTTGATGCGGATCACAGCCAGGTCGGTAGACGGATCGGTGCCGATCAGTTCGGCGGTATAAACACGCTTGTTGTAATTAACTTCAATTCGCTCCGCAGATTCCACCACGTGATTATTGGTGACAATATAGCCATCTTGCGTAAAGATCACGCCCGAGCCGCTGCTCACCTGGGTCTGACGGCCGCCGTTGCCTTCGCCGAAAAACCAATCCCAATAGGAGTGCGAGACGCCTTCGGAAATACTATTGATAAACACTACACTGGGTGTTGCCCTTGCGGCAGCCTCGCTAAAATCTACCGCTGCAATTCCTTCGGGGGCGATGATGCGGGCTGGTGATGGTGGAGCGGCGACGGTTGGAGGATCAAACCTTACATTACTAAACTGAGTTTCCGATTGTGGCTTTGTGATAGCCGGCTTGATAATATACTGATAACCGGCCCAACTTCCCGCGAGGCCTGCTATAAAACCTATGACAATGATCTTCACCGTGTTTTTCATAAAAATCGCTCGTATTACTTTTTCAAACTTATCATTACGATACAGGATGTTCAACTTTACGGAATAGTTTTAAATCCAAAAAATTTCCATTTCCAGTATAAACGACTTCCGGAGATCCGGGTTGGCTCAAGAAATTCATGCCCGTCACTTTCGAATTCATGGTTTAAAATTATCTTGCGACTATGGGAATCCGATCTATGCTGGCCAGACCAATCGCGGCGCTTGTTGCGGCCGAGACGCAGAAATGGGCACTGCAGCCTGTCACTTATCAAAACAACCTATTCGATCACTTGATTCAAGAGGCCCGTCATACGGTATTTGGGCGCGATCATGGTTTTGAGTCGATCCGGCATTACGAGGACTTCAAAAAGCAGGTTCCCGTACGCGATTACGAAGGGCTAAAACCCTACGTTGAGCAGGTTCTTGCCGGCCAGCCGGACGTTATGTGGAAAGGCAAGCCCGTATATTTTGCTAAAACATCAGGAACGACGTCGGGCACCAAATATATTCCGATCACCAAAGATTCTATTCCCAATCACATCGGAAGCGCCCGCAACGCGCTGCTGAGCTACATTTATGAGACCGGCAACGCATCGTTTATCGATGGCAGCCTGATCTTCCTTTCCGGGAGCCCGGAACTCGATGAGAAGGCGGGGATTAAAACGGGCAGACTTTCGGGCATTGTCAACCATCATGTACCCGGTTATTTGCGAACCAATCAAAAACCGAGCTACGAGACCAATTGTATAGAAGACTGGGAACAGAAACTCGACAAGATCATCGATGAGACCATCAACTCCAACATGACGCTGATCTCGGGCATTCCACCATGGGTGCAGATGTATTTCGACCGGATCATCGCCCGAACAGGAAAAAGGATCAAAGATGTCTTTCCTGAATTCTCTATGTTCGTGTACGGTGGCGTAAACTTCGAACCCTATCGCGCCAAACTCGACGAGAGCATTGGAAAAAAAGTTGACTCCATCGAAATTTATCCCGCGTCAGAAGGATTCATTGCCTATCAGGATTCACAAACAGAACCCGGTTTGTTGTTGCTGCTGAACACCGGCATATTTTACGAGTTCGTCCCTGCGGAAGAGTATTTTAATGAAAATCCGCGCCGGCTTGGCATTGAAGAAGTAGAGTTAGGCAAAAACTATGCATTGATCATCAACAGCAATGCTGGCCTTTGGGGATATTCCATTGGCGATACGATAAAGTTCATTTCAAAAGATCCACACCGCATCCTGGTTACAGGTCGCATCAAACATTTTATTTCAGCTTTTGGCGAGCATGTGATCGGCGAAGAAGTTGAGAAGGCCATGAAATTCACCATGGAGAAATTTCCAGAAGTAGAATTAACCGAATTTACGGTAGCACCTCAAGTGACTCCCGCCGAGGGACTGCCGCATCATGAATGGCTGATTGAATTTGCTCGCCCTCCCCGTGACCTCACCGCTTTCTCGCTGGAACTGGATCAGCATCTTCGAAAACTGAATGTATATTATGACGACCTTATTTCCGGCAACATCCTTCGAACGCTGAAACTGTCGACCCTTCAAAAGGGAGCCTTCATCGACTATATGAAATCGCAAGGTAAGCTGGGCGGTCAGAATAAAGTTCCCCGCCTCTCCAACGACAGAAAGATTGCCAACGAACTTGGCAAATTAATCCTGCGCTAAATCACTTACATAGTAGAACGTAGTCGGTATTAATAATTAACTTAGGAATAAACCTTTCGGTAGGGAAAAAAGGCTAACTTATACCTATTATTGTCTATGCGCAGGATTTATTTTTTATTTCCAGTCGTTGCCTACTCCTTTCCTGTGCAATTGCTGCTCAATAACATCAAGCGAAACCTGGTGCTGATGTTGTGCTGGATCATTCTGTTTGCGATGATCACAGGAACGTTTGGAAAGTACCTGGGCATTCCCTATCTCTTCCTTGACCCGGAGTATCTGAACAAAGTCAATTTCACCAGCTTTTTCATCATCGGCCTGTGCCTTGCCGGGTTTACAACGGCCTTTCATATTACCTGCTACATTACAGACGGGCATCGTTTTTCTTTCGTGGGCACGTTGCCCAAACCGTTTACCAAGTTTGCCATCAACAACAGCGTGATCCCGGTGATTTTTTTCACTGTCTACATTTATCAGATCATCAGGTTTCAGATCAACAACGAATATTCCACACCCGCTGACCTGGCCCGCAACTTGGCCGGGCTCCTGTCGGGCTACATTTTCATGACCCTGATCTTCTTTATATACTTCTGGCTCACCAACAAAGACATTTTCAAGTATGTGGTTTGCCGCATCGACGAAAAGATCAAGCTCAACGTCCAGATCACCAGGGCAAGCGCGATGAAAAAACTTGACATCGCCAAAAAAAAACAGGTGCATGTAGACAATTACCTTGACTACGATTTCAAATTCAAAAAAGTAGAAGACCAGCATCAGCACTTTTACGACAGGGCCACCGTTTTGCAGGTGTTTGATCAGAATCATTTCAACCTGGTGGTCATCGAGCTATTGATCTTTGCGATTGTGTTGATCCTGGGTATATTCAAAGACTATCCCGCTTTTCAGTTGCCGGCAGCGTCTAGCTTTATGATACTGCTCACCATATTTGTGATGATGGCCGGCGCATTTTCATACTGGTTCGGAAATTGGTCTGCCACGTCAGCCTTATTACTTTTCCTGATATTAAACTACCTGGTAGGCGAAGATTTCTTCACCAAGCGATACGAAGCTTTTGGATTGGATTACATTCGTCCGCCTGCCGAATATACGATCGATGCGTTACGTAAATGCAACGACACGTCGGCCATCAAACAAGACCGGGGAGTCACGCTCACCATGCTTCAGAACTGGCGCAAGAAATTCCCCGAGGATCAAAAACCTAAAATGGTTTTTCTCTGTGTGAGCGGTGGCGGAAAGCGAGCGGCTGTATGGGCATTTACTGCGCTTCAAACTGCCGACAGCCTTACGCAAGGTAAATTGATGGATCATGCCACGCTCATTACCGGCGCCTCCGGTGGACTGATCGGGGCGAGCTATTTCCGGGAACTTAAACTACGCGAAAAACTTAAAGAGAATGTAAACCCATATGCAAATTCGCATCGCGTGGGCATCTCCACCGACAATCTAAATCCATTGATCTTCAGCCTGCTGGCCAATGACCTCTTTGTCGGATTCACCAAGTTTGAGTATGCCGGCAACCTGTATCTTAAAGATCGTGGTTACACATTTGAGCAGCAACTCAACCAGATCACCGAAGGTTTGATGGACAAACCGATCAGTGCTTACGATTCAGTAGAAATGAAAGCGATCATCCCGATGATGATCTTCGCACCAACCATTGTAAACGATGGCAGAAAACTATACATAGCATCGCGACCAGTTTCTTTCGTCAATTCAGAGATCATTAATTTTCCTGAGTATAGGGCCCAAAAATTCAGCGGCGTTGATTTTCAGCGCTTCTTCGAAGATCAGGGCGCCGACAGTCTGAGATTTTTATCAGCGTTACGCATGTGTGCGACTTTCCCGTATATCACACCCAACACCACGTTGCCAACCCAACCCCCCATTCATATCATGGACGCCGGCATCTCTGACAACTTCGGTCTTTCAGACGCAGTGAGATTTTTATATGCTTATAAGGATTGGGTAGCCGAGAATACTTCGGGCGTTGTTTTTGTCTCTATCCGCGATTCACCCAAGCTGGCACCCGTTACCGCACGTGAAGGACAAACCATTGTCGACGCTTTTACGCAGCCGATCAGCAGTGTATACAATAACTTTGAGAACTTCCAGGATATCACCAGCGACCTCCTGATTGGCTACGCCAAGACATGGTTCCAAAATAAGATCGAGCGAGTGGACATCCAATACCAGGCTGAAGACTACGTTCCCATGCTTTTGAAGATGGACAGCATCAGAAAAAACAACGCACGTGCATCGTTGAGCTGGCGTTTAACCACGCGCGAAAAACAAAGCGTGATCGAGAATATGTCGTCTATTCAAAACCAACATGCCGTTGAACAACTGCAGAAGATCCTGGAGCAACATTAATCACTTTCCAAAGCCCGGACCTGTCAGCACTTTTCCATTGCGTTCGCCGGTGTGTTTTCCTTTTTCGGCGGTGATCTTTCCGTTGATGATGACGTAAGAAAAACCTTTTGCGTAAGCGTGCGGCTGGCTGAATGTAGCCAGATCGCCCACTTCGTTCGGGTTAAACAATACGAGATCGGCGGCCATTCCCTCGCGGATCAATCCACGGTCTTTTAGATTGAACTTTTGTGCCGGCAACGACGTCATGCGACGAATAGCCTCCTCCAGGGAGAGTATCTTCAACTCCCTCACATAGGCGCCCAACACTCTGGCGTTTGTTCCATACGCGCGCGGGTGCGGCACGCCCGAACCGAATCTTACCACGCCGGCATCAGACGCGAACATATTAAACGGATATCGCATGATCTGTCGCAGATCGTTTTCATTCATACTGAAAAACACCATGCTCGCACTGCCTTCGGCCACCATATCCAGAATCGTCTCTGCTTCTTGGTCGGCTTTTGCCCTACGTCCCTTCATCTTATTGATCTCAGAAATATTTTTTCCATTCAAAGTAGTGTCCGCGCCATACCGGGCAACGACGGCGTAACTATAATCCTTCATCTGCTTCTTTTTGAGGATCGCCACCATTTCGTCCTTGATCTTCCTCCGGGCCTTTGGGTCGCTCAATCGCCACTTCACTGAATCGATACCGCCTGAAAATACCCAGCTGGGCACGGTAGTGTTCAAGGTTGTGCTACTGGCCACATAAGGATACTGATCGATGGTTACGTCGATTCCTTCGTGCCTTGACTTTTCCACCAGCGCCAGGGTGTTTACAGACCTGCCCCAATTGGGTTTATAGGTGACTTTAAAGTGAGATATCTCTACCGGAATTTTTGCCTGTCGACCGATATCGATCGCCTCTTCAATGGCTTCTATTACATGATCACCCTCATCGCGTATATGCGACGCATAAACGCCACCATGTCTCGAAGCTGCCTGCGCCAGGCCTACCACTTCGGGTGTTTTGGAGTATGTTCCGGGAACATAGATCAGCCCGGTAGAGAAACCTACAGCGCCGTCTTTCATGGCCTGCTCGACCAAATCTTCCATTTTCTTTTGTTCTTCCGGTGTTGGATCACGTTGGCTATCGCCCATCACCTTCCGACGCACGCTGTTGTGACCTACAAGCGTAGCAATGTTGATCGAGGTCTTGACACTATCCAATCGGTAGAAATAATAACCAATGTCGGTGTTGGAGGAGCCGCAGTTGCCAGTCACCACGGTAGTGACTCCATCGAGTATAAAATTCGGCGCCATCGGTACTTTAATATCGTTCGTT
>JBMOKS010000586.1:0-4238 GCA_049324355.1 Bacteroidota bacterium
CAAAGTAGTATGGTCTTTAGAATTCACCGCGTTGTCGATGATGTCTTTGGTAGCAAACATTTGTTCACCTCCCACCCATACCGTCTGAGCAATAGAAACCACAAAGGATGCACTTACGAGTGCCAGCGTTAGGATTGATTTTTTCATAAAAGTTGTTTTTAAGGTTTGTTTCACATACGCAACCAACCTTCTACCCGGATCCCGGATCAATAAAAAAAGCCTCACGTTTTGGTGAGGCTTCGTTATTAAAAAAAACAAATTTCTTATTTCGACGCAGATTGCAGCAGCTTTACACCGGCTGTACCGAGATGTTTCCTTAAAATGGCCTTGTACTTTGAGGTGTTCAGGTATCCGCCATTAGCAGCGAAGAATTCTTCCATCACAGGCGACCAGTCGCTGTTAGACGGCATGATAAACCCGAACTGTTCGGCGGCCTTATCGCCAACAGCATGGCGTTTTACCGGCTTCTTCATCTGAACGGCCTCTATGTAAAAGGCCAGGTCGAGATAGGCAAAACCTTTAGGGTCGGTAAAAATTTTTTCCAATACTTCCTGGCTGGTAGTTTGAACGGATACCTTCATGCCTGGAAAATGCTTTTTCAGATCATTGATCCGTTTTTCGTTCAGTGTTCCCTTGGCTGTGTAAGCTGTGAAATCAGCAAACGATTTACTGATGTCTTCGATCTTATTCAGCGTAGGCACGTCAGACTGGGTAACAAGGATGGCAAAATTAGTGATGATCGGAGGGCTGAACTTCACTTCTTTCTTACGTTCTTCGGTAATAGTGATATTGCCCATACCAAAAACACCGCCACGTGAGCTTTTGGTATTATCGTACATGCCACGGAAGCTTGATCCGTCGCCGACAAATTTTGAGTTCAGCTTCACACCTTTGGTTTTGTTAACCCATTCAACGAAGTCGTTCATGATGTCTACACAGATGCCCGTGAGATTACCGTCTTTGTCTTTATAAACAAAACTAGGTGTTTCAACATATGCCAGGGAAATGGTTTGTCCCTTATTCGATTTCACAGCAGCCCATGTATCTCCGGTATACTTCTGGGCCTGTATAGACAGGGAAGCCGCGAACAATGTAAGAAATACTAATAGTCTCATGAGGAATAAATTTTGCCTAGTATATCTTTTTAAAATGACATAACTGCTAAAACGTAATATTCACGTACGTTTTCTTTGACAATTGAAGGATTACCACACCAATTTCTCCTTGTTCAAGAAAGCTGCGATACCTTTCTTACAATCTTCACTGGCGCGGGCTCTGGCATTCATCTCCGCCGCAAACGTGAGCCCTTCTTCCAGCGACAATGACTGCACTTTGGCGATCATTTGTTTTGTGATGTTCATGGCGTAGGCTGAATTAGATTGTATGAGTTGGTGCGCAAATGACAATACTTCATCATGCAACTTTCCGCGTTCAACCACATAATTGATCAACCCCATCTGTTGCGCTTCTTGCGCGAGGACGAGAGCGCCGGTTAGCAACAATTGTTTTGCCTTGGCCTCACCGATTTTCCGCAACAAAAAGATCATGACAATGGCTGGAATAAAACCGATTCGAACTTCCGTATATCCGAATTTCGCTTCGGGCGCGGCAAAAGTAAAATCACAAACGGTGGCCAATCCGCATCCCCCTGCCAGCGCGTGACCTTGTACTTCAGCGATCACTATCTTTTTCAGCGTGTAGATCAGCAGGAACAATTCTTTCAAGTGCTCTGAATCTGCAACGTTTTGTTCGAACGAAAAGTGCTGCAGTTGCTGTAAATGTTCAAGATCGGCGCCTGTGCAGAAAGCTTCTCCTTTTGCCTGCAGGATAATAACTTTTACCTGATCGTCATTTTCCGCTTGCCTGAACGCCTCCTTCAATTCCCCAACGAGTTCATGGCTCAATGCATTTCTTTTTTCCGGCCGATTCATCGTGATCATTCCGATGCGGTTGCTGATTGAATATTGAACAAACTTCATGTGTGAATATTTTCAAGGTTAACTTCAAATGCGCCCTGGTGCAACACCGAATGAACTTCAATGTGCCTTTGCGCCGCCTGGGCCTTCAATTTGTCTGCAATATAAAAGGAGTTGCTGCTATCGAGAATTAATTTTGAATAATGTAATCCACTTTTGATCTGCGACAGGTTGGTCAGCGCATTGCGGGTCACCAACAGAAAATCAACTGATAACTGCCCTGGGCACTGGAAATCTCTCCCTGTGATCATCAAAATAGTTTTCCCCTTCCAGGATATCAATTCTCCTCCGGTGACCTTCCTGACAAATGGCATTTTCGTCACATTCGAAACGCCGGTCATGATGCGATGCGGCCTGATGTGATAGTTGATCTTTTTTTCTTGTCGCCACAGACTGGTATCGGCTAGAAAATAGGCCTTTCCTTTGTCAATAAAGTCCATGGCACTATGACCTGGCACTTTGTATACGATCATCTTTTGTTTGGCCACTTCGGTTCGAAAGTGTATCCACGACAACATCGAATATCCCGACACCAGGCAGATTATAAAAAAGACATAGTAAAATCGTCTCCGTTCAAACAACAAAACTATCGCGATGATCATACCCATCAGCAACAAGGCTTGCTCCGATGAGATATAGATATCTTCTGACAAACTGAATGGAAATTTTTCGACAGCAAATACAATTCCATTGAGCACCGTGATCAGCCCTGCCAACAAAAAACCGAAAAGGTTACCCAAAAAGGTAATGAAACTTACAGCCAGCACGACGAGTCCGAGTATCAAGACACAGGAAGAAATAGGGATAACCAACAAATTCGAGATCAAAAAATAATTGGGAAACTGATGGAAGTACAATAACCCCAACGAGAAGGTTGCCAACTGCGCTGCCAGCGAAACCGCGGTGATTTTCCAAAGCTCATCCAGCCAACGGTACGCCGGTTCCCAAAGCTGATACAACTTCGGCTGCAGATAGACTATTCCAGCTACGGCGAGATATGAGAGCTGAAATCCAACAGACATGATCAGAAATGGATCATATAACAACAGGCAAAACGCTGACGCGGCAAGTGTATTATAAATGTTCGTTGTTCGCGACCACGGGCGAGCTATGGCAACAAATGAGAACATCGTCACCGCCCGCAACACCGATGGCGACAAACCTGTGATGTAAGCATAAGCCCACAAACAAAATAAACTGACGAATGCCGTTACCCACAGGCCCCATGCTGATCTGCCTAAAGGTTTCAGCAACCACAAGATGATCATATAGATGATGCTGACGTGACATCCGGAGACTGCCAACACATGTAAGGTGCCGGTGGCGGCATAGGCCGAGAGAAGTTCGTCGTCAAGTCCGTCTGTCACGCCCAGCACGAGCGCAAATGTTATCGCTTGTTCACGTTCTCCATTGACGTTTCGTTTCAACACATCACCTGCCCACTGTCGCGCCCGTATGGCATAAGACATTAACGGGTTTGGAGAATCATACCCTATATGTTTTACATTGGCGTGCCGAAGCGCGTGCCGGTGGTAAACGTTTTTGAACGAAAGAAATTTTCCATAATCGAACTCCCCCGGGTTACCCGGCGGCTGAACCGGTTGAGGACAACCCTTGATCATCAACACATCGCCATATTGAAAAGGTTTTGAAAAATCTTTCTTACTAAAATACAGTATTGCTTTTCCGGTTGTATTCTTCCAATGGCCGGCCTTTACCCTTCTTACCCGCGCTTCCACCCGCCAGGATTGACCTTTCTCCTGTGAAGCTGACGTGAGTACGGCCTGATAAAACTCTACCTTACCAGCATGCATGAAATGATCGTCGTAGCGCGCGTGTGTGCGCCAGCTCAAATGCAAATATCCGGCAAGCATCACCGCCGGAAGCGCGATCCATCCCAGATTAAAAGAATATTGGAGGCCTCTCGTTCGTAAACAATAAATGATGAGATACAAACTTGTTAATCCGGCAAGTGTCAAGGCAACGGCTGGCACATCCAGCACGTGGATCGCGAACAGAATTCCCGCCACGAAAAAAACAACAATACGAACGAACACAAAAGGTATCCACCGGATCATCGAACATAAGGTAGCAAATAGTCATGAGTACTTGAATATCGAACTAGTAATAATGAATATCGAACCTGTGTGCCCGACAGGCAAGATGTCAACGGATACTGTTTCACTCTCAGAATATTTCAGATTTATTTTTTGCACTCTCACGGAACCTCAGTTTTGATAAATAAATACAGATGGACGCCAG
>JBMOKS010000586.1:4248-7389 GCA_049324355.1 Bacteroidota bacterium
AATCAGAAATAGTTTATCCTCGCCTACCGGGCAGGATCTCAGATCAGGAAGCTGTGATTGTGCTCAAAACTTTAAGGGGGGTTACTCCGCGGCCGGATCTGCTTCTTTCTTCGTATCCGTTTCTTTCTGATACGCCTCAATAATATCGCGCACCAGTTTGTGACGCACCACGTCTTTTTCAGATAACTGCACGAAACCGATGCCCTTCACATCCCTTAAAATGCGCACAGCCTCTTTCAAACCCGAGCGTTGCTTGGAGGGCAGGTCGATCTGGGAGATGTCACCGGTGACGATCATTTTAGAGTCGGGGCCCATTCTTGTAAGGAACATTTTCATCTGCATGGGTGTGGTGTTCTGTGCCTCGTCCAGCAAAATGAAGGCGTTGTTCAACGTTCGGCCACGCATATACGCCAGGGGCGCGATCTCGATCACTTCCCGCTCCATATAATATCGGAGTTTTTCAAAGGGGATCATATCGTTTAGCGCATCGTAAATAGGGCGGAGATAGGGGTCGATCTTTTCTTTCAGGTCGCCGGGAAGAAAACCCAGGTTCTCCCCAGCTTCTACTGCCGGGCGAGTGATGATGATCTTCTTCACTTGTTTGTTTTTCAGCGCTTTCACCGCCATGGCTACCGAGATGTATGTCTTACCCGTTCCGGCGGGACCAATAGCAAAAACCAGGTCATTATCTTTCACCTGGTCTACCAATCGTTGTTGGTTTACCGTTTTCGGTTTAATCGATACACCTTTGGTACCATAAATAATGGTGTCTTCAGACGTGCCATCTTGGTTTTCGGGCAGCATCATTTCTTGTTCGCGTGAGATGTAGTTTTGTACGTTCTCTTCAGTCACTCTTCCGTATTTATGGTAATGCTCGATCAGCGAGTTCAAGATGTCGTCGATCTGAACGATCTCCGACGTGCTTCCTTTCAGCACGATCTGGTTGCCGCGTGATACGATCCGGCTTTTGGGAAAAGCCGCAGCCAGTGAATCGATGTTTTTGTTTTCAACCCCCAAAAAGTCAATCAGGGATATGTTCTCTAAGTTTACTACTTTTTCGATCAATGCTCTATCCTATGTTTAGATGAAGTTAAAATCTTTATTTTTAGCACAACAAAAATAATTGAATAAAAAGCACAGCAACAGGCTGTATTTTTAAACAAATTTAAAATAGTCTTGCAGAAATGGCCATAGTAACACTTTTAACGGATTCGGGCGAAAGTGATCATTACGTGGCATCTATTAAGGCCAGGATCATCAGCATCAACCCTGGTATACGCATCGTCGACATCAGCAATAGCATAAAACCTTGTGATATTGGTCACGCCGCCTTTGTGTTAAGGTCTGTTTTCCGCGAATTCCCCAAAGGAACAGTCCACCTTGTAGGCGTAGATGCTGTGGGCAACCGGGGAGACGCAAGTATTGCTTTACAACTTGAAGATCATTTTTTTGTGGGTTCCGACAACGGGCTTTTCGGATTGATCAGCGACAAACCACACCAGAATCTTTCACAGCTCAACGTTATTAACCCGATAACATCTACGTTTCCGGAACGCGACATTTTCGCGATTGCTGCCGCTAAGCTGGCCAGTGGCGTATCGCTTACCGACCTGGAAAAACCCATGCCCAACTTTAAACGCATGGTCGACCGACAGGTTAAGGCTACGAAGAAACAAATTATGGGGCACGTGATCCGCGTGGATAATTTCGGCAACCTTGTCACCAACATTCCCAAAGATGCTTTTGATATTTTGAGCAAGGGCAAAGCCTATACCATTCAGTTTGGCGGCGAAAAATTCCGTCGCATGCACACCCAATACAACCAGGCCGAACAAGGCGAATGCTTCCTGGTCTTCAATAGCTCCGGATTTCTGGAGATCGGAATTTACAAAGGCAACGCCTCTGAGTTACTCGGCCTTTCTTACGACAGCATGGTAAACATCACTTTCGAGGAATAATCCACCCTTAGAATTTACAACAAACTTCGACATTCAACATTGGCCTGTTCGGTGTTGAATATTCGAAATGCCTAACTTGCCGGCATGATTATTCGCATTGTGCGCATGCACTTCACCGAGGCCGGGGTAGAAGAATTCCTGGAGATATTTAACGCCAACAAAATCGCGATCCGCAATTTTCCGGGTTGCACCCACCTGGAGTTGTTAAAAGATGCCGGCAATGGCTTTGTTTACACTACTTTAAGCCACTGGCAGGACGAAAAAAGTTTAGAGAATTACCGGAATTCAGCCCTGTTTGCTTCAGTTTGGGGAAGGGTAAAAACGCTTTTTGCAGAGCGTACGCAAGCTTTTTCGCTTGTAAAATTTATAGAGCTGTAAGCCGTTGTATAAAAAATAAAGTTTATTCATATTTGCACCCTCTTCGCCGGCCGCGTGTCGCACTAGCTTCAGCGGTGGCGCAAGCGTCGACGGAAAAAGGTTTGAATAAAGCCTGCCTTTCGAAGCTTCAGGGAAGCTAAGCCAAAGTGGCGGAATTGGTAGACGCGCACGACTCAAAATCGTGTTCCGTAAGGAGTGTGGGTTCGATTCCCACCTTTGGTACTCGGTAGGAAAACCCGGCTCTCCAGTCGGGTTTTCTTTTTTAAAATCCCGCTCAAAACCCTTGAGAGCAAGGATTACCTCGTTCTCCCGAGCGGTTCGACATTCTCCATTTTCGATGATCACATTTTCAGAGAAAATTGAACCAACCAGTTTTTGCTCGTTGTCAGATTGAGTTTTGACTATTTCACATAAAACTATTGAGGCCGAACTCGTCATATCCGCAATAATGCATGAGCTGATGGATTTCTCTTTTTATTTTCTACAACATCATCGTAACTACAGTTCCATGCTGTGGCTTTGATTTCACATCAATTTGCCCTTTGTGCAGCAATACAATTTGGCGTACCAGGGCTAATCCGATACCCGTTCCACCTTTTTTGGTCGTGAAAAAAGGAACGAAGATTTGATCCAGGTGCGCCTCTTCAATGCCACAGCCGTTGTCTTCTACCGAAATATGTGTTTGGCCGTTTTTGATTTCCGCTCTGATCGTCATCAGCGCCTTTTCAGTGTGCTCCAAAGCCTCTAAAGAATTTCTGATCAGGTTGATCATCACTTGCTCCAGCAGTTTGTGGTCTATCACCAC
>JBMOKS010000587.1:0-7312 GCA_049324355.1 Bacteroidota bacterium
ACTCAGCTGTTGCCGGCCTGTCACTGCCACCGTAGCGCATCCAAATAATATCAGCCCAACACACCAGAATATTATCACATTCTTGATCATAGTATTATTTTTAGTTAAAAGTAAGAATCCTAACGATATCGTTTTACTAGATTTGTACCAATTCTGGACCAAAATAAATTCAAATCGATGAGAATTTTTGCGATCGGCCGTAATTATGTTGAACACATTCAGGAGTTAAACAATGAACGTCCGGATGAGCCGGTTATTTTTACCAAACCCGACACCGCAATTCTGCGAAACAACGCCCCCTTTTATATGCCAGACTTCT
This sequence comes from Bacteroidota bacterium, assembly GCA_049324355.1. Classification (GTDB taxonomy): domain Bacteria; phylum Bacteroidota; class Bacteroidia; order Cytophagales; family Cyclobacteriaceae; genus Chryseosolibacter. The sequence continues at coordinate 320 of JBMOKS010000587.1, forward strand.
CCAAAGACGTGCATCATGAAGCGGAACTCGTATTAAGGGTGGCAAAGGAAGGTAAGAACATACAGGAAAAATTTGCCAGTAAATATTACGACGCCATCGGAGTGGGCATCGATTTCACGGCACGCGACTTGCAGCAAAAAGCAAAGGAGAAAGGTCTGCCGTGGGACATCGCCAAAGGCTTCAACGGATCGGCGCCAATCTCTGATAAGTTTCTGCCCGTTAGCGAGTTTAAAGATTTGAGGAACATTAATTTTAGCTTAAAAGTTAATGGGGAAAATAAGCAACAAGGCAACACCAGCCTGATGCTTTTTAGCTTTGACTATATTATCTCTTACCTCTCCAAATTTTTTACCCTGCGGACGGGAGACTTGATCTTTACGGGCACGCCTAAAGGTGTAGGCCCGGTTAAAGTTGGTGATGTATTATCGGTTTATATTGAAAATGAAAAACTACTGGAGTTTGAGGTTAAGTAAGATCGCACTGCTGACGATCTGCCCATTATTATCCTTAGCCCAATTCAGCCGTCCGGAAATCAAATTTGCAAACGGCGAAACGTACCTGTACCCCGTCAACCCTGGACTACCCGGGTCGGGATCACTCGCGGGTACCATGGGCGAGCTGCGAAGCACTCATTTTCATTCCGGCATCGACATTCGTACCGACAATCGTATCGGCCTGCCTATCCTGGCCTCCAAGAGCGGATACATTTCAAGAATCTCCGTGAGTCCCTCTGGATATGGCAATGTACTGTACATCACCCATCCCGACGACAATAACACCACACTCTATGCGCACCTCGACAAATTCAAAGGTGCCGTTGCTGAGTACATCCTTCAAGAACATTATAGACGGAAATCCAGTGACCTTGATCTTTACTTTCGTGAGAACCAGTTCGTCATCAAACGTGGCGACACCATAGCGCTGTCGGGAAACTCGGGCTCGTCGAGCGGACCTCACCTCCACTTTGACATTCGCGACAAAAATAACTTTGCCCTGAATCCTCAGAAGATCGTGCACTTCCCGGAACTGATCGACAACCTTCCTCCGGCGGCCGAAAAAATTGCGCTCAGAACACTCGACATTCATTCGCGCATCAACGACCGCTTCGGAAGATTTGAATTTTACGCTCAACGCGTTGGCAGTAACTACGTATTGTCGGTGCCCGTGCTGGCCAGTGGTAACATCGGCGTAGAGATTTTGGCGAAAGACAGACTTGCGCCCAAAAGTGCATTCTATGGTGGCGTAAATTACATCGAAGTACAGTTAGATAGCCAGTTGATCTTCAACCAAAGCATCGATAAGATCAATATCGCCGAAACGCGCGGCATTTATACACTCATGGATTTCAAAACATTGCGCACCCGCGGCTCACGTTTTTATAAACTGTATAAAGATGATGGAAACGATCTTGATTTTTATGAACATTCTCCCAGCTCCGGAAAGATCAAGGTCGACCCGTCGAAAGATTCGCACGTCACGATTACCATGAAAGACAGCTATGGCAATTCCAGCGTGGTGTCACTTACACTCAGGCCCTCACCGGTTACGAAGAACGTGCCGCTGCTCGAACTGGTCAAGAACGAAATTGACTATGACATTACCGAAAATGTGTTGAGCATATCGGCTGTCCCTTGCCTTCGCGAGAACAACAAGGCAATATTGTACACCAGGGCCGGGAAGCGTGAAATTGAACCCGATTATTTCAACGCCAACCAGGTTGTTTATCTGATCGATCTTCGTAGGGAAATCCCTGATTCAGTTGTATTGTGCGGTCATCGTATCGCACCGATGATCAAAGCTACGGTACCTCCGGCCACTGAGTACAAATATTATAGCGACAACCTCGACATCCTGTTCCCGGCCGGTTCCATATACGATACTTTATATTTGAACACTGATTACCGAATTACTGCAGACAGTGCCGAGATCTTTACCATCGGCTCGCGAAACGTGCCTCTGAATAAAAGTATCAACGTTTCACTGCTGCCTGCGCCTTACTTTGTCTGGAAACCTTCTATGCGGGTATACCGCCAAGCCGGGAAGGGTTACACTTGTCTGGGAGGGGTCTGGGAAAACGGCCGGGTGAATTTTTCAACCCGCGAGTTTGGCAACTTCACCATCATCGACGATCAAATCCCACCTACCATTAAAGTCACTGTCATTAACAATGCGGCCGCGCGTTTTAAGATTCGCGATAATCTCTCCGGCGTTGCCGATTTCGAAGCTACGATCAATGGCCAGTGGCTCTTGATGCACTACGATAGCAAGACGGCCACAATTTGGGCCGAACGACTGGATAAAACCCAGCCACTCAAGGGAAAGTTTGAACTCACCGTAACGGATAATGCGGGAAACAAAACTATATTCACGCATAAAATTCCCTAGCCATGGCATTACAAGTTGGTGAAAAAGCCCCTGATTTTATCGTGAACGATCAAGATGGCAAGCCGGTCAGGCTGTCTGACCTCAAAGGCAAAAAAGTCGTTCTCTACTTTTATCCAAAAGACATGACGCCGGGCTGTACGGCCGAAGCTTGCAACCTCCGCGACAATTATCATTACATGCTCAAGCAGGGTTATGAGATTCTTGGGATCAGCACTGACGACGAAAAATCTCATCGCAAATTCATCGAAAAAGAGAAGCTGCCTTTCCGTCTCCTTGCCGATACCAACAAGAAAGTACACGATGCCTATGGCACATGGGTAGAAAAGAATATGTACGGACGGAAATACATGGGCACCGCCCGCGTAACGTTTGTGATCGACGAAAAAGGTATGATCGAACGCATCATTGGCAAAGTCGACACGAAGAATCACGCAGCCCAGGTCCTGAGTAAGGAACCTGAGGAAGGTTCAAAATTGGTGGTGGCTAAAATCTCTGTCAAAAAAGCTCCTGCCCGAAAAACTGCCGGCAAAAAGACTGCAAAGAATGCCATTGCAAAAAAATCTCCAAAACCAGCCAAGAAAAAATCGTCGGCCAAGAAAAAATAGGGCTGGTTTTGCATTTTTGAGTACAAACACAGCAAATCCAGGATATCTTCAGAAGATTGTATAAAATCCGCGTTGCAGGGTTTACAAATTTCTTCCATCTTCGCGGCAAACTTTTTCATTTCCATGAGCCAGAAGCCTGACCTGAACCACTTAAAGAAGTTAGCCACTCAAATTCGCAGAGATATTGTTCGTATGGTGCATGCCTGTCAGTCTGGCCATCCGGGCGGGTCACTGGGGTGCACGGAGTACTTCGTAGCCTTATATTTCCACCTCATGAAACATGATCCAAAATTCAATATGGATGGTGTGGGTGAAGATCTGTCTTTCTTATCTAATGGTCATATTTCACCGGTTTGGTATTCAACACTGGCCAGATCCGGATATTTTGACGTAAAAGAATTATCCACTTTTCGATTCATAAACTCGCGCCTTCAGGGCCACCCCGCTACCCACGAACATTTACCGGGCATTCGCGTTGCCTCTGGCTCATTAGGTCAAGGCTTATCAGTTGCCATCGGGGCCGCGCAGGCTAAGAAACTGAACAAAGACGACCGCTGGGTGTTTGTGCTGATGGGCGACGGCGAACAGCAAGAAGGGCAGATCTGGGAAGCAGCCATGTATGCCGCACACCATAAAGTTGATAACCTTATTGCAACGATCGACTATAACGGTCAACAGATCGATGGACCCGTCGATAAGATCATGTCGCTGCTGGATCTTAAAGCGAAATGGGAAGCATTCGGATGGGTCGTTCAACAATTTGATGGCAACAAGCTGGAAGACGTGATCGCGGCCCTCGAAAAAGCTAAAACGCTTTCCAAGCAAGGACGCCCCGTATTAAACCTCATGAAAACCGAAATGGGCTTCGGTGTTGACTACATGATCGGCTCTCACAAATGGCATGGCGTAGCCCCTAACGACGACGAACTCCAAAGAGCACTGGCTCAGTTGGAGGAGACGTTGGGAGACTATTAACATCCGGTTATTACCCAATGCCAATTATAATAATGAAGGCAGAATGACGGATGACGAATTCTTGGAAAGAATGATTGCCCAATTGACTATTGCCCAATGCCTTCAAACTGTCTAAGCCGCATTAAACTATCCCCCTATTCCCCCTGAATTGCAGGATTGTATTCCCCGATTGTGTAATAATTCTACATTTTATGTGGCAAATATTACACTATATTTTTAACCAATACTGTCGATCCGTCTATCCCTGCTATTGCCTTTTTATGGCTTAATAGAGCCAATTCATCGTTCATGGCTGTTTTTCCACAGTTACCGGCCGTTGGTAATACGTATAATCAGTTATAAATATTACACAACCAAAATTTAAAAATGATGAACATGAAAAAAATGAAATGGCTTAAGGTAGTGGTGTTTGGCTGTGCAATGGTGATGTTTTCGGCCTGTGACAACTCGGATGAGCCCATGGGTAAAGGCGAGGTAGACTTCGAGATCACGGACGCTCCTTCAGACGATGCATCGATCAAAGGCGTAATTGTTACCATTGCCGACATCAAAGTGAATGGCCAATCTGTGTCGGGCTTTTCGAAACAAACGATCGATCTGAAGGCCTACCAGGAAGGCAATACCAAACTGTTGGGAAGCACAACGCTGGACTCGAAGACGTATAGCAACGTGACCCTGGTGCTTGACCTGGATACAGATGCCAACGGTAACTCGCCGGGTTGTTATGTGTTGACACAAGACGACCTCAAGTTCAAACTGAAAAATACCAACAACGGCAAATACGAGGTTAATATCAATAACAGCTGGACGGTAGCCAAAAATGTGAAGAACAAAGTTGTAATGGATTTTGACCTTCGTAAATCGATACGCTATTCAGACGATGTTAACGTTCGATACAGCTTTGTAAGCGACAATAACATGAACGGCGCATTACGCTTGGTGGTGAAAGAAAGAGCCGGCACCATCAAGGGCTCTTATAAGGAAGATCAAAGCACCAACGCCGATCGTATCATCGTGTACGCTTATAAAAAAGGAACTTTCAATGCAAGCGTTGAAACTCAACCACAAAGTGTAGACAACATCTACTTCAAAAACGCCGTGACCAGCGCCGAAGTGAAGGCCAGCCTGACCGACCACGTGTACACATTGGCTTTGCTGGAAGAAGGTGAATATGAATTACATTTTGCAGTATACTCAAAAGATGCCGCGACGGGAAAATTCATGTTCGAGGCCATGCTGCAATCTGAAACGTCAGTGAATGGTTCTGTGGGGAGTATCGTGAAAATAACCGGCGGAGCCACTATCAATATCGCCACCACGATCAAGGGAGTAATTTAGTTTTCTTAGCTGGTTTTAGTTAATAATTGGGATTGATCGAAAAACCACTCCGGTGCGGAGTGGTTTTTCAATTTTAAAAAAAAAAATGATGCGTTTTAGGGAAACGTCAACCTCATGACAAGGAAATCTAAACTATTACATCATGGCCGGCCCAAACGAAAGATGGGAATGAATGAACCGGCAGCGAAAAGAAATCCACAACTTCTGCTCAACATCGTTCACTGGCTGGATGGTATATTAAAATAGACACGCTGGCTGCAACCTCCGACAAAGAAACTGCATCTGATAAGAAAGCCTAGAAGAAAGATGATAAAATTCCGGTGTCTGTTGGTCTTCGTGTTTGCCGCGCTCAACAATCAACAAGGTCTGGCCTGCTTTATCTTATTTCTTTCCGATGGCCAACGCGTGTTGGTAGGCAATCATGAGGATTGGTTTGCGAAAGATGCAGCCATTAGAATTCATTCGCGAATGCCCGGGAAATACGGAGCTATTACGTTTACCTTTTTAAGTGAGGGCTGGCCTCAGGGCGGCATGAACGAACGCGGGCTCTTTTTTGACGCCGCCCGTACACCTTTGCAGGAAATTGAATTCAGCTCCGATCAAAAACAATATGCCGGCTATATTTGGCAGGCTGTGCTTGATAAGTGTGCAACGGTTGGAGAAGCATTGAATTTTCTTAGTCAATATCAGCTACCTGACCTTGCCGAAAGTCATGTGATGCTGGCAGACTCTGCCGGTAATGCCGTTGTAGTCGGTATCGATCGGGGTAAAGTTTCCGTGAAACGATTCAAGCGCAACTATCTGATGCAGTCCAATTTTAGCCCCTGGAATCCGGAAGCTTGCTGGCGATTCGAAAAGGCACAACAACATTTATCAATTTATCCGGCATCTAGTCTTGATAATATGCGAAACATCCTGGAACAGACACACCAGGATTCTATGACAGTGTATTCCAATATCTACGATCTACGAAACAAGACGATCTACACCTACAACAAAAGAAATTTTTCCAACCCGATAGTAACATCACTCCCCGACTTGTTTCGCTATGGAAACTGTATCCAGTCACTCGATGCCGTGAATGCCACCGACTGGAATTGGAACAAATGTTTAACCGAAAGGCCGGCGTTCTACCGGCTCACCGGAAAAATAATTGATCGAAATAACGGGCATCCGCTTTCATATGTGAACGTAGGATTATTCGAACAAAACATTGGTACACTTTCTGACCCCGACGGAAGCTTTGAACTCGAAGTGCCTTCCAAACTCTACAATGACTCTGTTATTTTTTCATCGATGGGGTTCGACAGAATGAAAGTGGCTGTTTCGGAAATGAAAGATACAGCCAGCGTGATCAAACTAAATTCGTCTAGCATTATTCTAAAAGAAGTCACTGTTAGTGCAAAACGTAAACTAAACAAAAGAAGTCGACTCGGATGGATGGGCGGAGACGACGGCGCGCTTCCATTCGACACTATTCAAGGAGGAGGCGCCATTGCCATATTGGTGGAATCGCCCACGGTTCCGGTCTTCGTAGAAAAACTACAGGTCAGGTTAATGTATAATTCCAAAGACACCCTCAAGCTCAGATTTCACCTGTATGCGTACGACTCGGTTCGTCAGCTACCCGGACGGGAATTGTTATCAAAAGAGATCATATTGAAGGAAAACAAAAGATTCGGATGGCTGC
>JBMOKS010000588.1:0-7298 GCA_049324355.1 Bacteroidota bacterium
CCAGCGTATTGGCATCGATGATCGTCGCTTTATCCCTTGTGCCCTTCCTTGGAAGCCGCCTCTTAAAAACACACACGCATGAGCATGGCAATGTTTTTCTGGTATATCTCCAGAAATTACTGAATAGGTCTTACGCCAGGATAATGCCTGCCGCGTTGAACTGGCCAAAGACCACGATAGCTATCTCAATAATCTTTAGCGCAATCGCTATCATCCTGATTCCACAAGCTGGCTTCAAGCTGTTTCCTGCGTCAGAAAAGCCGATGTTCCTGATCACGATAAAAATGCCACTACAGGCTAACATTCCAGAAACCGATAGAGTGACCAGGCTGGTGGAAAATGAACTCAATCAACATCCTGAGATAAAATATTTCACAGCCAACATCGGTAAGGGCAATCCGCAGATCTATTACAATGTGCGTCAGCAGGAAGACAAGGCAGACTTTGCCCAGATCTTTGTTCAATTGGATGATGAAGCCAAGCCAACCGAAAAGGTGGCGCTCATTGAAAAACTCAGGAGCAGGTTCAACGACTTCCCTTACGCAAAGATCGAGGTAAAGGATTTTGAACAAGGGGCGCCCATCGAAGCCAACATTGTCGTGAGGATATTCGGAGACGATCCCGAAGTACTGCGCAAACTGGCCTTTCAAACAGAAGATATCTTACGCAACGAAGAAGGTACCGTGTATGTCAATAATGAACTGAACACGTACAAAACTGATGTCAAACTGAAAATAAATAAAGAGAAAGCGAGAACATTAGGTGTCTTGACAGCGGAAATTGACAAGACAGTACGTCTGGCTGTGGCGGGCTTACCTGTTGGAGACTATATAGACGAAAAGGGAGACGCCAGGAACGTAATGATAACAACGTCGTTTGAGAAGTTCCCGAACCTGGATGCATTCAAGAACCTATATGTAAACAATCTGCAAGGCACTCCTATTCCAATAGACCAACTGGCAGTGATAACATTCGAAACGTCGCCAACGGCCATCAATCACTTTAACAAGTCACGCTTTGCAAAAGTCACAGCAATGACTGGAAAGAATATCCTGGCAAATGACATTTTGAAAAAAGTGATACCACAGTTGAATAAGCTTGAGATGCCAAAGGGCTATTACTATCAGCTTTCGGGCGAAGCTGAATCGGAAGGTGACACTTTGGGCGGAAATTTTTTAACCGTTATTCTCTTCAGCGCTTTCTTATTTGTTGCTGTTCTATTGCTTCAATTCAAAACTTTCAAGGGGATTATCATTGTGTTGTCAGTTATCCCGCTAGGAATAATTGGCGGCGTCATCATGCTGCTGATTACAGGCTTCCCCATGTCGCTGGTCACCATCATTGGATTCATTGGACTCTCGGGCATACAAGTCAAAAACTCTCTCCTGCTTGTTGACTTCACCAATCAGTTACGGGAAGAGGGCCATTCGATTGATGAGGCTATAAAGAAGTCGGGTGAAACAAGATTCCTTCCCGTCGTGCTGACCTCGCTTACTGCAATATGTGGATTGATACCTATCGCGATGAATCCCAATCCACAAATAGCGCCATTGGCAATGGTTCTCATAGGCGGTTTGATCAGTTCAACCATTCTCTCGCGAATTGTAACGCCAGTCATGTACAAATTGATTCCACCAGCAATTGAAGCTGAAGAATAATATTATCCACCATTAACACGAAACAAAATGAAAGAATATGTATTGCTCACGGGAGCATCATCAGGCATCGGGTACGAAATGGCAAATCTGCTAGCCAGTAAAAAAATGAATTTGATTTTAGTCGCCCGTAACGAAACCAAATTGCAACAAATGCAAAACGAACTAATTGCCAGACACGGCATATTGGTTCACTACATCGCCAAGGATCTGTCTGATGTTCAGGCTGCGATAGACCTTTATAAAGAAGTGCGCCAAGACGATCTCCTGGTAACTGCGCTGATTAATAATGCAGGAGTAGGGAACTATGGCAATTTTACTGAGACATCACTGGAAGAAGAACTCAAAATGATTGAGTTAAACGTTTCCAGTGTTGTGGCACTCACCAAACTATTTGCAAAAGATATGGTGGCCCGAAAGTCCGGAAGGATCATGAATGTCTCTTCACTGCTTGCATTTTTACCCTTCCCATATTACTCGGTGTATTCAGCTACCAAATCCTTTGTCCTGGCTTTTTCAGAAACCCTCGCTGCCGAATTGGAAGGAACTGGAGTAGTCGTCACGACACTTGCCCCTGGCATTACGGAAACAGGATTTGTTTCACCAGAAATGCGGGAAACCAATCATCTGAAATCCAGCAAACCAACTCCTGTAAAAACAGTTGCTGAAGCAGGTATGAAACTCCTGTTGCACGGCAAGGGAAAGAAAATTGTAGGCTTCCAAAACCGGTTTAATTCCATACTAGCGAGAATAGTTCCCAGCGCCGCGATGATGAAAATCAAGAAGAACCTTGCGAGTGCCAAATCGTGATTGACCTCTCAACATTTGAATGAAGAAAAAACAACGAAATGATTTCGTAATAAATTCCCAACCGGCTATACAAGAGGTAAACAAAGTGTTCTTCTCAGCATAAAACAATGGGTATTAAAGAAAGAAAAGAGAGAAATAGACTGAATATGCATCAAGATATTCTTGATGCAGCGTTGAGCATTGTCAGAGAGGAAGGGCACCGATCGCTGAGCCTAAGGAGATTGGCTGATAATATTGAATTCTCCCCCACTGCGGTTTATCTGTATTTCAAAAACAAAGAGGCGCTGTTAGTCAGTCTGGCGAAACTCGGATACCAACATCTTAACACCAGCATCGACAGGAACTGCCACAGCATAACCGATCCACGGAATAAATTAAAGGAGATGCTTACAACCTATTGGCATTTCGCAACGCATGAAAAGGAGTTATACCTTCTCATGCAGGAGACTGAAATGACGCTAAACACATTGGAGCCACTGTTCCCGGAAATGCTAACATTTATCAACTCGATAAAGAAGGCAATCGCGAATGTTACTGGAAAAGTGAATTGTCCCGACATCCTCCTGAAACGCAAGTGTTATCTATCAATTGCCATTGTACAAGGCCTTGCATCTCTCCATCCAATTCACAAGGAGATTGATGCCCGGTCTCAATCTCAAATGCTGGATGACGCTATTGATGGTCTGATCAATTCCTTGAACTAATTAATTGTAAAAGACAGCAAAGGGATAAGAGCCAGAAACATTCTTCTAAATACAAAGACAACTCGATATGAAACAAATAATTTTAATAACACTCCTTATTATTATGGCAAAGACGAACTCTTCATTAGCACAAAATAATTCTGCGGATGGCAACGCTAAACCTGGCTCACGTCTAACGTTTCAAAATGCCAAGACGCAGACTGTCAATGTGGACGGAATAGATTTCTACTACCGTAAGCTCGGTCAGAATAACCCAGGCGTTCCGATAATTTTCCTCAATCACTTATCGGCTACAATGGATGAATGCGATCCGAGAATTATGGATGGTTTAGCATCTTCTCATACAATAATTTGCTTTGACAATCGTGGCGTAGGTGCAACAAAAGGAACGACCCCACAAACAGTATCCGAAATGGCTACAGATGCCATAGCGTTTATTAAAGCGCTGGGATACAAACAAGTCGACCTTTTCGGATTTTCATTGGGTGGATTTGTTTCACAGGAAATTTTACTGCGGGAACCACAACTTGTGCGCAAAGCAATTCTTGCGGGAACAGGTCCTGCCGGTGGCGAAGGCATCAGAAGAATCAAGTCTGTTACTTACAGTGATATTCTGAAAGCATACTTGACTTTTAGAGATCCCAAATTTTATCTCTTCTTTAATCGAAATGCAAATGGCCGCAAGGTGGCAAAAGAATACTTGAGCCGGTTAAAAGAGCGAACAGAAAACAGAGATAAAAAATTAGAACTAAAACATTTGCAGTACCAACTCAATGCAATTAAAGCCTGGGGTCTGCAGACGCCGCAGGATTTATCCGTGATCAGGCAACCTGTTTTGATCGTGAATGGCGTAAACGACAAAATGGTGCCGAGCAGTAATTCAACAGAAATGAAAAATCGCATTCCTAATTCGGAAATCATTCTTTACAAGGATGCTGGTCATGGTGGGATATTTCAGTATCACGGGGAATTTGTGACGAGCGCATTGAAATTTCTTGAATAATAAAGGCATTAATAACATGCCTCTAGTTTCCGGTGATTGAACAGAAACATTCTATCCGAATTTGAATAATTAGTTATGACAAAGTATTTGGAATTGCTGGAAAGGAAACGAGCAACACTGCTAAAAAAAACAAGGCATCTTACAACGGGTCAATACAATCTTGTTCCGCCAGCATCCAACAACAATATCATCTGGAATATGGGACACACCCTTGTTGTCACGGAAAGTCTTTTATACAGCAAGACACCATCTGAAACTCCTGTACACGAGTTTGACATAGAGAGGTTTAAAAAAGGCACCAAGCCAGAAGAGCCTATTAATGACCACGGTGTTTCGCTGATCAGACAAGCGCTGCTAGATACTGTTCCACTATTTATAAAATTACTCAACGATAAAGAATCGGAAAGTTTGCACACGTCACAGAGTGATCCCCTTCACACGCTGGTCGGCGACAGATCTCTGCGTTTCGTTCTTTTTCATGAGGATATGCACTTTGCAAAAATTCAGCAGCTTCTATTAGATGTATGACGATGACGTTGCAATGACCTCATGTGACTCAATGAGTTCGTCTATTGTAATGCAATGGATGCTTCAATACTTAGAGACTAACAGAATATCAAAATGATATAGTAATCAGAAAATTTATAGATCATGGAAAAAATGTTCGACGTAGTGGTTATTGGCTCTGGCCCGGGAGGCTAGGTAGCTGCAATCAGAGCCGCGCAATTAGGTTACAAAACTGCAATCGTGGAAAAATACAGCGTCCTTGGTGGCACCTGTACTAACGTAGGCTGTATTCCTTCCAAAGCTTTATTGGATAGTACCGAGCATTATCACACAGCGCAAACAAAATTTGAAACGCACGGCATTGAGATCGGCAATATAAAAATTGATTTCAATCAATTGATGAGGCGTAAATCCGAAGTGGTTAAACAAAATACATCCGGACTAAATTACCTGATGAAAAAGAATAAGATCGAAGTTTTTCAAGGTAAAGCTTCATTTAAAAATAGCTCTGAGATTGCCATTTTAAGAAGCGATGGCACAAAGGATTCCGTCAAAGGTAAATACTTTATTATCGCCACCGGGTCAAAGCCTTCTACAATCAAAGGTGTTGAGATCGATAAAAAAAGAATTATCACTTCCACTGAAGCGTTAACGTTACAAGAATTACCTAAAAGCATGGCCATTGTTGGTGGTGGAGTCATTGGTGTTGAAATGGCATCCATCTACGCGCGCATTGGAGTAAAAGTCACCATCATCGAATATCTTGATACGCTCATTCCAACCATGGACAAAGAATTGGGACAAGAGCTTAAAAAAATACTGTCCAAGAACGGTGTTGAGATTCTATTGAGCCATAAAGTACAGTCCGCAACAAATACAGGATCATCGGTTTCTTTAAAGTACCTGGATCGTGCGGGTGAACTTCGCGAACTTATTGTTGATTATTGTCTGGTAGCTGTTGGAAGAAAGCCCTATACAGACGGGCTTGGCATCGAAAACACAACCATCAAAACTGACGACAAAGGCTATATAGTGACAGATAGTAATTTGCAAACCAATGAAAAGAATATCTATGCCATTGGTGATGTTATTACCGGGCCAATGTTAGCACACAAAGCTGAAGAAGAAGGCGTGTTTGTTGCAGAAAACATTCATAGTGATCAGCCTCATATCAATTATAACCTAATTCCCAGCGTTGTATATACATGGCCTGAAGTGGCATCGGTCGGTTATACGGAAGAACAATTAAAAAAGGACAACCGAATTTACCGCGTTGGTAAATTCCCATTTGTAGCCAGTGGCCGTGCAAGAGCCGCAATGGAGTCCGACGGATTTGTTAAAGTAATAGCAGACACAAAATATGGTGAGGTCCTTGGAGTACACGTCATAGGTCCAAGAGCGGCAGATCTAATTGCGCAAGCTGTTATCGGTATGCACTTTGAAACAACAGATGAAGATATGTTTCGCATGTCTTATGCGCATCCGACGTACTCAGAAGCTTTAAAAGAAGCTTTTTTACTCGCCTCAGGTCAGGGCGCCATAAACTTATAGACAAAGCCGTGCAATAAATAATAGTTTATGGAAAAGGATCAGATCCTTGCCGGATGCAGACACCTGTTTGAAAAATGGGGCGTACACAGAGTTACGATGGACGAGGTGTCCAAACACCTTGGCATATCAAAAAAAACAATTTATAAGGTCTATGTCAATAAAGATTCTGTCGTGACTGATTTCGTAAAACATTTAATTGAAGAAAGCAGATTAGAACTCAGGCGCAAAATGGATGATGGACATACGCAAATTGCCAGGCTCTCGATTTTTAATTGGTTTATTGTTGAACAGGCAATTACCCTCGGTGCAATTCTCTTTTATGATATCCGAAAATATCATCCTGTGGCATTCAGCCTCTTCAAGAGTTATAAACGCGAATTGATACACATCTTAAATGATCTTTTGGTGGAAGGTCAGAGCGCTGGAATATTCAGAAATGAAATCAATACCATGTTGTCTGCAGAACTGAGGGTCAATATACTTGAGTGGGACGTCATGGAAGCGAAGACAAATGCCAGGGCCATTGCGTCCAAGCAAAAACAACTCTTCGATTTAATTCTACATGGACTATACAAAACACCGCTAAAGGCATGATTGGACAGTCAAGCCCTAATTAAGGTATCTGTAATATTAAATACCTTATCATGAAACACAAAAATAATATTCGCACTGATCATGGGCAGTGTAACGACAGCTATCATCTCCTATACTTTAATTTATTTTGAATATCGGATTGTCTCAGACCTTTTGCTGCTCTTTACCATTGTTTTAGCAGAAGCAACATTCAGTTGTCACCGTCTTTTTTTTTCAGGTAGTTCATCGCACAGACAGTAAAAGCTGAACTAATTCACTCCTGTACCTGGATCTTCAATATAGCAGACTTCAGACCTTGAGATGTTGCTTCAAGAATGACCTCTCCCTTGCCGTCGGCCTGCACAATGATCTGTGCCAAACCGTTAAACAACTTTCGCTTGTACGGATCAGCATTGACACGAATTTGTACTAAGCCAGGATCTGTATTAACATTATCCCACTCGTTCCTTTTTGGAATAGGCGTATTTAGAATAG
>JBMOKS010000589.1:0-2319 GCA_049324355.1 Bacteroidota bacterium
CAAAATGGATATGACTAAAGTCTTGCCTAACCTACTAATAAATAAATTTATTCAAGAATTTTTGGTCTACTTCGAAAACCCTCATTTGGTTACGTCTGACCTGTTAGAACTTAAGCTAAAGGAAATCATATTGCTTTTATACAACTCCCAAAACAACAACACAATTAAGTTAATTCTTTGTAATCTTTTTTCTCCACTACAATACTCAATACAACAAATTGTTGAAACTCATTTATACCGGAATATAACAGTTGATGAATTGGCTATTCTTTGTAATATGAGTACTTCTACTTTCAAAAGAGAATTCAAAAAGACTTTCAATGACAATCCTGCCAATTATATTAGAACCAAGAAGATGATGAAAGCAGAAGATTTGATCAAGCAAACGAGCCTACGAATTAATGAAATTGCAGAAGAATGTGGGTTCGAAGATGTGTCTCATTTCTCAAACACTTTCTTCAAGTTCTTCGGAAAATATCCGTCTGCCTACCGTCTGAACTGAATTTACATATTATTGAACCAAGTGTTCAAGCAGCCACTTCCGGCTCAAGCTACTTTTGTATAGTAAAACTTAAACAAGTTGAATATGCAAAAGTCAGAAGCAAGAGTCAGTGTAGTTCTAAATGCAACTTCGGAAGAAGTATGGAAAGTTATTAGCTCTGTTGATGGAGTTGACAAATGGTTTCCATCTGTAATCAAGTCGTGTCATTACGAAAACGGGAAAAGGTACTGTGAAACCAGTGATGGCATCCCATTGGTAGAGAATATCTTGGAAATAAATCACAAGAACAGGTCTTTTAAATTCTCAATTCCCGAACAAACCATGTTGCCCGTTTCAGGAATTGAAGAAACAATGCAAGTAATAGAGAATGAAAAAGGTGAAACAATTGTCGATTGGTCAGGCACATGGTTAGTTGCCAAAGAAAATGAGCAGTCAATGATTGAGGCCTTTTCAAATCTATGGACAATGGGGTTAAAAGAAATGGAAACTTTTATTAACAATAAATCTAATTAATATATGAAGGGTGTTAATTTTTTAGTCGCATTAATATTAATCGTAGCCGGTACTACCGTCTATGGCCAGGATAACATTATCAAATCAGGAGCCTTGATTGTTTACACCACTAACGTTCCCGCTCAAAAGGTATGGGATATAATTGGAGCCGTGGACGGATTAGACAAATGGTTTGCCCCGGTCATCAAAACATGCTCTGTTTCTGGAGACAAAAGAACTTGTGGTATTGATGGGGATTTAACTTTTGATGAAATGATTCTACTCGTTGACCATAAGAATATGATATTTCAATATTCGATTCCCACTCAACCAATGATTCAGATGACCGACCTAATGGCGACTATGTCGGTATTAGTTGACAATAAAGGAAACGGAGTTATTGTTTGGCACGGAACTTATAATGTAGCAAAGCCAAAAGAGGCTGAAGTAAAAGAAATGCTCGTTGGGGCATGGATGATGGGTGCAAAAGGTATAGAAACGTATATTCTAACTACTAAAAAATAAATTAAAATGGCAAAACTAATCGTAACAGCTTTGCTCAACCCTAATGGAGCTGAAGCACTGAATAAGTATCTAGAAGGTATGAAGGTACTCAACGAAAGGGCGCAAGGCAAACCACTTGCAAAGTATGAAGTCAATGAGACACTTATAGGCTCATCAAAGCTAACCTATGTGGCAATTATTGAATTCCCAAATGAATCAAGTATTCATCAATTATTTGCAAGCGATGATTATCAGAAAATCGTGAACTTCAGGAACAAAGCATTTGAAAAAGTTGAGGCTTTTATAAGCAAATAAGCGGTCGTTACATACACGACCGCTTTTACTTCTATGAGCATGATCTATTTTACAAACGATACAATTTATTTTCTGCAAGGGCTCGCGGAAAACAATAACGCAAGTTGGTTCAACAATAACAAACGGCTTTTTGAAGAAAGGGTAAAAATGCCCTTTCAGAATTTTATTGAGGACGTTTGTCAAGAGCTTGAGAAATTTGAAAACCTTCCGATGGCCGCGCCCAAGGACTGTATCTTTAGGCTAAATA
Source organism: Bacteroidota bacterium (assembly GCA_049324355.1). Classification (GTDB taxonomy): domain Bacteria; phylum Bacteroidota; class Bacteroidia; order Cytophagales; family Cyclobacteriaceae; genus Chryseosolibacter. The sequence continues at coordinate 2,061 of JBMOKS010000589.1, forward strand.
GAGACACTCGTTTCAGTGAGGACAAATCTCCGTATAAAACATTTGTTTCAGCTTTAGTATCTCCTTTTGGTAGACAGAATAAGGCATATCCCGGAATGTACATTCAAATTTCTGGAAGTGAGGTTAGATTATATAGCGGCAGTCACGATTTGACGCCCGAGCAATTGAAATTTGTGAGACAGAAAATTTATGATGAGCCAAAAAAGTTTGAAAGGATAATTTCAGACAAAGAATTTATAAGAGTCTTTAGAGAAATAAA
>JBMOKS010000589.1:2329-7290 GCA_049324355.1 Bacteroidota bacterium
TATCACCCCCATTTTCAGAGCTTATTGACGTTGTTCCTCAAATAGCGAACAAAGAGTTCTATTGTTTTACAGAGATACCTGTGGAAATGATTTTACAAGCCAAATTCAAAAACGTCATGATGAAGAAGTATTCGGCTTGCAGAGACCTTAATTTATTTTTGAGAGAGGGTCTAAAAAGTATGGAGGACAGGATTGCTGTGTCTTGATTCATCAATATTTGTTTAAAATCTTTCATAATCGTTTATTATCATTAACAATCCTTGACCTTCACTTTTGCCGTATTCTACATTTGGCGGAGTGAAGGACAGAACGATCATAAAAGCAAAATTTCTTCAGCACGTTCGAAGCGAACTTGATGCAAGGAGTAGGCACAATAGAAAATCTATTGAACGCATAGCTGCATCCTATGGAATCACAGATAAGTCGGAGGTAAAAGAATACACTGAACTTGCTATCGTTTTGAAAGCAAGAAGCATCTCGCTTTCATCATTATCTATTGAAGATAAGTATTGGAGTATTGTTGAGCTTTACCAAAGCCAGGTCAATATCTCTCACCGAACAAGTCAGAGTATTTTACTACAACAATACAGTACACCGGCACCGATTTCATTCCTTGCCGGAATCTTCACGAATGCAGATCAGAACATTTCAGTTTTTGAACCGTCAGCCGGAAATGGTCTTTTAACGTTAGCTGCCAATCCATCCAGAGTAATCGTAAATGAGATTGATAGTTTAAGACGATCAAATCTCCAGGATCAAGGATACAAACAAGTCTTAACGCAAGATGCGACTCAACCCTTCAAGGGCTTTGAGAAGAAGTTTAATGCAGTCCTAACAAACCCTCCATTTGGATTATTGGAACGGGATATTAAATATGAATCGTTCAGCATTGAAGTTCTTGATCACCTCATGGCGTTGCGTGCGCTGGATTGCATGAAAGATAATGGGAAAGCTGCCATCATTATTGGAGGTCATACCCGCTACGATAAGAAAGGACGAATTCAAAAAGGCAAGAATCGATTCTTCTTTAATTATCTGTTCAGCAGATACAATGTGGTTGATATTATTCCGATTGATGGCCACAAGCTCTATTCCCGTCAGGGAACTTCCTTCGATACCAGGCTCATGCTGATCGATGGCCGAAAATCAAAACCCTCTGGCGTAGCTCCTTTGAAAAATGAAGAGAGGGATAAGGTTGTTGACTCCTTCGAAGAATTGTTTGACCGTGTGATGAGAGTCACCGAACCAAGAAAAGAAATTTCTATGAACCCACTTGAATTAGAAGCCCAGGCCCTTGCCCTGGAGTTTGAATTAATGAGCTTTGATGAACTTGGAATGCCCTACAATCCGGCATCCAGTAGTTGTGTTGTCTTAAATACAGTTGTGCCGGATTCTATGGGCTTTGAAACTCATGCCGCACTCCAGCGAATCAAGGAAGCTGTTGGCGGTGATATTGATGAGTATGTACGGATCAAACTCAACTACCGAAGTAATGTTGAATTATGTAAAGCCCTATCAGCCGAACAGATTGATGCAGTGGCTATGTCAATTTACAACATTGAAGAAAGAGGTGTTGGTATGATCATCGGTGACCAGACCGGAATCGGCAAAGGTCGCATTGCTGCCTCCATCATTCGCTATGCGGTTGAGCAAGGAGTGCAACCCATCTTCATCACGGAAAAGGCTAATCTGTTCTCCGATATTTACCGCGATCTTTCAGCGATTGGTTCTGCGCATCTTCTTCCGTTCATTGTAAACTCACGCGATAGTAAAACCGATATTAAGGACGAGGACGGAGAAGTGATCTACCAGGCATTACCTGCGGCTGACCAGACAAGAATTTTCGAAAGCCAGCGTGTACCGAAGAATTTCCATTTTGTTGTTGCCACTTACTCGCAGTTCAATTCGCCCGAAAAGAAACCAACCAAGCCCGCCTTCCTGAATGCTATTGCGGAAGATAACATCGTCATCATGGACGAAGCTCACAATTCATCCGGCTCAGGCAATACCGGCAACTTCATGCAGACAGCACTATCGCGTACCAGAGGCGTAGTATTTCTATCCGCAACCTTTGCCAAGCGTCCCGACAACATGCCCATCTACGCCATGAAAACTTCTATCCGTGATGCAAGTATGAGCAGAGATGCACTGATTGAGGCAATAACAAAAGGGGGAGTTGCTCTGCAAGAGATTCTGGCAAGCCAGCTTGTGGCTGAAGGTCAGATGATACGAAGGGAGCGTTCCTTCGAGGGAGTAGAGGTAAACTACGTTACCCTGGAAGACAAAGAGCAAGAACACAAAGCTATTGCAGACAATATCACCTCCATAGTTAGAGACATTATCAAATTTCAGACAACGTATGTCGATGAAATTGTGGAGGAGCTTGATGACATCGCTGTGGCTGAAGGGAAGCAGGTGGAGATTCGCGAAGGTACTTCTCAGGCCGGAGTAGATAACCTGCCTTACTTCTCTAAAGTTTTCAATGTGATCAACCAAATGCTATTCAGTATTAAAGCGGAAGCGGTTGCCGAACGCGCTATCGCCCGATTGAAAGAAGGAAAGAAACCTGTGATTGCATTTGCCAGCACAATGGGAAGTTTTATTGAGCAAATGGAAAGCGAAGCAGGTCTTTCAGTGACCGATGGCGATACGATCAATGCTGACTTTTCAGTCGTGCTTCAAAAAGGACTTGATGGAATCTTGCGCTATACAGAAACAGACACCGATGGTCAGAAGATTTTCAAGAAGTTTGAAATCTCAGAATTCCCTTTAGAAGCCCAGGCTGAATATCACCGGATCAGTGACCATATCAAGGAAGCTGCAACGGGAATTACCATTTCACCCATTGACGTCATCGTCCGCAAGATCACAGAAGCCGGATATAAAGTGGCAGAAGTAACAGGCCGCAAGTACGAACTTCAGATCAATTCGAAAACAAACAGGGCATTAGTGCTGACACGCAAGCGGGTAAACACCAACGATGCTTTCCGGCAATTCAACAACAATGAAGTTGATGTTCTCTTAATTAATCAGTCAGGAAGTACAGGAGCTTCTGCACATGCCATCATTACTCCGAAAGTTTCGAAGGAACAGGTAAGACAAAGAGTAATGATCGTGCTGCAAGCGGAGCTTGACATTAACACAGAGGTACAGAAACGAGGTCGGATAAACCGCACCGGCCAGATTTACAAACCTATCTACGATTATGTCAACTCGGCCATACCAGCCGAAAAGCGGTTGATGATGATGCTTCAGAAAAAACTGAAGTCCCTGGATGCAAACACCACCTCCAATCAGAAATCGTCAACTAAGATTCTGGACGTTCCGGATTTCTTAAACAAGTACGGAGATAGAATCGTAGCAGAATACCTGAAAGAAAATCCGGAAGTAAACATGCTACTTGATGACCCTTTGGGATTATCAACCCGTGAGGTAGATGGAGCTGAGCTTGAAGACGCAGCGCATAAGGTATCCGGTCGTGTTGCTGTTCTCTCAACCGCTATGCAGCTTGACTTCTACAACGAAATCTCAAACCGATACAATGAGTATGTCGAGTATCTCAAACAAATCGGTGAGTATGACTTGGAAGTTGAGGCTATGGATCTTCAGGCCGAGACTCAATCATCGAGGACTGTCATTGTAGGAAAAGGTGGAACGAGTGAGTTTGGAGATGACAGCATTCTGGAAACAGTAATGGCGAATGTGCTAAAGAAACCATTCAGTCGGCAGGAGGTTAATAATCTCCTTGCGGAATCGCTCCAGGGTAAAGATGGGCGAGAATTGCAAAAGGTAATCAAGCTGGAGTATGAAGGCTACATCGAAGATCAGCTTAACAAAGACATCGCTGATAACGTTGTCTACTATGAGGAGTTAATGCAAAACATTCCGCAGGAGAAGAAAATCCAAAGGCTTGTTGAAAAAGGAAATGCGGGAGAAGCTCAGGAAGCCATCAAAGCCAGGACAACTGAACTTCATAAGGCAATGGCTGACGCTGAGGAAAAGATCAAACGATCTTACAACAACCGAAAGCAGTACCTCGAATCCATCTTCGACTCATTCTATGTTGGCCGGAATCTCAACTATCCAGTGAGTAGTTATGAAGGCGGTCAGGAACTTGTACCCGCTGTTTTTCTTGGATTCATCATCGACAAGAAGAAGAAGAATCCGTATGCGCCAAGCGCAATGCGTCTTCGCTTCGCCCTGGCAAGTAGTAACAAGTACATCGCTATTCCGGCCAGCTATTCACAAGATGTGAGGGCTGTAATCGGAGCAAGTGTTGGATTGCCGCATCTCGAAAAGGAGGCACTACTGGCTAAGTGGGAATCTTCGATTAAAGAAAGCACGGTTGACCGGAAGATACGCCACGTCATTACTGGAAATGTACTTCAAGCCTTCAGTGCATACAAAGGCAAGCTTGTGAGCTACACCACTATAGAAGGGGGAATCAAAAAGGGTATCCTCATGCCGGAATTTTGGGAACAAGAAAATGATGTGCAGCAGAAAACTGTCGTGCCTGTTTCAAGAGCTATGAAGATCATCCGGTCATTAGCAACGGGTGGAAGCATTACAACCAAGAATGGAGTTTCCATTTTCAAACAGCCTGGTAAATTCAAGATTGTGGTTTCCTCAGCCAGGTCAAAAGGTGGGGATACATACCTTGATCCTGACCTGTTGAATCTTGTTGACCGGAACAACTTTGAGAAAGTGTCAGACCGGATGACTGCCTCCTTGGAAGAAAACCTGATTGATGACTTCGTTCGGGTATTGCAGGAGAAATTTAACGACAGTGTTTCCCTGAATCCATCGCAGTACGAATTGATTAGAAGCGAAATGCCAAAAAGGGAGTCAAGAGCAAAACCTGTTATGATTGAATTGCCCAAGCAATCCCAATCTCAAATGGAGCAATTAGAACTTGAAGCTCTTGCTCTCGAACTTGAATTAGAACTATTAAACTTTGCAGC
>JBMOKS010000590.1:0-7275 GCA_049324355.1 Bacteroidota bacterium
ATCGGCATCCATGCCCGCAATACTCTCAATAATGTCGTTGAACTCCGAGTAACACATGTGTGTATGTATTTGCGTTTCATCATTCACCCCACTGGAGGAAATCCGGAAAGCACGTACAGCCCAATCCAAATATTCTTTCCAGTCAGCTCTTCGCAGGGGTAGTCCTTCACGAATGGCTGGTTCGTCAATCTGAATGATTTTAATTCCGGCTTTCTCCAGGTCATTCACTTCATCGCGAATGGCGAGCGCTATTTGTGCACAGGTATCCTTCCGGGGCTGATCATCTCGCACAAAAGACCATTGAAGAATGGTAACAGGGCCGGTGAGCATTCCCTTCATACACTTTGATGTAAGGGACTGCGCAAAGGTTGTCCAGTAAACCGTCATTGGTTCAGGTCTGGATACATCACCATAAATAATCGGAGGCTTAACACAACGCGAACCATAACTTTGAACCCATCCATTCTTCGAGAAGACATATCCTTCAAGCTGTTCACCAAAGTATTCCACCATGTCGTTTCGCTCAAACTCGCCATGAACCAACACATCAACGCCAATTTCCTCCTGCCATCTCACTGCATTTTTTGTTTCTTCCTTCAGAAGTTTGTCGTATTGTTCATTCGTAAGTTCACCTTTTTTCCACCGGGCACGCCAGCTTCTTACTTCATCGGTCTGTGGGAATGATCCAATAGAGGTAGTTGGGAACAACGGCAGCCGGAGTTCTTTCCGTTGCTTTTCCTGCCGGATAACAAAAGGATTCTTCCGATGTTCATCCCGGTTCGTGATACCTAACACACGATCTTTTACTTCACGCTTGTGAATACGAACAGAGTTCTTGCGACTGTTAATAGCTTTCTGATTTTCAACAAGACTCGTTTCTTCTGATCTGTTTTCCGATAGCGATAGCTTCTTAAGCATAGCCACTTCATTTAGTTTCTGCTTAGCGAAGCTCATCCAGTTTTTTATTTCCGGTAGCAGCACAGCATCGTTAGTTTCTAAATCAAGATCGCATGGCGAATGAATCAGGGAACATGACGGTGCAATCATGATTCGTTGATCGCCCAATTGTTTCACCGCTCTTTCTATGAATGACAATGAAGTGGCGAAATCATTTTTCCAGATGTTGCGACCATCCACAACACCCAGCGAAAGTGTCATCTTATCCGGCACAGCCGCCAATGCTTCATCTAATTGTGCGGGACATCGCACTAAGTCAACATGCAATGCACACACAGGAAGTGACACGGCCAATGATAAGTTATCGCGAAGGCCTTCGAAGTATGTAGCCAGAATTGTCTTCAACGAGGGGAACTCCCTACGAATTTCCTGGTATGCAAAAGTAAAGGCTCTCTTTTCCTTTTCCGTCAGGTCAAACGCCAGAAAGGGTTCATCAAACTGCACCCACTGCACATCAAGCTTATCAAGACGTTTCAGAATATCGATGTACACGGGCAGAATATTTTTGATCAAATCAATCCTATCAAATCCCTCTTCCTTTTCTTTGCCCAACAACAAGTATGACACCGGACCGAGTAAAACGGGTTTGGTAATGATACCTAATTGTTTTGCCTCGTAGAATTCGTCAATCACTTTCGTAGAAAACAGTTTGAACTGTTGCTCCTTGTGAAACTCCGGAACGATGTAGTGGTAGTTGGTATCAAACCATTTAGTCATTTCCATAGCATGGATATCGAGACCATCTCGCTGATGCCCTCTTGCCATCGCGAAGTAGAGATCAAGTTCGGTATTACTCTTGTTCAACATTACCTTGTGATACCGTTCCGGAATGGCATTCACAGTTAATGACATATCCAATACCTGATCGTAAAAGGAAAAGTCATTGGAGGGAATCAGGTCAATGCCTGCCTGCTTTTGAAGCAGCCAGTTCTCTTGGCGGATGTTCCTGCCTACGGTAAGCAGGTTCTTGAGTGTTGATTTTCTAGACCAGTAACTCTCACTGGCCTTCTTGAGTTCGCGTTGGCTGCCAATGCGCGGGTAGCCAAGATTGTGCGTAAGCATGTTGCTTGTTGGTTAAGTGAAACATAGTTGTTCCGTGCAACTTGTTAGTCACCGATGTTTACGCGATAAGAAGATAAATGGTGGGAAATAGAAACTATAGAGTGACACGCATGAACGTACCTCTTGAAAAAATCTACGCCTGACCTTTGCTTCATTTCGCGAAAGCATTTGTCAATTCGTTGAAGGCAAGTCTCCTGGCTCTTCCGACCTTGTTCGCCTTCTCGCCCCGACAGTCCGGGACAATGGCTTGTTGTGAACAAGGCTGATTCCAATTACTATTATGTAGTTAACCGGAACGGAATTACAGTTGCGCGACAGCCCGTGATTTACACACGGTTCCTTATTAATCCTCCCGATAACCTATCGGGAGAAACCTGCAACGGCTTTGATGGTGCATCAAACAAAGAACGGTTGATGAATCAAAGATACTATTAAAATTGATTTCAGCTATGGGAATGTAGCCGAGTGAGAATAATAATTCCTTCCGTTGGTTATTTCTCCTTTAAAGTCTCGCCCTTTCTTATCCGGCTGAGCGAAGGTTGCGTTATCCCCAGGTATGAGGCAATGTATTGCAGTGGCGCCTGCCTGGCAACCTGGGGATAATGCCGGAGAAAATATTCATAGCGCTCGTTTGCCGATAACGAAAGTAATGCTTTTTGATTGGCAAATTCGAGGCTGATTTGCATGATCATTCTATCGAACAAATTTCTCGCCTCCGGAAACTCATTCAACAGCCTGGTATACCTATCATAAGACATGACCGCAAGTTTACAGTTGCAAACAGCCTGCGCGTTGAGACCGGCAGGTTTTCGTTCGAAATAAGTATAAGGATCGATAATGAGATGACAGGGGTAACTGAAGAAACAAGTTGGATCGTTCACACTCCTGTCGTATGCAAAATAGCGAACAATGCCATCCAATAAAAACGCAGTATGCCTGTTGACATCCCCCTCTTTAATAAAGAACTCATTTTTCTTCACCTGCCTTACCTGGTGAAAAGAGGCAACCATATCAACCAAGTCATCGCCTAATCCCTGCTGTTCCGCCAAATATTTTTTAAGGAGATCCATTTTTTAACAATTGTGAAATTCTTTTCTGTTCCAATCCCTTCTCTTTACATCTGAAATTTAACGAAATAACAAGATCCATGGAAGAGATCATTTCTACACTCGAACAGCTTGTCCCTATTATCATTATTGTGACCTTGACCATTTTTATGTCCTTGGAAACATGGATTCCATTTTTACAGCACAGCACTTATCGAAAGAAACAGCGATGGCACAACATTGGCAATTTGATCGTTTCTTTTGTACTGAATGCTTCTTTGAGCGGGGTAATTGCCTATTCGATAACCCGGGCAAACGAGATGCAGTTCGGCTTGCTCTATCAACTCCCGATTTCGAAACTGCTTTTTATAATCATTGGAGTGATGTTGTGCGACCTGAACGGCTATGTTGCCCATCGCCTGTATCACAAAATACCGTTGTTATGGCGTTTTCACAGGGTGCATCACAGCGATATTGAATTAGACTCCACATCAGCCCTTCGATTGCATCCCTTTGAGTTCATATTTCAGGCAGCTACCCAGGCCACAGTTCTTCCGCTCCTGGGCGTAAGCAACGTTAGCTTTGTATTGTACTCCACATTCGCTGTTGTGTTGTTCATTGTTAATCACTGCAATATCAAATTTCCGCAGTGGTATGAACGGGGTGTGAGCCTGGTGCTGGTAACGCCCAACTGGCACAGAGTCCATCACTCCAGCTTTCAACCGGATACAGACTCAAACTTTTCCGATGTCTTCACCTTTTGGGACAGAATATTCAGAACTCAAAAAATTCGCAAACCTGAAGAAATACATTTTGGTCTTGAGGAAATGAGGGATCCGAAAAGTCAGTCTTTCCTGGGTATGCTGAAGACCCCGTTTCTGAAATGACTCACCCTGCATGCAGTATTCCGATGACCAATTACAACCGGAGCACTTTTTGATTTTTCCGAACATTCGAAATTTTGCAATGATTCAACAACCACAGAATCATGAATTGCATCATGGGATCATGTATGTGTTGAAATCAATGAATACAGCGGCAATAGTAACGCGAGCAGGGCAACTATCCGAAGTTTATAATCGAGCGGACGACAACGGTAAGGATTTATCTTTTTGTGTTGAGTAACGGATCGCGTCTTGGTTTCGAGAGACTCTGATTTCTTTGCCACGGGTTGCTTCACTGAATTGATTGCCGAAACAGAAGTGTCCTTTGGGCTACGTGCACCGAATTTCTCTTGTGCCAGCTTTATTTCAAAAACATTGTTGCCGCATTCGGTATCTTTGTTTGTCTCAGTGTTCATGATCTGTTATTTTATCTTATTGCACCTGATTTCTGGTAATTCCTCTCAGGGGCATTGCGTCCAATTTTTATTCTACAGGCGCAAACTGCGAAGAAATTGTTTTCGCACCGATTAACGCCATCTTTAACAACTTTGGTTTCCTCGGCCGCTCTTCTACAACTGTGATAAGACCGGACCGCAGCAGTAAGGCGATAAGGTTATGGACCGTAGAGCGGCACACGTCCATATTCTGGTTTCTCATTTTCAGGTACAATGCCTCAATTTTGAAACTGCCTTTGGTTGCCGCCAACTCATCAACGATCAATTTCTTCTTAGGCGTAAGCAGGATACCCGCCTGCTGAAGAGCCGTTTCCGCCAGTATGGTAAAGGCAACCGTTTTTTCCAGACTGTTTGTATTGTTTTTAATCAAGGAGTTGTGTCGTGTGTTATTCCTTTCCATTGTTTGTCACGTAGAATTCTGGCACAACCGGTTTTTTGGTTCCATTTGTCCTATGCCATACATGTTCAGGCAAAGTGAGGGAGTGCTGATGTTCTTCAGGGTCACGTGGTCTTTTCAGCTTGAACACGGCATAAAACGCAATGGCAGAAATGAAAATCCACAGGAAGTCCACAACGAACACATCAAACTGGTGCCTGGCAAAAGAAATCCAGAACCAGTTCCCGGTGATGATGCCATTGGTAACAGGAACTAACATGCCCATGACTGCGCCCGAAAGCAGTGTGTACTTGTTCGTAATGTAATTGTCCTTCCTCCATACAAAGAAGATTGAAAGCAGCAACCAGCTTCCAAAATAGAAATTGTATAAAATGGTCTGTCTGATCTCATCAAATTCATGCGGCACCAACATCGTAACGATGAACGATGCTGCTGTAACCGGAAACATGGTGAGGCAAAGAGCAAGATAAATATGACCAACCTTCGTATTGAAGCGCCTTTGCTTTTCAGGTATGTGTTTTTTGTTCCGCGCTTCAAGCCATATTAAAACACCAGTGATAATTACAAAGCACGTTACCAGACCGAGCATGAAGCTGATGCTTTTAACAGCATATCCTCCATAACTTCCAAAGTGTAAATGATACATGGTACTCTGCACACCTTCCAGGTAGCTGGTTGGTCTGTACGGATCTTTCTTGCTTATAATTTCCGATGTTGATGCCTTGTAGGTTATTTCGCCTGCACCCGTGAATTTTTCTCCATGATCTAACTCACCGCCTATTCTAACATGCATACCTTCATCGCCATAGTTGAAAATGGAAACTTCAGTTGCATGCATGCTTTTCCAGGTATTGCCGGTCTTCCCTATAAATTCGTTTATGCCTGGTTGATTTTCCAGTTTCCTGTTTTCAAAGGTGTACGTTGGCGAGCCATAACCAAGATCATTATAAAGTTTGGCTTGATCGCCATCGTAGAGTACATAGAGGCCCGGAATGACCAGTAAAATGTTGATCATGAAGAAAGCCCCGGTTACGGCATACACCAACTGGAATGGTAATCCTATTGTGCCGAGCGCGGTGTGGGCATCCGTCCATACGGTTTTTAATTTTTCCCACGGGCGGAACAGGTAGAAATTGGAGATAATCTTTTTCCAATGAACGAGAATACCTGTAAGTATCGCGAACAGAAAGAACAGGGCAGTAAACCCGGAAAGGTAGTAGCCAACAGGATACGGAATCTGGGCGAAGAAATGCAACCGGTATAAAAATTCTCCAAGGGTATAAGATGTTTCGTATTCCGATGTCTGATAGGTCTCAGGATGGATGTAGAAGAAAGCATCGTCTTTACCAAGAAGCGTATCTTTTGGTGCAGACAAACTCACCATCAATCGCTTCTCACCCTCGCGCTGATAGATGGATATGTCCCGCGTTGACAGATCATACTTTTTTTGAAGCGTATCGAGCGCTGCATCCACATCCAATTGAAAGTCATGGTTGCTTCCTGCATGTTCGTTTCTTTCCCAGGCAATAATTTCACCGCGAAAAAAGGAAAATGATCCGGCAAAAAAAATCACGTACAACAACACACTGATAACAATACCGCTAACCGTGTGCAGATCGAAGAAGATGTTATAGGAGCGCTTATCCATCCCGATGGGGTTATTGCTTTACGTGACAGTACTTATTCAACAACTAGAATGCCGTTGGCTATTAATTGGATTTCTTTCTTCGGTTCTTTGATCGCATCAATTTCTTCCTGAATCTTTTTAGCATCCTCCGCATAGTGTTTCAGGTCTTCAACAGACGTGATCACCGTTTTGGCGGTCCCTTCTATAACTACGGTGTGACCTTTGATAGCCGTGGGCACAAAGAATCCGTAGCCTTTCATGCGAACAAAGGCATGTTGTTGTGGCGCTATCTCCAGTTTAATCCAACAGCCCTTCTTGGGGCAAACGTCAATTACTTTGCCTTCAATCTTCGTGGTGATCGTTTCCTGATTTTCCAAAAGTGCAGGAAGCATTGTTACCGGCTGAACGTTTTCTTTTGTGACCTTTTCGCCAAAGGATGCGCCAGGTTCTGCAGGAACATTCGGTGGCTGCGCCAACGTCACAGCGGCCACTATCATCAGAAGAAATGTAATGAGTGTTTTCATATATAGTTGTAGTTAGTTGAGTGGTGATGAATAAATGTTGTTAATGCCATTGTTGTTTCTTCGCGCTGAAGGAATTCAGGGTTGTACATTTTTCCCAGGTATGCAATACCCATCAACACAATTGTCAATACTAAATAGAGCAGCCAGATGCGCCAACCTTGTTTGCTCAGGAATGCCACGATCATCAGTGTAGCCCAAACAATAAAACCACTGAAGGTGGAAGTGATCAGCACGTTAACATGATTTATCCAAGCTGCAAGCGCTACATGAAGCGACATGGCAACCAGATACCCACCTATTATGGCAGCAGATATTTTGGCAAA
>JBMOKS010000591.1:0-4258 GCA_049324355.1 Bacteroidota bacterium
GGCGTGATGGAGGGATGGAAATAGTAAGTCTGCAAACCCCTGAAGCCTGCATACCGATGCTCGGGCGAAAAACGTTTAAGCTTTTTGATCTGCTGGTTGCTAATTCTTTTTAACTAGTCCACGAATGCTACGCAACTGTCCAAATACGAACGCGGCATGTCAATAACGATCGGTTATTACGCTGATTTCGAATAAAATTCCTTAATTATTAACTGTTTTCGGCTTTGGACTAATTCTTGAATTGGTTCAAATTAAACCCCTTCGTTCATGGTCACAAATTACCTTAAGGTTGCTTTCCGGAAACTGTGGAGGCACAGCGTGTTTGCATTAATCAACATCATCGGCCTTTCCCTGGGATTGATCTCTTGCACCTTTATACTCATGTATGTTCAATACGAGCGCAGCTTCGACAACTTCAGGCCCTCAGATCTTTATCGCGTGGCGTATTATGGATATCAGCACCATGAGGAGGTCGGTAAATCGGCACAGGTGGTTCCCGCACTGGCTCCGGCGTTAAAACAAGACATGCCTGACGTAGCAGATGCCGCCCGGATCGTTCATACCGATCCGCTGATGGCCGACCCTGTGATGCAGGTAGGCGACAAGAGTTTTCGTGAGAGCAGAATCTATTATGCTGATTCCTCTTTCCTTCAAATGTTTTCTTATACATTGATTGCAGGTTCGGCCAACACTGCGCTCGCAATGCCCGACCAGGTCGTGATATCGGAGTCGATGGCGCGCAAGTACTTTGGAGATGAAGATCCGATAGGCCAGACCATGACCTTCCATCGCGGCGAGCGGGGTAAAAGTGAGCTAAAGGTCAGCGCTGTTTTTCAAGATGTTCCCCCAAACGCACATTTGCATACCGATATTCTTGTTTCGTTCTCAACACTGAAGTTTCATCAGCAGCTTGACCATGATTGGGGCTGGGGTAATTTTTACACCTATATTAAATTGAGTCCGGGCGTTGAGCCGCAAACTTTTGAATCCAAGATCCCGGCATTCCTTCAGAAATACCTGGGCGACCAGATCAAACATGAGGCCGCGGCGGGTTACACCACGAAGTATGCCTTGCAGTCGATTCAGAATATCCACCTGGATTCAACACTCTGGGGCGAAGCTGAAAGGAACGGCGATAGAAAAACCACCGACTTTTTGGTGGTGATTGCCGTTTTTATTTTGGTCATTGCCTGGGTCAACTACGTCAACTTCACCATTGCTAAATCAACCGAGAATAGTAAGGAGGTAAGCGTGCGCAAGATCTCCGGATCAAATCAGTGGCAGCTCATGGGCCAGTTGATGACGGAGTCATTGCTGGTGAACCTGATGTCGGCTATTATTGCCGTGGCGGTGATCCAACTGTTGTTGCCCATTTTAAAAACAATGATAGGACTTCCCGCCGCTCTGGAATTTGGTAACGATTCATTGTTGGTGATTGCTTTGTTGGCCGTGGCGGGCATCATCATCGCCGGCCTTTATCCGGCGTACGTTGTCTCTCAATTGAAACCAGTGTCTATATTAAAAGGAAGGATATCACGATCGGCGCTGGGGGTGAATCTTAACCGGGCACTCATCGTCTTCCAGTTCACGGCGTCCATTGTACTCATCATCGGCACGCTAACCATTCAGGGGCAGCTTAGTTTTATGCGGATGACGGAATTGGGACTTAGTCTCGACCAAACCCTGATCGTAAAAGGACCCGCCGTAAAAGATTCTACTTATTATTCACACCTTGACGTTTTCTACGACAAAGCCACAAAATTATCGGGTGTTGAAAACATGGCGACCTCGTCGTCGGTGCCGGGGCATGAGTTGCAGTGGGGGAGAAGTTTTTACCGGAAAGAAGATCCCGCCAACGACGTTGGTGTTAATATCATTGCGGTGGACGAGCATTTTTTTGATCTGTTCAAGGCCTCCTTTGTGGCTGGGAAAAATTTCACCGATGGCAGCCCCTCCAATCAGGATGCGGTGATCTTCAATGAAACAGCTGCCAGACTATTGGGCTACGCCAATCCACCCGAGATGGTTGGCGAAACCATCATTTGGGATGAAAACGAGCGTCAACAGTTACCCAAAAGAGTGGTGGGGGTAGTGAAAGATTTCTACCAACAGTCACTCAAGACCGAAGTTGGACCCATTGTTTTTGCATTGAAGCGATACCTGAGCGCACCGTGGGCCGGCGAGTACTATGCCTTTAAGATCTCGCGCGGAAATGTAAACGGATCTATCATTGATATTCACAAGGTTTGGAGTGAAGTTTTTCCCGGAAATCCGTTCGATTACTTTTTTCTCGAGGATTTCTTCGACGCTCAGTATAATAATGAGCAGAATTTCGGCCACGTTTTCGGGCTTTTTGCTGGCCTTGCTATTCTTATTGCTTGTCTCGGACTTTTTGGGCTCACCTCTTATATGACGATTCTGCGCACGAAAGAGATCGGCATCAGAAAAATTCTGGGTTCATCGTCGCTGGGCATTGTAAGATTGCTGTCGCGCGATTTTATGCTGTGGGTGCTCATTGCTTTTGTGCTGGCTTGCCCGGTATCGGCATATCTGATGAGCCAGTGGCTGGAGCAATTTGCCTATCGTATTGAAATGAGCGTTTGGATATTTGTGCTGGCGGGACTAATCTGTTTTGTTATCGCGCTCTTTACTGTGAGTTGGAAAAGCTGGCAGGCTGCCAATATCAATCCGACCCATGCTTTGAGGTATGAGTAGGGGCGGAGTCTAAAATTAAAAAGAGCAGGTTCCTCAGATCGCAAAACGTGAAAGATCTGTGGCTCCTGCTCTACACCTTAACTTACCTCGGAGTAAGGAGCCCCGCCTTTGCGGTGGAAAAATATAACTCACCTCTGTAATTTATTTTCAGTCCGTCAAAAACGGCAAAAAAAATCTAAAAGGATGTCCATTTTGGCCTAGGCGCTCAGTAGACTTTCTTTTGTAAATAACAGAATAACCAGCATGACCACCAGCATAAAGACAGACATCAGCGTATGAAGCACGCTGTTTTTGTTCTTGGTGATCACAAAAAATGAAAGTAGGGCAAGCAGCAGGAACTGTACTCCCTGCGAATACACCGGATATCCTTCCAGAAAGATGTTGTGAATGATGCTGAGACAGACAATGATGATGGCGCTGATAAAAAGTCGGGGGTAGTTTTGCAGGTAGAACTCCTTGGCGTCAAAATCCTGTTTCAGATCTGCCGGAAAAAGCAAGTGCGCCAGCACGTATAGGTTGATGGGATAGAGCAGGATGAACAAAAACATCGGCAGTTTCCAGACGGCGATCGATTTGAGCGCGTAACTATGCCACCATTCCTGAATGTGAAGTACAAAGACCAGAAGCAACCATATCATATATGGACCATACAGTTGCAGTTTCCGGGTGTGTTTGATCAACTCGGCAACACCTGTGAGGATGGTAGTGATCCCCAAACCTAGAATGATGGAGATCAGCACGATGACATATTCAAAAGGGGACATTTTCTCAATTTAAAATGATTCTAAATTATATTTTTTTGCCTCTCCTGATCAATCCGTCACTACCTTTCGCGGCTAAATGTGCGTGATGCAGTAAGTCATAAAATACGCATAAATTATTGTGCAGAGCCCTAAATAAATTTGAAAAAATGAGTTCCGATAGTAGATTTGTGCCACTTGTTTTGGAAACGGACACTAAACTTATCATGATAAAGAATCATCTCTACTCCGCGTACAAGTTCGTCACACTAGTTTTCCTTTTTGCCTTCATCAGTCTCACCTCTTTTTCTCAGGAAATTCCTACGGATGCCGCTGCAATTTCAGCGGGAGAGCAGATTTTTAATGGCAACTGTAAGGCTTGCCACCGGGTGCACCAGAAACTGGTAGGTCCCGCATTGGCCGACGTGTACAACCGTGCGCCATCCATCGACTGGATCAAGGCATTTGTTCAAAACTCCTCCAAAGTAATCGCCAGTGGAGATGATTACGCTGTGAAGTTGTACAACGAGTACAACAAAACACAGATGACAGCCTTCTCGTCACTGAAGGATCAGGATATCATGAACGTGCTGGCGTACATCAAGAATCAGACAGATAACCCGCCAAAGGTTGCAGAAGAACAAAAAGTTGTAAATGGTCAAGAACCGCCTCCGGCTGACAATAAGTATCTGAACGTCATCCTCATCGGGATGGTCGTCATTCTTATTTTATTGGTGATCATTCTCGGCTTCCTGGTTTCTGCGCTGAAGCGTTTCCTCGATCAGCGTGAACTCAGTGAAGAA
>JBMOKS010000591.1:4268-7263 GCA_049324355.1 Bacteroidota bacterium
TTGTCCAATCACCCTTCACGTTCAGTTCGATCGTTCAAAGCCGGGGCTTCATTTTCGTAGTGGTGTTTGTGGTTGGTGCGCTAGGTTTCAAAGCCGTGATCTCCGGATTGTATTCCATTGGCGTTCAGCAGGGTTACGCCCCAAAACAGCCTATCGCATTTTCGCATAAAATTCACGCCGGCCAATTACAGATCGACTGTAAATACTGTCACATCGGGGTCATGAAAGGCAAGAGTGCCACCATCCCTTCAGTGAATATCTGTATGAACTGCCACAACCAGGTGAAAACCGGAACCCTTACCGGTGAAGGTGAGATCGCCAAGATCACCAGGGCGTTCAACGAGAACAAACCTATCGAGTGGGTGCGGATTCACAACCTGCCAGATCTTGCCTATTTCAATCACGCTCAGCACGTTAACGTCGGCGGCATCGAGTGCCAGACCTGCCATGGTCCTATCGAAGAAATGGATGTTGTTCGCCAGCACTCCTTATTAACTATGGGCTGGTGTATTGACTGTCACAGAAAAACAGATGTTAACTCCAAAGGCAACGCTTACTACGACAAACTGATCGAACTGCACGACAAGAGCAAAGGCGCTATGAAAGTTGAAGACATCGGCGGCCTCGAGTGCTCAAAGTGTCACTATTAATTCTGAATTTAATTACGCTCAACGATCGCGATAAAACGATTTATGGAAGAATCTAAAAAGGTATACTGGAAAGGTATCGAGCAATTGGCGAACAGCCCTGAATTTGTGAAGCACGCTCACAGTGAGTTTGCTCCTCAGCCTGGCCCCGAAGAAGATCTGGGTCACTCTCGCAGGGATTTCCTCAAGATGATGGGCTTTGGTGTAGCGGCCGTATCACTGGCAGCTTGCGAAGCACCTATCCGCAAGGCCATTCCTTTCGTAAACAAGCCCCTCGATACGGATGCCAGCATCGCAGATTATTTTGCATCCACCTACACTAATGGGGGCGATTATTGCAGCATCGTCGTAAAAACCCGCGAAGGACGTCCCATTAAAATCGATGGTAACGCACTTTCCAGCGTAACAAAAGGTGCCACCAGCGCACAAGTGGAGGCTTCTGTACTCTCTCTATATGACAATTCAAGACTTCGTGGTCCTAAGGCCGGAGGTAAGAAGATAGACTGGCAGGAACTCGACAGCCAGATCATTTCAAAATTGAATGAGATCGCCGGCAAAGGCGGTCAGATTCGCATTGTGAGCAACACCGTGCTGAGCCCCAGCACTAAAGCGGTGATTGCACGTTTCAAAGCTAAATATCCTACTACGCAACATATTCAATACGATCAGACTTCTTGCTACGGCATATTGAAAGCAAACGAAGAATCATTCGGCACCGCCATGATCCCTTCGTACGATTTCAGCAAAGCCGACGTGATCGTAAGCGTAGCGGCAGATTTCCTGAACAGTTGGATAGCCCCCATCGAATTCACCAAGCAGTACGCCAAAACTCGTGAGATCAGCGAGCAAGACAGAGAGATGGGCCGCCACTATCAGTTTGAGTCAATCATGACGCTCACCGGTGCCAACGCGGACTACAGATCGCAGATCAAGCCTTCAGAGGAAGGAGCAGTTGTGATTCAACTTTATAATTTGATCGCCGCAAAAGCTGGCCGCGCCACTGTATCGGGTGGTGTAGACAAGCAGCACCTGGCAAAAGCTGCAGATGACCTTTGGGCCAGCCGCGGAAAGGCGCTCGTGGTTGCAGGTTCAAATGACAAGGCCGTTCAGGTTATAGTGAACGGAATCAACGATATGTTAGGAAGCTACGGTGCTACCATCAACGCCAGCCTTCCGGTAAACTACCGCCAGGGTGACGATGCCGCGATGAGCACTTTCGTCGATGAAGCCACCAGCGGAAAAATTGATGGCGTGATCTTCTTCAACTGTAACCCGGTTTACGACCATCCGCAAGGAGATAAACTCGGCGCTGCGCTGAAGAACCTCACGTTGGCTGTTTCGACTTCTTATAAAGAAGAAGAGACCGGAGCATTGACAAACTATCTGGCCCCCGACCATCACTTCCTCGAAGCATGGAACGATGCCGAGCCCAGGAAAAATTCTTATAGCCTTGCGCAACCGGTGATCACACCGATCTTCAAATCGCGCGCAGCACAAGAGAGCTTCCTCATCTGGTCGGGAGAAGAAAAGCCAGATTACTTCACTATTGTAAGCAATAACTGGAGAAACTGGTTCTACAAAGATCAGTCTATCGATTTTCAGGGATTTTGGGATAAGTGCCTGTATGATGGTGTTTATGAGTTGCCAGCAGAATCTTCTGCGGTAAACTTCGCCGGCAATGTAAGCGCTGCCGCTGCAGCCATTGCCAGCAACTACAAATCTGCAGCTTTCGAATTGGTGGTATATGAAAACGGAACAGTAGGAAACGGTTCGCAGTCAAACAACCCGCTATTGCAAGAACTCCCCGATCCTATCACGAAAGTGGTTTGGGATCACTATGTAACGGTGGCGCCTAAAGATGCTGCTGGTATTTCGTTCGAAGAAAGCTTTACAAAATACGCCACCATCACAGCCAACGGTAAAACTGTAAAAGTGCCTGTAATGGTTCAGCCCGGTCAGACTCCCGGCACGATCGGTATACCGTTAGGTTACGGTCGCACGAAAGCCGGAAAAGTAGCGGATGGTATCGGAGAAAATGCGTACGGATTAGTGGGCATGGTAAACGGTTCACTGAGTTACTCAGCCGAAGCGAAGTTCGCTATTGATGGTGAAAAATATCAGTTGGCGCAGACTCAGACGCACAATACCTACATGGGACGTCAGACTGTTATACAGGAAGCGAAACTCTCTGAGTTCAAGACAAACCCTGCCGCAGGCCGCTACAATCCGAAGGTCAATACCTGGGCGGATCCGAAGCACCAGGTAGATCCTGAAACGATCACGCTATGGAAAAACCATGAATACAAGAATCACCACTGGGGTATGTCTATCGACCTCAACACCTGTAT
>JBMOKS010000592.1:0-7258 GCA_049324355.1 Bacteroidota bacterium
GATCGCTGCCGAGAGAACACAACCCGAGCCATGTTTGGGATAAATTTCACTCATTCGAGGGCTTAATGTTTCTACTCCGTTTTTTGAATAGAGGTAGTCAATACCTGGCTCATCTTCGTTGTGACCTCCCTTGAGCAAAACATGGCAGCACGCTGATAATTTCGCAGCCTGACTTTTGGCATCGACGCCGAATGACACCAACTGTGTTACTTCGTGATAATTGGGCGTGGTCAAATAAATTTTTGACAACGCCCGAAAAACTGTCTGCTCGTTGAAATGTCCCCAAAAACTAAACCCGGTACTCGACACGATAACAGGGTCCCAAACAATTTTAATACCTTCATTTTTTTTATCAATCATGGAAACTAATTTCTCCAAGAGATCAGGGCTTGGTGTTATTCCAATTTTCACAGCAGCTACCGGATAGCTTTGCAACATTGCGTTTACGGAATTCAGAACCTGATTTTCTTCCTCCCATCGAATGGAAGAAAAAGTATATTCTGTCTGCAACGTCTGCGCCGTGCTGATTCCCAATCCATAAGCCTGGCATTGCTCTATAGTCTTGATGTCGGCCAGAAGGCCTGCACCTCCGCTGGGGTCAAACCCCGCGATGCTCAACACGATTGGTCGTACCATAACTTATGCAGGTTTTTGAATTTTTTTACGCGGTTGGGCGATTGCCACACGGCGCCCATCACGGCTATACCATCAAATTTCATGGATCGGATTTTTTTAACGTTGCTTTCGTCAATACCTCCCAGCGCAATGACGTCCGGGCGACCGGGTTCAGCCGGGAACACAAAATTGTCGGGCAACGTGGTGTTATAACCCGGTTTTGAAATGCTGTTAAACACCGGACCAAAAAAAGAATAGGCAAATAGATCCGGCATATTTCTATAACTCTGGACCTGATGAACCGAGGTAGATAAAATAACATCCGATCTTTTCAAGCGCTGCAATTCGTTATGGTCTGCTTTAAGTCTTTTCTTTTCAGCAAAGTGGATTCTTTTCAGCCCAAAATCCACGGCCAATTCATGAAACTGATGCAGGGCAATCCGATGGTAATAAATCTGTTTAATTTCTTTCAACAGCGAGATCACTTCCGGCTCGGATGCGTGTGGTTTTCGTACGTGTAAAACTTCCAATCCCTCGTCAAACAACTGATTGATGATTGAAGCCTCATAGGCCACCGGTTCCGGACTGGAGATAACAATGATCATCTACTGGTAGATCTCTTTTCCGCTTTCAACAAACTCTTCCGACTTTTGCCGCATTCCGTTCTCGGCAAAATCACGGATCTCCTGAGTGATATGCATCGAACAGAATTTAGGTCCGCACATCGAACAGAAGTGTGAAATTTTTGCACCCTCAGCGGGAAGTGTTTCGTCATGAAATTCGCGCGCCGTGTCGGGGTCAAATGACAAATTGAATTGGTCTTCCCACCGGAATTCAAATCTGGCCTTGCTCAACGCGTTGTCACGATATTGGACCCCCGGATGCCCCTTGGCGAGATCGGCAGCATGTGCAGCAATTTTATAAGTGATCACACCGTCCTTCACATCTTTTTTGTTCGGCAGCCCCAGGTGCTCTTTCGGTGTGACATAGCAGAGCATTGCCGTGCCATACCAACCGATCATAGCAGCGCCAATAGCCGAAGTAATATGATCGTAACCAGGTGCGATATCGGTTGTAAGCGGGCCCAAGGTATAGAAGGGGGCTTCTTTACAATATTCCAGTTGCTTATCCATGTTTTCTTTAATCAAATGCATGGGTACATGGCCTGGTCCTTCGTTCATTACCTGTACGTTGTACTTCCACGCCATTTGATTCAACTCGCCTTGTGTTTTCAATTCTGCAAACTGGGCTTCGTCGTTGGCATCGGCAATAGAACCGGGTCGTAAACCATCACCCAGCGAAAATGCAACGTCGTATTGGCTCATGATTTCGCAGAGTTCTTCAAAGTGCGTGTAAAGGAAATTTTCTTTGTGATGTGCCAGGCACCACTTTGCCATGATCGACCCGCCTCTGGAAACAATGCCCGTCATTCTCTTGGCGGTAAGCGGAATATAACGCAACAGCACGCCGGCATGCACGGTGAAATAATCGACGCCCTGTTCGGCCTGCTCAATGATCGTATCACGATAGATTTCCCAGGTCAGCGCCTCGGGTCTTCCATTTACTTTTTCCAGCGCCTGATAAAGAGGCACCGTTCCGACAGGCACAGGGCAATTTCGAATAATCCACTCTCTGGTTTCGTGAATATTTTTCCCCGTCGAAAGATCCATGATGGTGTCAGCTCCCCACCGGCATGCCCACACGGCTTTTTCCACTTCATCTTCAATGTTGCTGACAACCGCACTGTTCCCGATGTTGGCGTTTATCTTCACCAGAAAATTCCGCCCGATGATCATTGGTTCCAGTTCCGGGTGATTGACATTGGATGGAATGATCGCACGTCCCGCGGCTACTTCACTGCGCACGAATTCCGGTGTGATGATGCCCCGTGGCGTATTGGCACCAAAGTTCTGCCCTTCATGTTGGTGCGTCAACCACTCGTACTGATCATCGAGCTGATGCTTCAAAATATCGACGCGCTGATTTTCCCGAATGGCAATGTATTCCATTTCCGGCGTAATGATACCGCGCTTTGCATATTCCAACTGCGTAACAACTTTACCTTTTTTTGCACGCAATGGTTTTTTGATATGCTCGAAACGAAGGCCGTTGAGGGATGCATCCGATTGTCGTTGTTTTCCGTAGTCAGATGAAACTTCGGCAAGCTGCTCCACATCGCTACGGTCCATGATCCACGGTTCGCGCAAACGCGGTAGTCCCTTTTTAACGTCGATCGCTATGTTTGAGTCCGTATAGGGGCCGCTGGTGTCATATACCACAACAGGTGCATTTGTTTCCACTTTACCGGTGGAGTGTTTGGTGGCACCAAGTGAAATTTCACGCATCGCCACTTTGACATTATGCAGGGTTCCGTTCACGTAGATCTTTCTCGACCCGGAAATTGGTGTGCATGAGATGCTTTGCTGATCAGGCGTTTTGTTATCTTTTTTCATATTGAAGATTTCGTTTGAATCGTGCTAACCTCCCTGTGTGGCTTTTATCACCAGCACCTTATCCTGAGCACGCAGTGTATGGCTTCCCCAGGTAGTGCGGGGAACAATATTTTGGTTTACGGCGATAGCAATCCCCTTTTGGTCAGTGCCAATGAGTCTGTCTAAAAGTTGCTGAACCGAAGATCCCTCTTCGATTTGTTGTAGCTGATTGTTGAAGCTAATTTCCATTCCCAATTGATTTAAAAACTTTAGGAATGGCGGATAGAGAAGTATAGAATACGATTCACTACTTTTTTCCTTCGGCAGCATTATCTGCATCAGGTTCGAGGGTATGATCTCAGCCTGTCGGCACCCCTAAAGTCTGACACAAGGTTATACAAAAGATCGCGTAACTCAAAATCAAGTACTCGCGAATCGTATCTTTAGGCGCGATATTGCACAAGGCGGGAAAATGACATACAGGGAATTAGGCGTAAACGGATTTTTAAACAATTTCATCCAGTGCTTCTGGGAATACGAAAATACCGGTGCCGAAATAGAACATACAATTTTACCGGACGGCTTCTTCGACCTAATCGCCGAGCACGAGCGTGGTAATTTGCTAAAAATAAAACTCACCGGCGTTTGGACCAAGGCTATACAGGTAACAATCCCAACATCAACAAAAATATTTGGCATCCGCTTTAAACTTATTGCCGCAGAATATTTATTCAAAGAGGAAATAAGATCCATTCTGGATACCTCTAAAATTTTGCCGTCTAGCTTTTGGGGAATAAACACTTTGCCCTCCGATGATTTTGGGAAATTCGCAGACATTCTCTCAAATCAGGCCATGGCTTCCATTAAACGATTAAAGGAGATCGACAGCCGTAAACTCAAACTCTTTCAACACCTTTATCAAGACAAAAACCTATCGGTAGAAGCCCTTTCAGCGCAAGTATGCTGGAGCAGTAGGCAAATCAATCGTTATTTCAATAGTCAATTCGGGTTCCCTCTGAAAATGTTTATCAATATTGTTCGTTGCAACGCCGCGTACCCGGATATTGCGAAGGGCAAGTTGTGTCCGCAAGAAGAATTCTTCGACCAGTCACATTTTATAAAAGAGATAAAGAAATATACCGGTTCAACCCCGGCAGAATTACACAAAAACAAAAACGACCGATTTTTACAATTGACGGCTACTTCACCAGATTAATTTTGCCGCATAACCAAAATATTGCCTCGATGAAAATAAATAAACTTACCCCAAATTTTGAAGTATCGGATATAAAAAAAACGGTTTCCTTTTACATGGAAAATTTTGCATTCAACCTGATCATGGCCGTTCCCGAAACCCAGGATGGAATAGAGCAATCGCTTTCCCCCGGCAAAGAGTACGTTTATGCCATGATGCAGAAGGATAACATAGAACTGATGTTCCAGCGCTCCGACACTTTTAAGAAAGACGTCGTTTTTTCAAAGGGCTTCCCCATCGGAGCCAGCGTTTCTTTTTATATGGAGATTGAGAAGATAAAAGAATTTTACGAAACCGCTAAGAACAAAGGGCTGCCGATCACCGAATTGAGAAGCACGTGGTATGGAATGCAAGAGTTCTACATGAAAGACCTTAATGGCTACATTCTTGGATTTGCCGAAAAAACCGAATAAATGAATATCGAAGAATTACGAAGTTTTTGTTTATCGTTAAAGGGCGTTGAAGAAAAAATGCCCTTTGACGACAACGTTCTGGTGTTTAGTGTGAAAGGGAAAATGCTTTGCCTCACAGACATAAGCACGTACGAGCTGATCAACGTAAAGTGCGACCCCGAAGAAGCCATTTTGCTGAGAGAACAGTACGACGAAGTAATTCCGGGCTATCACATGAACAAAAATCATTGGAACAGCATAAAAACAACCGGAAGCGTTCCCAAAAAATTAATGCAAAAGTGGATTAAAACATCGTACGACCTGGTTGTCTCAGGGCTTCCCAAAAAAGTGCAAAAAGAACTGGCGGAGGAATAAAAACAAATTATCGGATTCATTTGCCACCCGTTGCCTTCGTGCAACATTCATCGATAGAATTTGGTATCTTGAGGGTCCGAGAAACCCCGCGTCAATGGATTTATACTATACCTTCTCCATTCTGATTGTACTCACGGCATTTTTTTCTTATCTAAACCTCCGCTTCATTAAACTTCCTTCTACGATCGGCATCATGATCTTTGCCATGATCGCCTCGTTGAGCCTGGTGGCCCTGGGTAAAACATACCCTGAATTCCACACGCAGTTCGCTCAAATTATTGCCAGCGTAGATCTTTCTGAAGTACTGATGGGGGCCATGCTCAACTTCCTCTTGTTTGCCGGTGCCATTCACATCAGCCTACACGATCTGCGGAAACAACGAGTTCCGATCATGATATTCTCCACGCTGGGCGTGATTATCTCCACTTTTGTGGTCGGCGCGCTGATGTATGGCGCGTTTATGCTGTTACATATGCCGATCCGGTTTATCCAATGTCTCGTGTTCGGCGCATTGATCTCTCCGACCGATCCGATCGCCGTGATTGCCATCCTCCAAAAAGCCGGCATCAGAAAATCCCTGGAGATCAAAGTAGCAGGAGAATCACTTTTCAACGATGGCGTGGCCGTTGTGCTCTTCGTCGTGCTGCTGCAACTGGCTCGTGGAAGCGAAATAGACATCACCTTTATTCACGTCTCGGGTTTGTTCATTCAGGAAGCCGGCGGCGGATTGGTCGTTGGGGTCCTCTTAGGCTATCTGGGTTCACAGGGAATCAAACGGATCAACGACTACAACGTGACCGTCATGATCACATTGGCCATTGTCATGGGAGGTTATCTCGTTACGCGATATTTACATATCTCCGGGCCGCTCACCATGGTGGCTGCCGGATTGGTGGTTGGAAACTACGGAAAGGCTACGGCCATGTCTGCTTCCGACAAAGACTACCTCGATAAATTCTGGGAAATCATCGATGAGATCCTCAACGGAATGTTATTCCTCATCATCGGCTTCGAACTTCTTTTGATCCCTGACCTGCGACAATATTGGTTGATCGGAAGCATCAGCGTGTTGGTAGTTTTACTGGCCAGGTTTTTTTCCATCTGGCTGCCGATCCGTTTTATTCCGGCCATCGGGAAGTTCGACCGGAAAACCATCACCATCCTGGTATGGGGCGGATTGCGCGGCGGTGTTTCTGTTGCCCTTGCTTTGACTATCGACGATGCGCTCGATAAGAATCTGTTTCTCGCTATCACCTACATTATTGTTGTGTTCTCGATCATCGTTCAAGGACTTACCATCGGCCGGCTCACTACCTGGCAGAGAGCTTCGCTCGTAGTCAAGGCACCGGCAAGAAATCGAAAACGTTAAGTTTTCGCCAACGTAGTTTCTGTTACCAAAACTCTGTTATTCGGGCAATCTTTCCGTTTCTAAACTCAAACAGTGTCATCTCGAGCTTGCCATTCTGAAGGCCATTTCCGGTTTTTTTGACAAACCTCTTCTCCACAACCACGGCCTTAAGCCCGACAATTTTATTCTCGACCTTAATGTCGACGGTGGTTCCATTGTACCGGCCATTTTCTTGCCCCTTCCTGTATCCGTCGTAAAGTTCGCTCCTACTGTAAGTTCCCCCGTAGCGCGGATGCTCATAAATAAAATCGTGGGTGAACAGTTCGAATAGTTTATCAACATCCTTTTCTCCGGAGCCGACTTGAAAGATCTTTAGATTCAACTCATAGTACTTCATCACTATTGCGGTAATGGAGTCTTTGTGGGGTGTGGTGATTTCCTGGGCACTCGCTTCGTGAAGTACTCCCACCGCCATAAGCAATAAATGAATGATGATCCCGACAACTTTATTTTTGAAAATGTTCATTGTTATAAGTTTAATGAAGCATCCAAACTAATACGCTGCGCAACAATTGAACAAATTCAAATTAGTCCACATCACTGAGTTCCGACATAATGGTTTACTCGCCCCACGTACAACACGTTGCTCCAACCAGGAATTTTTCGTTGCCGTAGCTTTTTCAAGACGCAGAGTTATACTGCTTTCAAACCTGACACATTAAAGTACTTTGTTTTCTATGAGCCGGCCGGCAGTCAGGGCTCTGACCTTTCAAAGCAATGAATACAGGTATCCCCATATTCCGCCCAACCAATCGCAGATAAATTTACGTCTTGGTTAAAA